>NZ_SPKP01000020.1:0-84535 GCF_023127835.1 Pseudomonas sp. B329 | reverse complement strand
CCTTGGCACCGTTGGCGGCGAGGCTGTCGATGGCCGAGAGGGTTTTCTCGCCATCGGGCACGGCGATCTTGATCACAGTGAAACCATGCTCCTTGCCGGCTTTTTCGGCGAAGGCCCATTCAGTCTGGAACCACGGCTCTTCGGCCTGCTTGACCAGGAAGCCGATCTTCACTTCTTCGGCGGATACGATGCTGCTGAGGCTGCTTAACGCAACAGCGGCAGCCAGAACGCGTAGAACCTTTTTCATGAACGACACCTCTTGTTGTTGTTTTTGAGTCTTGGGTTTAACCGGCGAAACGATGGCAAGGCTTGCCAGGGACATCCACTTCAATGGCCAACAGCGCACCGTCCAAAGGGTGATCCAAGGGACTCGCGGCACTGGTGATATACAAGGTGGTGAGGTCGGGCCCACCGAACACGCAACTGGTGGGACGGCTGACCGGCAGCTCGATGATGCGGTCGACCTCACCTGCGGGCGTCAGGCGCAGCAGGCAACTGCCGTCCCAACGGGCGTTCCAGATGTAGCCCTCGCTGTCCATGGCCGAGCCGTCCGGCCCACCGCGCTCATGGGGTGCAAACCATACCTGGGCGGGTTCGAGCTGGCCGTCGGACTGGATCGAATGCTGATACAGCGTGCCGTCCATGCTGTCGCCGAAATGCACCTGGCTACCCTCCTCGTTCCAAAGCAACGTGTTGGGAATGCCCAGCCCGGTCAGCAACGGCGTGACCCGCGCATCGGCATCGACACGGAACAGGCCACCGGAGCGCCGGGTGATGGGCAGGTCTTCGCCCTGCTCACCGATATTGTTCTGCATGGTGCCCAGCCACAGCCGGCCCTGGGCATCGCAGCGCGCTTCGTTGCCACGATTGCCCGGCTGCGGGTCGGCCACGCACAGCAGGGTCAGCGCCTGGGTAGCCAGGTCGAGGCGATACACACCGCTGCTCAAGGTCACCAGCGCATCGCCGCTTTCACACGGAATAAACGCCGAGACATGCTCGGGCAACTGCCACACCTGCAACTGCCCGTCCATCCAGCGCAGTGCCTGTTTGGCGGCGATATCCACCCAGTAAAGCGCCTGGGATCGAACATCCCAGAACGGCCCTTCGCCCAACCGGGCACGGTGTGGGGTGACTGCGCTCAACGACATGAAGCCTCCTGATGACTTACAGTGATTCTCGAAACGGTGCGCCATCCACCAAGCGCTGGATACGCAACGGGTTGGCGTTTTTCAACGCGTCGGGCAGCAGGCTATCAGGGTAATTCTGGAAGCACACGGGCCGCAGGAAACGGTCGATGGCCAGGGTGCCGACCGAGGTGCCGCGGGCGTCGGAGGTCGCCGGATACGGCCCGCCGTGCACCATCGAATCGCAGACTTCCACCCCCGTGGGGTAACCGTTGAGCAGGATGCGCCCGACCTTCTGCTCCAGCAGCGGCGTCAACTCGGCGAACTGTTGCAGGTCAGCCGGTTCGCCGATGATCGTGGCGGTCAACTGGCCGTGCAGCCCATGCAGGGCGGCGCTGAGTTGAGCCTGGTCGACGACCTCGACAAACACCGTGGTGGGGCCGAACACTTCTTCCTGCAGCACTTCGTCGTCGTCGATCAGCAAGCGTACATCCGCCTTGAACAGTTGCGGTTGAGCCTGGTTGCCCGCTTGCGCGCTGCCTGCCAGATGCTGGATGCCCGGGTGAGACAGGAGTTTTTCCAGGCCCTTGCCGTAGCTGTCCAGGGTGCCGGTGTTGAGCATGGTTTGCGCCGGTTGCTCACCGATCAATTGCGCGATCTGTTGCGTGAACGCGGTGAACGCAGGCGAAGCGATGCCAATCACCAGTCCGGGGTTGGTGCAGAACTGGCCGCAGCCTTGTACCACCGAGGCAGTCAGGTCGCGGGCGACGCTCTCGGCACGCGTTTGCAGGGCCTGGGGCAGCACGATGACCGGGTTGATGCTCGACATTTCGGCAAATACCGGGATCGGTTGCGGGCGTGCGGCCGCCATATCGCACAGGGCACGACCACCCTTGAGCGAACCGGTAAAGCCCACCGCCTGGATTGCCGGGTGCTTGACCAGCGCTTCACCGACACCGCCGCCGAAGATCATGTTGAACACGCCCGCGGGCATCTCGGTGGCCTCGGCGGCGCGGATGATCGCATCGGCCACGCGCTCGGCGGTCGCCATGTGCCCGCTGTGCGCCTTGAACACCACCGGGCAACCGGCGGCCAGCGCAGCGGCGGTGTCGCCACCGGCGGTGGAAAACGCCAGGGGGAAGTTGCTGGCACCGAACACAGCCACCGGGCCCAGGCCGATACGGTATTGACGCAGGTCCGGACGCGGCAACGGCTGGCGGTCGGGCTGGGCTTTGTCGATACGCGCCCCGTAGAAATCACCACGGCGCAGCACGGTGGCGAACAAGCGCATCTGGCCACTGGTACGCCCGCGCTCGCCTTTGATACGGGCAGCAGGCAACGCCGTTTCGCGACAGACCAACTCGACGAAATCATCGCCCAGCGCGTCCAGCTCATCGGCCACCGCGTCCAGAAACCGCGCACGCCGTGCGGCGCTCAAGGCGCGGTAGGCCGGGTAAGCGGCCGCTGCGGCTTTGGCGGCGGCATCCACCTCTTGCGGGGTGGCCTGGTAGAAATCCTGGGGCAAGGCTTCGCCGGTGATGGCATCGATACTCTGCAGCTTGACGCTGCCGTTGGCGCTGCGCTGGCCGCCGATGTAGTTGTGGCCGAGGAACTGGGTCATGTAGGTCTCCTTAAAGGGTGATGACGTGGCCGGGTTCGAATACCGCGTCGACCGTGCCGATGCCGTTGATCAATGGCGCGCCGAACTCAGCCTGGCTGATCTGGAACACATCGCCCGGTTGAGTACGTATACCGTCGGCGAATGACAGGGTGGCGGTGCCGAAGAAGTGAATATGCACATCGCCCGGTTTGAGAAACTGACTGTATTTGAAGTGGTGGTATTCAAGATTTTCCAGGCTGTGGCACATGTTGGCTTCGCCGCTGAGGAATTCGTTCTGCCAGATCACCTCGCCGTTACGCAGGATGCGGCTGGTACCGGCCAGATGCGCGGGCAACTCGCCCACGCGCAGCTCCGGGCCATAGCTGCAACTGCGCAGTTTGGAATGGGCCAGGTACAGGTAGTTCTTGCGTTCCATCACATGGTCGGAGAACTCGTTGCCCACCGCGAAGCCCAGGCGATAAGGCTTGCGGTCGTGACCGATCACATACAGGCCGCCGATTTCCGGCTCTTCGCCGGCGTCTTCGGCAAACGGCGGCACCGGGAAGGCGGCGCCTGGACGCACGACAATGCTGCCGTCGCCCTTGTAGAACCACTCCGGCTGCACACCGGCCTGGCCGGCAGCGGGTTTGCCGCCCTCCACGCCCCATTTGAAGATGCGCATGGTGTCGGTCATCGCGCTTTCATCACCGGCCTGCTGGTGCATCTTGTCGCGGGCCGAGGCACTGCCCAGGTGGGTCAGGCCGGTGCCGCTGATCAGCATATGGGCCGGGTCCGGGTGGTCCAGCGGTGGCAGGATTTTAAGTTCGGCCAGCAGCGCCGCGTAGTCATGACTGGCGCCCAGGCCCAGGCTCTGTACCTGTTGCTGCAATTTGACCCCGGCTTCGATAGCGGCCAGGGCCAATTCGCGCACGCTGTGTGCGCCCTGCACTTCCCGCAGGGTGTTGCCTTCCACCACGCCGACGCGGCGCTCACCGTTGCTCAACTCGAACTGAACTAAACGCATGCAGGTTCTCCTGGATTTAAGTACGTGTGGCGCCACGGGCGCTGGCAGCAAATTGATCGACCGGCAGTACATGCTTGCGCTCCAGCAAGCGGTAGACCACGAGGGTCAGCAGCAACCCGAACAGCATCACGCCGGATAGGAAATACAGGCCAGAGGCGAGGTTGCCGGTGTACTCCTTGAGCGCCCCGATCACGAACGGGCCGATATAGCCGCCAAGGTTGCCCACCGAGTTGATCAAGGCGATGCCGGCCGCCGCGCTGGCACCGGCAAAAAAACGTCCCGGCAAAGTCCAGAACACCGCCGTGCAGGAAAACATCGCGAAGGCCGCCAGGCACAGCGCGGCCATCTGCAGCACCGGCACACTCAGCCAGGCACTGCAGAACAGGCCAATGGCGCCGAGCACATAGAGCACGGCGAGATGGCCATAGCGGTCGTTCAATCGATCGGAACTGCGCGGGATGATCAGCAGGCCGATGATGCCGAAGATATAGGGCACGGCCGAGATGAAGCCGGTGGTGAGGTCACTGCCACCGAACTGCTTGATCAAGGTCGGTAACCACAGGCCCAGGCCGTAGATGCTCAGGGTCACCGGCAGGTAGAACAGCGCCAGCAACAGCACGCGTTTGTCTTTGAGCGCGTGCAGCGGGTTGCCGTGACGGGTCTGGCCGTAGGCTTGCAGGTCTTTTTCCAGCTCGCCGGTAAGCCAGGTTTTCTCTTGCTCGCTCATCCAGCTGACCTGCCTGGGACCGTCCGGCAGGTAGCGCAGCACCGGCCAGGTCAGCAGGATCGCCGGGGTGCCGATCACGATAAACAGCCACTGCCAACCGTGCAGGCCAAGAATGCCGTCCATGCCGAGCAAACCACCGGACACGGGCCCGGTGATCATCATTGCAATGGGTTGGGAGAGAATGAACAGCCCAAGGATCTTGCCGCGATGGCGCACCGGGAACCACTGGGTGATGTAGTACAGCACGCCGGGGAAGAACCCCGCTTCCGCCGCGCCCAGCAGAAAGCGCATCACATAGAAACTGTGCGGCCCCTGCACAAAGGCCATGCCGATGGTGATGGCGCCCCAGGTAATCATGATGCGCGCAAACCAGCGCCGCGCGCCGAAGCGGTCGAGCATCAGGTTGCTGGGGATCTCGAACAGAAAGTAGCCGATGAAGAACAACCCTGCGCCCAAACCATAGGCAGCGTCACCGATACCTACGTCGGCGCCCATGTGCAGCTTGGCGAACCCTACGGCGGAACGGTCTACGTAGGCGATCAGGTACAGCAGGATCAGGAAGGGAATCAGTTTCAGCGTGATGCGCCGAATAAGCCGCAATTCCTGGCTCATGGGGTCGATCTCCGATTGTTGTTTTTATAGAAGCTCGGGGGGACGCCTCTCGCGAAATCCGCCAGGGTCATACCTCAGTTGAGAAAGACTATATAGTATGACTATTTACAAAACAACACTTCCAAAGCAGCGATTTTGCGCTTATGTTTAAGCACGCATAGAACATATAGTCATACAATAAGAGAATCGATCATGCCTGACAAAAAGCCCGGCCTACGCTCCGCCCAGTGGTTTGGTACCGCCGACAAAAACGGCTTCATGTACCGCAGCTGGATGAAGAACCAGGGCATTGCCGACCACCAGTTCCATGGCAAGCCGATCATCGGCATCTGTAACACCTGGTCGGAGCTGACCCCGTGCAACGCGCATTTCCGCCAGATCGCCGAGCACGTCAAGCGCGGCGTGATCGAGGCCGGTGGCTTCCCGGTGGAGTTCCCGGTGTTCTCCAACGGCGAATCCAACCTGCGCCCTACCGCGATGCTGACCCGCAACCTGGCAAGCATGGATGTGGAAGAAGCGATTCGCGGTAACCCGATTGACGGTGTGGTGCTGCTGACCGGCTGCGACAAAACCACCCCGGCGCTGCTGATGGGCGCCGCCAGTTGTGATGTCCCGGCTATCGTGGTCACCGGCGGGCCGATGCTCAATGGTAAACACAAGGGCCAGGACATCGGCTCGGGCACGGTGGTGTGGCAGCTCAGCGAACAGGTCAAGGCCGGCACCATCACCCTGGATGACTTCCTCGCGGCCGAAGGCGGTATGTCGCGCTCGGCAGGCACCTGCAACACCATGGGCACCGCCTCGACCATGGCGTGCATGGCCGAGGCACTGGGCACGTCCCTGCCCCACAACGCGGCGATCCCAGCGGTGGATGCGCGGCGTTATGTGCTGGCGCACATGTCCGGTATGCGTGCGGTCGAGATGGTGCGCGAAGACTTGAAGCTGTCGAAGATCCTCACCAAAGAAGCGTTTGAAAACGCGATTCGCGTGAACGCGGCCATCGGCGGTTCGACCAACGCGGTGATTCATCTTAAAGCCATCGCCGGGCGCATCGGCGTGGAGCTGGACCTCGATGACTGGACCCGCATCGGGCGCGGCATACCGACCATCGTCGACCTGCAACCCTCAGGGCGCTTCCTGATGGAAGAGTTCTACTACGCTGGCGGCCTGCCTGCCGTGTTGCGTCGCCTGGGTGAGGCCAACCTGATCCCACACCCGAACGCCTTGACCGTCAACGGCAAGTCCCTGGGCGAGAACACCAAGGACTCGCCGATCTACGGCCAGGACGAAGTGATCCGCACCCTCGACAACCCGATTCGCGCCGACGGCGGCATCTGCGTGCTGCGCGGCAATCTGGCGCCGTTGGGTGCGGTGCTCAAGCCGTCTGCCGCCAGCGCCGAACTGATGCAACACCGTGGCCGTGCGGTGGTGTTCGAAAACTTCGACATGTACAAGGCGCGCATCAACGATCCGGAGCTGGACGTGGACGCCAACTCGATCCTGGTCATGAAGAACTGCGGCCCCAAGGGTTACCCAGGCATGGCCGAGGTCGGCAACATGGGACTGCCGGCCAAACTGCTGGCCCAGGGCGTGACTGACATGGTGCGCATTTCCGATGCGCGCATGAGCGGCACCGCCTACGGCACGGTGGTCTTGCACGTGGCACCGGAAGCCGCTGCCGGCGGGCCATTGGCGGCCGTGAAGGAAGGTGACTGGATTGAACTCGACTGCGCCAATGGCCGCCTGCACCTGGACATCCCCGACGCCGAGCTGGCGGCGCGCATGGCTGATCTGGCGCCACCGCAAAAGCTGATCGTCGGTGGCTATCGCCAACTGTACATCGACCATGTGCTGCAAGCCGACCAGGGCTGCGACTTTGACTTCCTGGTGGGCTGCCGCGGAGCGGAAGTCCCACGGCATTCCCACTAATTGGGATGCTATGATGCGGCGAATTCAAGCCAGAGCCTGCCCGTCGTTATGGATCACCAGCCGCCCAAGCCGCGCAAGAGCCAGCATGCCCAGATCGTTCAGGACCTGGGCATGCACATCGTTTCCGGTCGCTTCAAGCCCGAAGAACGGTTGCCCATGGAAGCCACGCTGTGCGAGGAATACCAGGTCAGCCGTTCAGTGTTGCGCGAGGCGACGCGGGTGCTCAGCGCCAAGGGCCTGGTGTATTCCAAGCCACGGGTGGGTGCGGTGGTACGGCCACGCTTGAAATGGCACCTGCTCGACCCGGATGTGCTGTCCTGGTTGATGCAGTCCACGCCCCACAGTGAGTTCTTCAATACACTGGCCGGGGTGCGCCGCATCCTCGAACCGGAAATCGCTGCCATGGCCGCGACCACCGCCACCGATGAAGACATCGCCATCATCGAACAAGCCTACCAGGGCATGGAAACCGCCAAGACCCACGAGGACCTGTTGCAGGCCGACCTGGACTTCCACCGCGCGATTGCCGACGCCACCCGCAACGACCTGCTCGCCTATATGTGCAACATGCTCTCGTTGCCGCTGCGCGAGTCGATCAATATCACCAACCGCCGCCCGGATATCCAGGGCCTGAGCCTGCCCCGGCACAAGGCAATCCTCACCGCGATCCAGAACCGCGATGCGCTGGGCGCAAGGCATGCTTCGCTGGTACAACTGGATGACACGCGGGTGGCGCTGGATACGGTGATGAATGTATTGACGCCGTTGTAACCCCACCCCGTCGCACTCACTCCTGATTGTTATTGTTGGCTCTGGGGCAGGTGTTATCGCCCTCTTTTTTCAGCGCCAGCACCGCCTGGCGCTCGGACAACAAGTGGGTGATAGCCCCGCCGATAGCGGCAGATATAAGCGCCAGGGCTTCTTTAGGCAGATTGATCGCCGCCCACGTCAAGCCGCCGATCAGCAGGATGACAAACAGGATATTGAAACGTGACACACCCAGTTTTATCGAGCGCACGATATCGGACGTGTCCTGCATCTTTTCAAAGCGTTTAAGGTCTTCGAACTTACGCACCGATTCCAACGTTTCCAGATAGTGGGTTTCGGCCCGTTTCAATTTCTTGATCACGTCGGCTTCGAGCATAACCTCCTCTATCTCGATCCTGACCAGGCTGATATTGGCACCTGGCCGGCCGAGGATTTCGGAGCTCAACGAACTTTCGGCAAGCTCGGCCAACAGATACGTGTATGAGGTCTCGCTGATTTCCTTGGCGTATTTTTGCAAGGCTGACGTGTAGCACTTGGTGGCGTACCGGGTGAACAGACGCTCCGCATCGTTGGTTTTTTTAATCAGTTCTTCAACTTCATTTATGAGTTCCTGTTCCATTTTTAATATCCCTATTAAGCGTGGCTTGGAAAAATAATAAGCGCCGACCACTACGCTGACACGTTAACGGCAAACATCCCTCCATCGCCCTTCACTGTCTACTGTCAAACCTGACAGTAACGCAGCTGCAAATGTGGGAGGGGGTTTGCTCCCGATAGTGGTGTATCAGTCAAAAACATTGAGACTGACTCACCGCTATCGGGAGCAAACCCCCTCCCACATTGAGTACTGTGTATAGCCTTATAGGGTGTAGGAGATTCCGACCTGCACGGTGCGTGGTGCGCCTGGGTAAGCGTAGATATTGCCGAACGCGCCTTCCTCATACTCGCGGTTGAACAGGTTTTTCACGTCCAGATTCAGACGCACCTGCTCGTTGACCTTGTAGTAACCCAGCAGGTCGACCACGGTGTAGGCGTCCATCGAGAAGGCCGTATTGGCGGTCTGGCCGGCGCGCTGGTCGACGTACTTACCACCGGCACCCAGGCCCAGCCCTTTGAGTGCGCCGTCCTGGAACTCGTAGACGTTGAGCAGGCTGAAGCTGTTGCGCGGGATGTTCATCAAGCGGGTGCCGGCGCGCAGGGTGGTGTCGCGGGTCACTTCGGCGTCCACGTAGGCGTAGCCGCCGATCACACGCCACTCGGGTGTGAGGTTGCCCGCCACGTTGAGGTCAAATCCGCGGCTGCGTACCTGGCCGGTCGCGACACTCAGGGTATTGTCCAAAGGGTCGGTGGCCAGCACGTTTTTCTTTTCGATCTGGTAGATCGCCGCGTCGACGCTCAGTTGACGATCAAGCGCCTCCCACTTGATGCCCATCTCGTAGGACTTGCCTTTCTCCGGCGCGAAACCACCGCCTTCGCGGCTGGCGCCGGTGTTGGGTTTGAACGAACGGGCGGCGTCGGCATAGACCGCGACGGTGTCGGTGAGGTCGTAGATCACGCCCACACGCGGGGTGACGGCGTTGTCGGCGGCGGTCCACGGTTTTACTCCCGCCACATAACTTTGGTAGTCATGTTCAAAACGCTCGAAACGCGCACCTGCCAAGACTTTCAGACGCTCGGTCAGTGCCACCTGGTCCTGCACGAAGGCGGCGTAGGTCTTGAGGTTTTCTTTATCGTGGGTGGGCGTGCGAGTCAGCGCCGGTCGCGTTTGGCCGTACACCGGATTGAAGATGTCGATCGGGTAAGTGCCCAGGGCCGCACTGGAACGCTGGATGATCGACTTGTAGTCGTAATCCTCGTACTCGATACCGGTGAGCAAGGTGTGCTCGAACCCGCCCGTGGAGAAGTGGCCCGTCAGGTTGAGCTGGTAATCCTTGTCGGTCCATTCCAGCTTGCGGTAGTTGAAGTTGCGTTGCAGGGTACGGCCATCGGCGCCCAGGCTGCTCGGTCCATTGGCTTCAATGGCGTTACCTTTCAAGCTGCCGTCCAACCATTGGAAACCGCCGCCCAGGGTCCAGTTGTCGTTGAGCGCGTGCTCGAAACGCAACTGGGCCATGTTGTTGTCGTTGTGCAGCTTGCCGGCATCCTTGTCGCCCCAGAACGTATCGCGCGATGGCGTGCCGCGCTGGTTGGGGAAACGCGTCAGGCCACGGTCCAGCGGGTGGTTGTTGCGCATGAAGTCGCCTTCGAAGGTCACCTTGGTGGCGTCGGTGGCCTGCCAGGTGATCACCGGCGTCACGCCGTAGCGCTCGGTCTCGACATGATCGCGGAAGGTATCGCCACCCTCGCCCACCACGTTGAGGCGATACGCCAGACGGCCCTCTTCGTCCAGAGGGCCGGAGGCATCCAGGGTGCCGCGCTTCATGCCCTGGTCATTCACCTGGCTGCCCAGGGTGACCGTGCGTTCGGCCAAGGGTTGCTTGGACACCACGTTGAACGTACCACCGGGGTCGCCACGGCCGTAGAGCATGGTTGCGGGGCCGCGCAACACCTCAAGGCGTTCGATGGTGTTGGCATCCGGCATGTTCGGGTAACCCCGGTTGATCGGGAACCCATTGCGGTAGAACTCACCGGTGGTGAAGCCACGCACGGTGAAGGTGGTCAGGCCCTGGCCGCCAAAGTTGTTGGCGCGGCCGACGCCGCCGGCGTAGTCGAGAGCATCTTGCAGGCGGGTTGCGCCGATATCCTCGACCACGTCTTTGGAGACAACGCTGATGGACTGCGGGGTTTCATGAATCGAGGTGTCGGTGCGCGTCGCACTGGCTGAACGGGTGGCATGGTAGCCCTGCACCGGGCCCTGCGCCGATTCGAAGTCTGCAGTAGCGGTCACATTGGTGGCTTGCAGCTCGATACTGGCTTTTTCAGCAGGGGCATCCTCTGCCCAGGTCAAAGGGGAAAACGCCTGGAGCACACAGATTGAAATCAGGGTACGACGCATGGATGTAAACCTAGTGAATGAGCCAGATGGGGCGGCAAACCTGCCAATAATTCGCCGCGCATCATATCTCAGCATATTCTCGTTTGATATCAATTCTCATTTGTTATTTTTCAAGTATCGGCGTTGTATCGAGCGGGTACTGCAAAAACCACGGGCGAAAAAAAGCCACTCAATCGAGTGGCTCATATCACCGGCTGGCTGGCCTCAACGGTAGCGTTCCAACCAATGTGCGTAAGGCGCCGGCAAGGTCCAGGAGGACTTGTCCACGCCCAACTCCTTGGCGGCAAAGTACGCCCAGTGCGGATCGGCCAAATGCGCACGCCCTACCGAAACCAGGTCCAGATGACCTGCCTGCAGCGCGCCTTCGGCCAGTTGCGGAGTACCAAAGCCCCACGCCGACGTCACCGGAATACCGGCTTCACGACGTACACGTTCAGCAATTGGCCCCATGAACGCCGGACCCCACGGGATGTTGGTGTCAGGAATCGTGAAGCCGACACTGACGCTCAACAGATCCAGGCCACCGGCCTTGAAGCGGCGTGCCAGCTCGATGGACTCGGTAAGCGTCTGCTCGTCGCGGCCGTCATATTCGATCACGCCAAAGCGTGCGGTCAGTGGCAGGTTTTCCGGCCAGACTTCACGTACGGCGGCCAGGGTTTCCAGCAGAAAACGGCTGCGGTTATCGAAGCTGCCGCCGTAGGCATCGGTGCGCTGGTTGGAGTGCTCGGAGAAAAAGCTTTGGCCCAGGTAACCGTGGGCGAAGTGCAGTTCGATCCATTCAAAACCGGCATCGCGGGCGCGACGGGCGGCATCGACGAAGTCTTGCTGGACGCGGGCGATGTCTTCCAGGGTCATGGCACGCGGCACGTTGGGCAAATTGGCGCCGAATGCAATGGCCGACGGCGCGATGGTTTCCCAACTGCGGGCATCGGAAGCCGGGATGTGGTCATCGCCCTCCCATGGGCGGTTGGCGCTGGCTTTGCGGCCCGCGTGGGCGATCTGGATGCCCGGTACCGAACCTGCGGCCTTGATGGCCTTGACCATCGGCACGAACGCCTGGGCATGGGCATCGCTCCAGATACCGGCGCAGCCTGGGGTGATACGCCCCTCCGGTGCGACTGCTGTGGCCTCGACTACCAGCAGGCCGGCACCGCCCCGGGCCATGCCGGCCAGGTGCACATGGTGCCAGTCGTTGACCATGCCGTCGTCGGCCATGTATTGGCACATCGGCGGGATGGCAATGCGATTGCGCAAGGTAACGTCTTTGAGTTTGAACGGTTCGAACAATGCGGACATCAGATACTCCGAGAGAAGCGTGTGTGATTCGATAGTTCGATGGTAATCGAACTATGGTATTGAACGCTACCCCCCTGTTATGATCCGCCCCATGCGAGCCTTCAAACACCCTACCCTGCAAGAATTGACGCTTGAGCGCGTGCTGTACGCCCTCAGCGACCCCGTGCGCCTGGACATCGTGCGCTGCCTGGCCGGCGTGGCCGAAGCCAGCTGTGGTGAACTGGATGGCGGGCGACCCAAGTCCAGCATGTCCCACCACTTCAGGGTATTACGTGATGCAGGCCTGGTACACACGCGCAATGTGGGCACCACCCATATGAATTCGTTGCGCCGTGAAGAGCTTGAGAGCCGCTTTCCCGGGTTGCTGGCGAGTGTTCTTGCGCAATCCTAGCCGGCGTTTTGCCCCCTCAGGACGCAACAGGCTGCAGCAACACGCCATTAAGGTGCACGCAGTCCTTGCCATTGCGCTTGGCGCCGTAGAGATTTTTGTCCGCCATCTTGAGCACCGCCGATAACTCGTCACCTGGCGCGAAGCGTGCCATGCCCGCACTGCAGGTGTAGTTGTGAGGCGCGGCAACACTTGAGCGTATGGCCTGCAACAAACCCAGCACGAACTCACGGGCGAAGACCGGGTCATCGTCCTGCAACAACACGCCGAACTCCTCCCCGCCGATTCTTCCAAAGCTGTGGCTGCCTTTGGCGTTTTTCAGGCACACGGCCATGGCCCGCAGGATCTTGTCACCGACATCGTGACCGTACAGATCATTTTTTGCCTTGAAGCTGTCGATATCCAACATGATGAAGTAGCCAGCCTGGCCGCTGTCGAGCAACTGTTCGAAGCTTTGCATAAAAGCGCGACGGTTAAGGATCGAGGTCAAATAATCGGTTTCGGCCAAGGCGCGAAACTCGCTTTCCACCAACAACACCGAACGCAGGTTCTTCAAATACGAATAACTCAGGATAAATCCGATGGAGACCGAAGATGCGCAAAATATCAGCAGATACGCCTGTGTTCCTGCATATGTATCGGCCTGCATCGGCGACCATAATATGAACCAGACCAACAGGGCGCCGACCAGATAATCCTGAACACTGATAAACAAGATAGCGCTGCCGACCACCAGGGTGACGGCCAGGGGCAAGCCGTAGATACGCAACTCCTGATTAAGGCCAATGACATAGGCAAACCCCACGGATAACATCACGATATAGGCCACTCCCAGCATCCGCCACAGTAGAAAGTTGGCGGTTTTGGAGTGAAACCGGCACACCAGCAACAGGCCAATGGTGACACCCAACATGGACAGGTCGAACTGCATGGCCGGATGAATCAGCCAGATACCGACCCAGGCAATGATCCCGATCCATTCCGCTTGGGTCACCGCAGGCGACAACAACCTGCGCATCCTGGGCCTTAACTTCAAGTTAGCAGGCATCCTTACGCTCCCATCTCAATAGCATGCAGGCCCAGCGCAAAAGAAAAGGCCATAAAGCGTTTTACCAGGCTGACAAAAGGCGGCAGCACTTCCAGCCGGGTCTTGGAGTGAGCTTTGAAATACCCCTTCTCGACACCCTCCTGGACCATTCGAATAATGTGAGTCTTGGACACGGAAAGTTGCTTGGCCAAGGCCAGATAAGACGATGACCGGAACGTGGCCCGATCATTTTCCGGCGCGAAGGCATCGTTATAAATCGCCAGCATCAACAGATGCCCGGCGTCTCTTTTCACCAACCAGTAACACTCGGGAAGCAGTACATCCACCGTGAGATCGGCGTCGAGGATAATGGCAAAGCCCTTGAAATAAAGGGACAGGAAGCCACGGTCATCCAACTCGCGCATTTGCCGGAAAATCGCCCGTTCAGGGTAAAGCCGCGCCAATGACTCGGTGAGCGAGGTCAACATCAAACGCGCTTCGCGACAGGCCTCATCCGACGGCGCGTAGACCCTGAAGCGACTGTCTTCGGGGTGCGGCGCGACGTCCATGAAGCCCAGCGCCCGCAATAAAAGGAACATTGATTCCAGGCTGTTTTTTGAACAATACCTGCGCGTCACACACAGGGTCTTAACTTCCGACAATAACGGTAAGGGTGTGGCGAAGTATTCACTCAATAAGGCAAACGACACCATCAAACGGCTGTATTTAAGTGCACTCTTGTAGAAAAACGGTCTTCGGGAATAGGGCACGAGCAGCACGTGGTAATGCGCTCTCAGGCACGATTCAAAATCCTTATGACGTTCGAGCGCTTGCGCGGTATTACACATAGCCGACTTCAACGAACTGACATGCATGAAAGAGCCCTGATCATCCAACTTGATTCCACTGATCTCAGCTACGAAATCCCTGCAGCCCGGCCCCAAAACAAATCACGTGGTAAACCCTACGGTTAATGGCTTTTTGCCTCGAACGCAATGTACAGCGATTGCCGGACAAGACGTCATCAGTACCAAAGTTGTTCCAGATTCAAGTGGACCCTCTGCGCACACCTGCGCGTAACTTCTCGTTACATCCTCCGAAGCGAGTGACTGGTCGACGAATCGATTCAGCAACCGGCGAACCTTTCTCCCTTGCGTGGCGTCGTAACAGAGCATTGTTGCCAACCGCCCGCCGCGAGGTTCTCGTTTGAAAGCTGCCGTCCTGAAGAAATACCGCCTGATCATCAAGACCATGGGCTATGTGGGCTGGGCCCTGTTCTGGCTATTGCTGTGGGATGTGGCAGTAACCGTGGACTTCATGTTGTTTCTCACCACCAAGATCAACCTGCCGCTGATGCCACTGACATTGCTGGGTTCGGCGCTGGTGGTGTTGATCAGTTTTCGCAACAGCAGCGCCTATAACCGCTGGTGGGAAGCGCGCACGTTATGGGGGGCGATGGTCAATAATTCGCGCAGCTTTGCGCGCCAGGTGCTGACGCTGCTGGATGACCCCGACGGCGAAGTGAATCCGATCAAATCCACACTGCTGCGCCGCCATGTGGCGTATGTGAATTGCCTGGCCGCCCACCTCAAGGGCGAACCCTGCCCGGATGAAGTGCGAGCGTTTATCCCGGCCGAGGAATTCGCCCGCAATGGCGCGACCAACAATTTTGCCAATGACATCCTGACCGGGTCAGCGGCGTTGCTGGCCAAGGAATACAAGGCCGGCCACCTGGACAGTATTCGCCTGGCGCGGCTGGAGTCGACCCTGGTCGACCTGTCCAATGCCCAAGGCGGCATGGAGCGCATCGCCAATACACCACTCCCCTACCCCTACGTGTATTTCCCGCGGCTGTTTATCTCGCTGTTCTGCCTGATCGTACCGGTGGGCCTGGTGGAATCCCTTGGCTGGTTTACCCCACTGGCTTCCACGGTAGTGGGCTTTATGCTGCTGGCCATCGAGCGTATCGGCACCGACCTGCAAAGCCCGTTTCACTCCAGCGAGCATCAGATCCAGATGGAGGCGATTTGCGAAACCATTGAGAAGAACCTGCAATCGATGCAGCGCGATGCGTTGGCCTGAGCCAAGGCATAGTCGCCGTAGTTGTAAAAGACTATTACGAGGCACAATGTACTAACCGGTTACTTATCTTGCTAAAATCGCGTCTTTGCCCTCTCTCACTCGAGTCTATTCGACATGAAACGAGCATCGCGCGCCGCTGGCGTCTCTAGATTTCTACTCCTGGCCCTGGGCGTTGTCATCGCCCTGCTCGGCCTTGCGCTTGCCGTGGGCGGCGCCAAACTGGTCAGCCTGGGAGGTTCCTGGTACTTCCTGGCAGGTGGCGTGGCCATGGCCGTCTCCGGGCTGCTGATCGCTCGGCGCAAGCCTGCCGGGGCGTGGTGGTTTGCCGCGTTCCTCGTCGGTACGGCCGTATGGGCGGTAGCCGACGTGGGCCTGGTGTACTGGCCGCTGTTCTCGCGGCTGTTCATGTTCGCGGTGATCGGCGTGGTGGTGGCGCTGGTGTATCCATTGCTGGCCGGCAAACCGGCGCGTGGCGCTTATGCGGTCGCGGCTTTGTTGGCAGTCGGCGTGGCGGTGGCGGCAGGCAATATGTTCGTCGCTCACCCAAGCGTGGCGCCGACCGGTGCCGGCCCTGGCATCACCCCGGTAGCCGAAGCCGATGCACAGAAAGACTGGGCGCACTACGGCAACACCGAGGGCGGCAGCCGCTTCGCCGCGCTGGACCAGATCAATCGCGACAACATCGACAAACTCAAAGTCGCCTGGACCTACCACACCGGTGGCGTGGCCATCAGCGACGGCAACGGCGCCGAAGACCAGTTGACGCCCTTGCAGATCGGCAACAAAGTCTTCATCTGCACCCCGCACAACAACTTGATCGCCCTGGACGCCGACACCGGCAAAGAGCTGTGGAAGAACGAGGTCAACGCCCAGTCAGCGGTGTGGCAGCGTTGCCGTGGCATGGCCTACTTCGACGCCACTGCGCCGATTGCCCAGCCGACCCAGCCCAACAGCTCGCCGATCATTGCCGCCACCGTGCCTGCCGGTGCGCAGTGCCAGCGTCGCCTGCTGACCAACACCATTGATGCGCGCCTGATCGCCGTGGATGCCGACACCGGCAAGTTCTGCGAAGACTTCGGCACCCATGGCCAAGTGGACTTGAAAGCCGGCCTGGGTAATGTGCCGGACAGCTACTACCAACTGTCCTCGGCGCCTTTGATCGCCGGCACCACCGTCGTTGTCGGTGGCCGTGTCGCCGACAACGTGCAGACCGATATGCCAGGCGGCGTGATCCGTGGTTTTGATGTGATCAGCGGCCAGATGCGTTGGGCGTTCGACCCAGGCAACCCTGAAGACAAGCAAGCGCCGGCCGCGGGCAGCACCTATGTGCGCAGCACGCCGAACAGCTGGGCGCCGATGTCCTACGACCCGCTGATGAACACCGTTTTCCTGCCGATGGGCAGCTCCTCCACCGACATTTACGGCGTGGAACGCACCCAGCTGAACCACAAATATGGCGCCTCCGTGCTGGCGCTCGACGCGTCCACCGGTGCCGAAAAGTGGGTCTACCAGACCGTCCACAATGACCTCTGGGACTTCGACCTGCCGATGCAGCCGAGCCTGATCGACTTCACCCCGCCAGGCAGCGACAAGGCAGTACCGGCTGTGGTGATCGGCACCAAGGCCGGGCAGATCTACGTGCTCGACCGCGCCACCGGCAAACCGCTGACCGACGTGCAGGAAGTGCCGGTCAAGGCCGCGAACATTCCCAACGAACCATACTCCCCGACCCAGCCAAAATCGGTGGGTATGCCGCAGATTGGCGCGCAGACCCTGACCGAATCGGACATGTGGGGTGCCACCCCGTACGACCAGTTGCTGTGCCGTATCGACTTCAAAGGCATGCGCTACGACGGCCTGTACACCGCGCCGGGCACCGATAAATCCCTGAGCTTTCCGGGTTCCCTGGGCGGCATGAACTGGGGCAGCATCTCCACCGATCCGGTACACGGTTTTATCTTCGTCAACGACATGCGCCTGGGGCTGTGGATCCAGATGGTGCCGTCGCAAAACAAGGCCCAGGCCTCTTCCGGTGGTGAAGCGCTGAACACCGGTATGGGCGCCGTGCCGCTCAAGGGCACGCCTTACGCGGTCAACAAGAACCGCTTCCTGTCGGTGGCCGGCATTCCCTGCCAGGCACCGCCATTCGGCACCTTGACCGCCATCGACATGAAGACGCAAAAAGTTGCCTGGCAAGTGCCGGTGGGCACGGTTGAAGACACCGGCCCCCTGGGCATCCGCATGCACCTGCCAATCAAAGTCGGCCTGCCGACACTGGGCGGCACGCTGTCCACCCAAGGCGGCCTGATCTTTATCGCCGGCACCCAGGACTTCTACCTGCGCGCCTTCAACAGTGGCAACGGTGACGAAATCTGGAAAGCCCGTTTGCCGGTCGGCAGCCAGGGTGGCCCGATGACCTACGTGTCGCCAAAAACCGGCAAGCAGTACATCGTCGTCACCGCCGGCGGCGCGCGCCAGTCCACCGACCGCGGCGACTACGTGATCGCCTACGCCCTGCCGTAACCCCTCTCTGTTCGCGCGGTGCTCCCGCACCGCGCTTTGCGTTTGGAACTCCGCATGAACCCTACTTCTCATACCTCCCTTGGGCGCCTGGTGCTCGGCCTGGCGTTGACTGCTGCCCTGCCCGTTCAAGCCGACGACACCACCCTGACCGGCGACTGGGGCGGCCTGCGCCGTGAACTCGACGCACAAGGCATCCGCTTTACCGGCGACTACAGCGGCGAAACCGCTTACAACGCCCACGGCGGCCAGCATCGCTCGGCGCGCTATTCGCAAAACCTCAAGCTCGGCGTGCAGTTCGACCTGGGCAAGCTTTACGGTTTCAACAACGGCGACCGCATCCAGCTGACCATCAACGACCGGCGCGGCAACAGCGCTTCCGAAGACCTGGTGGGCAACCGCCTGCCGATCCAGGAAAACTACGGCGGCCTCTACACGCGCCTCACCGAGTTGAGCTACGAGCGCACGCTGTTCACCCCCGCACTCAACGTCAAGCTCGGCTACATGGCCATGGGCAATGACCTCGGCGGCCTGGACAGCGGCATTTTGTGCAACTTCATGAACGCCGGTTTCTGCGGGCACCCGCTGAACATGTCGGGCGGCAGTGGCTGGGCCAATTACCCGAATGCGCACCTGGGCGCGCGGGTGAAATATGACTTTTCGCCAAACTGGCAACTGCGGGTGGCGGCGTTCAACGTCGACCCTTCCAGCAATGGCAACTCCAGCCGCGCCTGGCACCTGGGGCCCAAGCACACCACCGGCACCGTGGTGCCCATCGAGCTGATCTACAAGCACGCGGGCAGCCTGCCGGGTGAATACAAGCTCGGTTATTACTACGACAGTTCCGATGTAAAACGCATTGGCAGCAACAAGGACGTCAGCGGGCGCGGCGGTCACTACCTGTTGATCGACCAGGCGGTGTGGGCCTCCCAATCCTCCCAAGGCCGCAGCTTGCACGCCTTCGGCCAATACTCTGCGGCCAGCGAAGCGGCTTCGCCGTTCACCAAGTGGTATGGCGCGGGGCTGGTGCTGTACAAACCGTTCGACAGTCGCCCACGGGATACCGTCGCCCTCGGTTATGGCCGTGCAGTGCCCAACCCGCGCAGCCGGGATAACGCGAATGCGGCCTACGCCAACCTGGACAACGCTGAACAGCTGATCGAACTCAGCTACGGCTACCAGGCCACACCGTGGCTGACCTTGCGCCCGGACGTGCAATACATCATCGAGCCGGGGGCGTTTTCCGCACAGAACATCGACAACGCGCTGGTGCTGGGACTGCAGGTGAAAGCGACCTTCTAGTCAGCCGGCATCCAGGGCTCTGCCGCGCCCGCCATTTTTCAACATTGACGGATTGATCCCGAACTGCTTGCGGAACGCCGTGGCGAAATGGCTGGCGTTGGCATAACCGAGGTCCGAGGCGATGCGCATCACCGATTCATTGCCGCTCATCAAGCGGCTGCGCGCCTGGATCATGCGCGTCTGCTGGAACACGCCATAGACGCTGTTGGAGAACAGTTGGCGAAACCCGCGGGTGAGCTTGGGCTGGCTCAAGCCGGACTCACGGGCCAACTCCGACAGGCTTGGCGCCTTGCCCAGATCCTCCAGCAAACGATCGCGGGCCCGCACCAGGCGCTGGCGGTCGGTGTGGCTGACGCGGCAGGTGCATTCGCCATCCTGGCGCGCTTCGAGGAACAGACTGACCAGCGTGACACTTTGCCCGTACAGCCACAGGCTGCTGCGCGGCGGGGCCGATGGCAGGCTGGCGCCGTGGTCCATGGCCAGGCCGAGCATGTGCGCGGTAGCACTCATTTCACCGCTGCGATGGCCGTCGAGGAAGCAATGTTCGCAGGCCAATGCCTTGTTCAGCAGCGGGTCGAGCTTCAATTCCCACTGGGCCAGCAACTCGGGGCGAATCATGACGGTGATGTTGTCGATCTCGCCGTGCTGGTGATATAGGCCATGGCGGCAACGGCCAAAGCTGATGCTGCCCGCGCCTTCATCAATCACATAGCGACGTTGCCGGCGCCCATCGCGAAAGCTGCACGCGGCCTTGCCCTTTAGCAGGTTGGTGAAGCTGAAGTGAATGCATTCGCTGTCGTCTTGCAAGGGCAACTCTACCGGCTGCTCAAAGGTGCTCTGCCAACGCACGATGTCCAGGCCCTCCTGCAGGGTCATACGCGTGACCCGGCAATGCGCTCCCGGCCCCAGATCGCTACCAAACCCTCCCGTAATGATTCGCGAGACCGGCATCGGTTCTCCTGCGCCTCCCTGAACGGCTGACATCGTAAATCTCCTGGCTGACCGGATACGGCTCGAATCAGACCACATCGGGGTAGAACTCTGCAATTGATAATTATTAGCATTTGGCACACTGCACGTGCCAAGCCAGATTGCTGCTGCCCCTGAGCAACGCACGCCGATCAGAACTCTCAGTCAAGGTCCCATCATGTCTGCACGATGCAACACGGCGGCTACCCGTCAATCTTGCTGCAAACGTAATAGTATAACAATAGCGATTGCTTTGACACTGACCCCTACCGCCTTCGCCGCCACCCTCAGCGAACCCCTGCAACTGCCCGCCTCCACGGTAACGGCGCGCTTGGCCCAGGAAGATTCCAAGGAAGTACCGATCAGCGTCAGTGTGGTCGATGGCGAACAACTGCGTACTCAACGCCTCGATACCCTAGAAAGCGCACTGCGCAATACCTCAGGGGTCAGCGTCAACTCTTCCGGCGGGCCCAACGACTTCAACGTGTTGATCCGCGGTGTCGGTTCGCTTTACCAGATGTCCATGGACGACAGTTCGGTCGCGTTCAATATCGACGGCGTACCTGTGTCGTCGCGCAGCCTGGGGTTCGGCACCCTCGACGTCGACCGCATCGAAGTGCTCAAGGGGCCGCAGGGCACACTGTCCGGCGCAATCGGCCAGGCCGGTGCCGTGAATATCACCACCCGCCAACCCAGCCGGGAACTCGAAGGTTACGTGCGTGGTGAAGTCGGCCAGAAAGGCCAGTTCCTCACCGAAGGCGCCATTGGCGGGCCGCTCAGTGACAGCCTCAGCGGCCGCCTGGCGGTGCGACGTGCCGGCTACGACAGCTGGATCGACAACGACCAGACCCATAACCCCATTACCAAACCGCGCAACGAAGCCTATCGCGCCAGCTTGTTGTGGGACCTCAACGATGACACCCACGTGCTGTTCAGCGCCGAACGCCAGCAGACCGAACGCGCCACCAATTCCCTGGTACTGCGCCCCTACGGCAGCCACCCGAGCCTGGACCTGACGCCCGGCCTGTTCGACGACAACGACAAGACCACCGAGCGCTACACGATCAAGGTCGACCACGACTTCGCCAACAGCCGGCTGACCTCCACCACCGCCACTGGCACGGCCGACTTCACCGGTTTGATCGCCTACGACAGCAAGCTGATGGGCGCCCTCTATGGCACGCCCGGTGAGTTCTGGGTGGTGGACAAATCCTTCGAGCGCAGCTGGAGCCAGGATATACACCTGGGCTCATTGCCCGATTCCGACGTGTTCTGGGTCGCCGGCGTCGCCGCCAGCCGCAATGAACGCAGCTACGACACCCCACGCAACACCTACGGCACCTCCGGCGCCAAGTTCCGCGACTTCACTACCACCACCTACGCAGGCTACGGCGAAGTGACTGTCCCGCTCACCGAACGCCTGAAACTCACCACCGGCTACCGCCATTCCTGGGACCGCAAGACCTACGACGGCCAATACTTCTCAGGCTCGAGCGCCGTGGACGACTCGCGCGCACTCACCGACCACTACGGCACCGGCCGCGTCGCCCTGAGTTATGCGATCACCCCACAGACCAACGTCTACGTGCAATTGGCAAGAGGGTATAAATCCGGCGGGTTCAATGATTATGCCTCCCAGGTCAGCGACAGCGAACCCTACAAGGCCGCCGTCAGCAGGGCCGCCGAACTGGGCTTCAAGAGCGAGACCGACGACCGTCGCGGCAGCCTCAACGGTGCGTTGTTCTACACGCGCGTGCACGATGATCACTTGCTTGGCTACGACGCGGCGACCTTCGCCACCAACGCCTTCAACGCCGACACCCACACCCGCGGCGCCGAACTGGAAGGTAGCTGGCGCTTCGACTACGGCCTGACCCTGGCCGCCAGCGCGACCTACCTCGATGCCAAGATCACCAGCGGCGTGCAAGGCATCCAGGCCGGTGACGTCGCCGCCGGCAACCGCACCCCGGATGTGCCCCGCTGGAGCGGCAACGTCAACGCCAGCTGGAAACACCCCCTGGGCAACTTCGCCAGCCTTGGCCAGACCAGCCTCAACACCAGCCTCAACTACCACCTGGTGGGTGAACGCGCGGCTGACCCGCAGAACCACTTCAACCTGGACAACTACGAGAAACTCGACCTGCGGGCGGGCCTGGAGAGCAAGTTTGGCGAGGTGTATGCGTTTGCCGACAATCTGTTGAACCAGACGTATGACACCTATGGTTTCTACAGTGACCCGGTGGCCTATGGTGGGCCGTCGCGGCGGCGGACGGTGGGCGTGGGCTATACCTATCAATTCTGAACCGACGCGATTCGGCCGGCTGTCCTGAGTTCAAATGCGGGAGGGGGCTTGCTCCCGATGGCGGTGGATCAGTCACAAATGTCCTGACTGACACTCCCCCATCGGGGCATGGGTATCTACACAGCTGTGTAGCAGCCGACGGTAACCACGATGCGCAGCGAGCCGCTCTTGATCTTGATCTTGATCTGCTTTTGATCTCAGGCGCCCCGTTAAACCACGCTGGCCGGAATTCGACAGGGATTTGGGGGGTAAACCGGCAGGGATGCCGGTTTTAGCCGCCCCGCGCCATGGATGGCGCGTGGCGGCGGCCCCCCAAATCACTGGCGGATTACGGGCACACCGAGCCTAAGCGAGGTGCCGAGTGGTGGGGCAAGAGCGTTTGGTTACTTTGCGCTTTTCAAAGTGACCCGCTGTAAAAGCGGAACCAATAGTGGCCGTTACCTAAATAATGGATATGTACTCGGTCTGATCCAACATCCTGGTCAACTGTCAGGTCTCCATCGGGGGCAAGCCCCCTCCCACATTTGGATCGTAGGGCATCAGTTAGATAGCTATAGGCTGTCAGGTCGCCAGCGGGAGCAAGCCCCTCCCACATTGCACCCAGTGGCTGCCTCAGAACTGATAGCTATACCCCACCCCCGCCGAACGCCCTCTCCCCGGCATCCCGGTCAGCACCGTATCGGTGGAATACGAGCCATACAGGTCATACCGCGCATCCAGCAAGTTATCACCCCACAGATATACCTCCGCCCCCCCACTCTCTACTCCAAGGTGCAAGTCCAGCTTGGCATACCCCTTGAGGTCATAGTGATTCTGCGTATCCGCCGGGCGGTTTTTTTGTACGCGGTAGTTGAGCAAGGTATTCAGGCGCGGCGCCGGCAAGCCCAGCAGTTCACCCAAGGGTTTCTTCCAGGCCACGCTGAAGTTGCCACTCCACAACGGCACATCCGGCACGCGGCTGCCCTTGGCCACATCACCACCAGACACGCCCGGCGCATCCGAGGTGACCACCGCGTTGGTGTAGCTGATGGCGCTGCCCAAGGTCAGTTCATCGGTGACATGCCAGGAGCTCGACAACTCGGCCCCTTTGCTGCGGGTGTCGCCATTCACCGCACTGACCGCCTGAGAAGTGAAGTCGTAACCCAGCAGGTGATCATCCTGCGCACGGGTGATAAACAACGCGCCTTCCAGGCTCAACGCACCGCCTTGGCTTTCATGCTTGAAGCCGACCTCGGCGGAGTTCACCTTGGCCGCCTTGTAGGGTTCGCTGTCCTTGATCGAGGTGGCGTAGTCGTTGAACCCGGCCGACTTATAGCCCCGCGACAACACCGCATACACATTGGTCTGCGGCGTCCAAGCGTAGCTCAGGGCCACGCGCCCGGTGTTGTAGTCGTCCTGCAAGCGTCGGCTGTCGCTGACCAGCTTGCCGCCACCGCTGTAGTCGGCGCCGTAGGTCTTGCGGTCCCAGGTATGGCGCAGGCCGGTGGTGAGTTTCCAGTCTTCGGCAATCGGGAAGGTGACTTCGCCGTAGGCGGCATAACTGTTGGTGGTGAAGTCGCGCAACTGCTTCGCGCCGTTGGTGAAGTTGTTGGAGTCAAAGCTGCGCTCGGAGCGCGACAGGTTCACCCCGGTCACCCAGAACACCTCGGCATCCGCCAGCGAACCCAGGCGCAGGTCCTGGCTCCAGACCCGCTCGTGGGCCGAGTCTTCGATCAGGTATTCAAACGGTTGACCATACAGCGCCTGGGTGATGTTGCGATCATAACCCTTGACCGCATTGAAGTCGGTGCTGGTGTAGGCGCTGATCGAGGTGATCCGGGCCTGGGCCAGGTCATGGTTGAGCTCGAAGGAATAACGCTCGTTGGTCTTCTTGTTGCCATTGAACGTACCCGGGGTGTAATCGAGACTCGGGCGATTGCCGAACGGGCGCAGGATCTCCGAGCCGGCATAATGATCGGCGCGCTGGCGTTCGACGGTCAGCAGGCCGGTGGTCCCTTCATCGTTGTCCCACAACAGGCTGCCGCGCAATGCCAGGTCGCGGGGCTTGGTCAGGGGGTCGCCATCCTGCTGGTCATCGACCCAGTTATCAAAGCCGCTGCGCCGCACGGCAAGTCGCCCGGCCAGGGACTCGGTCAGCGGCCCGCCCACTGCGCCCTCGGTCATGAACTGGCCCTGGTTGCCCACTTCGCCGCGCACATAGCCTTCCAGCTCACGGGTGGGTTTGCGGGTGGTGACGTTAATCGCGCCGGCCTCGCTGTTACGTCCGAACAACGTGCCTTGCGGCCCCTTGAGCACTTCCACTTGCTGCACGTCGAGGGTGGCCATTGCCGCGTTGCGCACCGACATCGGCACGCCGTCCACGTTCAGCACCACCGAGCCGTCATCCATGCTCATCTGGTTCAGCGAGCCGACCCCGCGGATGCGCACGTTGGCGTCGTTGGCGCCGCCCCAGGAGTTCACATCCACCCCAGGCGTGGTGCGCAAGGCATCTTCCAGGGTGCGTAACCGCCGGGTCTCAAGCGTTTTCCCATCAAGCACCGAGAGACCGAATGGAATGTCCTTGGCACTTTCCTGGGTCAACCGCGCACTGACCGTCACCGGCGCCAACTCGATGGTCTCGCTACTGGCGGCGGGTTGATAGTCAGCGGCATAGGCCGTGCACATCTGGCTGGACAAGGTCAGCGCCATGGCTTGGGTCAATACGTTGGCGCGCCAACCGAAAGGACGACGCAGCGGCTGGATAGACAGTTCAGATGACATGGCAAAGCTCCAAAAGACAGGGATGATTCAACTTCATTGCACAGGCCCCCAGCGCTTGAGCGCGGCGGCAATCACAGGATCGGAGGGCGCGCCCAGCAGGCCCTGGATCGCGGTTGGCCATCCCTGGCCGTTACGGACATCGGCGGTCAGCGCCGTGAGCTGTTCGGGAGTTTGCCCGGCGACCCAGTCAAGGCTGACCAGTGCGGCATAACTGGCGGCCCACCCCTGTTCGCGGGCATCGGCCAGGGTGCCGACGGGCTCACCGTCATTGCCCAGGGCACGGGTCAGGTCGTCGGCCATCAGCTTGACCAGCGCTGCACGGGCATCAGCACCGTCGATGTCCTCCACACACAGCAGGCCCAGCGCACCTGCCACACCCTGGCTGAGCCACAGGTAGCCGGGGGTTTGGCGCAGGTTGCTCGCCTCGACCAGCGATTGGCGGGCAAGCAGTTCGGCGATATGGGCACGGCGCGTCCAGCGCCCAACGCCTGTCGGCGCCACGTCCCAATTGGGTGACTGGCCAAGCAGTAAATGGCCATGACTCAGACGGCTGGCACCCATGCCGACAGGCCACTGACTCAGTTGTTCGACGCTGGGACGGCTGCCCAGACGCCGCGCCACACAGGCGCTCATCGCGTCCAGGTCCTCCTGCACTTCACGGGCGGTGTTCTCGCGGCTGATATCCTTCTGAGCCGACGTGGCATAGGCAAAGTCCAGCGGCCCCTCACTGCTGCCGGTAATGGCCTGGCCATCGACCTCAAGCTGCCATTGCCAGTGCCCGGCCGGTGCAACGGCATCCACCGCCACCGCAGCGCCCGTCGGCAACCGGGGCACCGCTGTCGGCAACCCGGCTTCGCTGCGCTGGGCCGGTGCACGCAACAACCGCTCGCTGTCCAGGCCCAAGCGTGGCACCACACGGTGCGCTTGCAGCCACACACCCTGAGGCCCAAGCCAGAATGCTTCACCCTCGGCAGGCCAGCCGTCAGCACTCACCGTCCAGTTCAACACCACCTGACAACCGCTCGCTGCGCACCCCTCCAACGGCACCCGCAGGTGCTCGGTGGCGTGTTCAAACACAACGGGGCGCCCCATCACGCTGACCGCGGTCACCTGCATACCCGGTGGCAACTCGGCATCGAGGCCGGTAGTGAGCACCCCATCCAACGTCCACTGGCCCACCACCTGCCGGGCGGCCGAATCGACCTGCACCTGCAACTGCCCGCCCGCCACCTGCCAGGCACTCGCCCCGGGCAGCCAGCGCCGTTCCCAGTCGGCGCGTTCGGCGCGTTGCTCGGCGACAGACTGGTAATCGCCCTGCTCCACCAAATGCCGCTGCAACAACACGCCGCTGCCAAGCAAGCCGACAGCACCCAGAGCCAGCAACACACCGGGCAAGCCGAGCAAACCGCGGCGCACGTCGCTCAATCGACGATGCTCCGGCCCACGGGGCAAGGCCAGTGCCGCGATCGCGAGCATGACCAGGCAACCGGCCAGTTTCCAACCGGCCAAGGTCGTCAGAAACGCCAGCCACGGCGCCCAGCCGGTCAGCAGCGACACGCTCACATGCGCAGGAATCGCCATGGCATAGGCCGGATAGGTGACCAGGCCCAACTCATGGTTGAGTACCAGGAAAAACGTCAGCAGCATCGAGGCGGCATACGCCAGCCCGGATCGGCGGATCAGCGCATGCACCAGCACTGTGAGCATCGCCAGCTCCACCAATGGAGGCGCGAACACCAACGCCTGATACACCAGCACAAAGCCCGGCGCCAGGCTGTCGGGCGCGGCAATCGCACTGATCAGCAAGCTGGCCAGGCCCGGCACCAGCGCAAGCGTC
The DNA here is from genome assembly GCF_023127835.1 of Pseudomonas sp. B329. Taxonomy (NCBI): domain Bacteria; kingdom Pseudomonadati; phylum Pseudomonadota; class Gammaproteobacteria; order Pseudomonadales; family Pseudomonadaceae; genus Pseudomonas; species Pseudomonas sp. B329. The sequence continues at coordinate 57,273 of NZ_SPKP01000020.1, read as the reverse complement.
AGGGTCGCCAGCAGCACACAAGCCACCCGCCCCAGCAATCGCAACCACGCCGGGGCCGCAGTTGCCTGCAACATAGCGCCAAACCCTTCGACGTCATCGCGCCGGCACACCAGCCCAACCAGCGCCGCAACGATAAAGGCGATCACCAGGAACAACGCACTCGACAACAACGGCAGGGTCAGGTCCGCCCGGGGCACCATCGGTCCTCGCGCATGCCACACGCCGTGGACAAAGCCACTGAGCACACCCATCACCAACAGCAAGCCGAGCGCCACCCACCAGAGGCGCCGGGCAAACAGCTGGCGTACCTGCCAACGTGCCTCATACCACAGGGCGCGCGACCATTGGCTATGGGTCAGCGGGCCGGGCAAGGTCACTGCGCCTGTCAGTAACATCGGCGGCTCCGCCAGCACTGCCCCGCTGCGTTTGCCCATCAAGCCCTGGCGCGTGGTGCGCGCCAATACAGCGGCCAATAACAGCAGCGGCACAACGCACCACAACAGCCGGTTAAGCCAGAACCCCGGGGTCAAGGCCAACAGCGATTGGGATTTCTGCGCGGCGCTCCAGGTCTCGACCTGGGCCTGGGCAAAGGTGAACAGCGACGGGTCCAGGCTGGCAGCCAACAGCGGGTTTATATGCCCCCCCTTGAGCACCACCACGGCAAACATCCACAGCAGCATCAACACCGTCGCCAACCCAAACGGTGCCGCCAGGCCACGGCTGCGCAAGGCCAGCAGGTAATACAAGGCCCCAACCCCGGTGCTGACCGGCAACAGCAACGCAACCCAGGCAAACCCCAGCGCCGACCACATCGGTGCACCGATACTCGCGGCCGGCACCCAGCCGAGCCAGCCCAGTACCGGGCTGACCAGAAAGCCCACGATCAGCGAACTGGCGAGCAAGCCACCCACCAGCGCCGCACCGATAAAGCGCCCCCACAGCAGCGCCGGCAGCGACAGCGGCAAGGCCAGCAGCACCTCTTCCAATTGCGCCTCGCGGTCGCGCAGTGCCGGTTGGGCGAACACCCAGGCCCAGGCGAAAAACAGGAAAAACATGCAACCGCACGACATCAGGTAGATCAGGCTCGGCGCATTGCGTGCGATGTCGCTGGCGCCCATTTTCTGCACATAGTCGGCATTGGTCAGGGACATCAGCAAATAGCCGGTGAGGCCCAGGAAGACCAGAAGTGGAATGCCGCTGCGCAGCCCGGCGCGCACTTGCACCCAGGCCTCGCGCATCAAGAGAGCAAAGGTATTCATGCCGCGACTGCCTCGCCAGCCTGGGCCAGCGCCAGGTAATAGATGTCTTCCAGGCGCGGCGCGTGGGGCCTGAAGCGCGGATCAGCCGGACGTTCGCCGTGCACGATCACGCGGCTGCCGTCGGGGCTCGCCGCCACATGCAAGGCGTCGGGCAGCGGCTCACCACGACCGAACGACGCCTCCCATAAACGGCCCTGCTCAGCCTCGAGCAAATCCGCCGGGCGCCCTTCGACAATAATCTGCCCAGCGGCCAGCACCGCCAGGCGGCTGCACAGGTTCTCGACGTCTTCAACGATATGGGTCGAGAGCAACACGATGGACTCGGCCGCCACATCCGCCAACACTCGGTGAAAACGGTTGCGCTCGGCCGGGTCGAGCCCGGCGGTCGGCTCATCGACGATCAGCAAGCGCGGCGAGCCGATCAGGGCCATGGCGATGCCGAAGCGACGCAACATGCCGCCCGAATACGTGGCCAGCGCCCGGTGCGCGGCTTCCTGCAGGTTGACCTTGGCCAGCAAGCCCTCGACTTCCTCGCGGCGCTGGCGAGTGTCGGTACGCCCCTTGAGCCAGGCAAACCGATCAAGCAAATCCCGCGCACTCACCCCCGGATACGCCCCCAGCTGCTGTGGCAAGTAACCCAGGCGACGACGCAAATGCTCGGCATCGGCCAACACATCCACACCATCCAGGTGGATGCTGCCGGCGTCCGGCTGCTGCAAGGTCGCCAGGGTGCGCATCAGGCTGCTTTTGCCCGCGCCATTGGGGCCGAGCAAACCGTACATGCCCGGCCCCACATTCAGGTCAACACCGCGCAGCGCCTCAACGCCATTGTTGTAGCGCTTGCACAAACCGCGCACCTGCAAACCCGAATCGACTGACATCCACAACTCCCTCAAGGACAAGCCCTGCAAAAGGGCGGCGAGCGACGGTAGTCAAGGGCGGCGGCGCGGCTCTACCCGATTCAAGTCATTTTCCAACCGTATCCCGCACGCTGATCGGCGTTATGCCCCACCCCTCACACGCCCGAAACCGCGCGAGGGAAACGGATACGGGGCAAAAACGATTCGATCCGGGTAGTCGAGACAATGAGAATGACTAGCATCTCCTTCCACGCAATTACCTGCCCCTCAGCGCCTGGGCCAACGCCGGTCCGGGCCCTAGCGATGAGAAGACGTTGAGCCATGGCCACTCCCAGCACCTCAACCCTAACCCTGCTGCGCCGTTCCCTGTCCGAAGCCCTGGGACAGCCTGCCGAGCAGATCCCTCTGGAGGCCAACCTGATCGAATGGGGCCTGGATTCGGTCACCCTGATCCGCCTGGCAGGCCAATGGCGGCGTCAGGGTCTGGCCGCACGTTTCGCCGAGCTGGTGGCCGACCCGCGCCTGTGCGCCTGGCTGGCCCTGCTCGACACCGCGCCGGCTCCTGCCGCGCCCGTCAATCACAGCGCCGACGATGGCCAGCCCTTCGAACTGGCCCCCATGCAACATGCGTACTGGATCGGCCGTGCCCCTGGCCAGGCACTGGGTGGTGTGGCTGCACACTTCTATAACGAATTCGACGGTCACGACGTTGACCCGGCCCGCCTGGAAGCCGCCGTGCACGCCTTGTTGGCCCGCCACCCCATGTTGCGGGCGCAATTCCTCGACGATGGCCGCCAGCAGATCCTGCCCCGCAGTCCATGGCCGGGACTCAAAGTGCATGACCTGCGCCAGGCCGATGCCGAACAGCGGCAACACCATCTGCACGCCTTGCGCGCCGAACTTTCCCATCGCCAGTTGGCCGTGGAACACGGCCAGGTGCTGGACATCCAGTTATCACTGTTGCCCCAGGGCACGCGCCTGCACCTGAACCTCGACATGCTCGCCGCCGACGCCTTGAGCCTGCGTACCCTGCTCGGCGACCTGGTGCAGCTGTACCGCCTACAGCCGCTGCCCGCGCTGGATTACAGCTTCCCCCGTTACCTGGCCGACCTGCGCCTGGAGCACGCCAGCCCCGAGCACCGCGAGCGCCATCGACACGCCCACGACTACTGGTTGCAGCGCCTGGACGCCTTGCCCGGCGCCCCACGCTTGCCCATCAAGAGCCAGGGCGATGAGCGCCAGGTGCGCCGCCGTCACCACTGGTTGTCGGCGTCCCAACGCCAGGCGTTCGAACGCCACGCCCGCGAGCACGCCCTGACCCCGGCCATGGCCCTGGCCGCGGTGTTTTGCGAAGCCCTTGGCGCCTGGTGCGAGACGCCTGAGCTGCTGCTCAACCTGCCGCTGTTCAACCGTGTGCCTTTGCATACCGATGTCGAGCACCTGGTCGGCGACTTCACCTCCTCGATCCTGCTGGCCTGGGACGGCCGCATGACCGGCACCTTCGCCGCCCGAGCCACAGCGCTGCAACGACGCTTTCATGGCGATGCCGCACACAGTGCGTTTTCCGGCCTGGAGGTGTTGCGTGAACTGTCCCGCCATCGCGGCGAGCAAGTGCTGGCGCCGGTGGTGTACACCAGCGCGCTGGGCCTGGGGGAACTGTTCGCCGAGGGCGTGCAGGAGAGTTTCGGCCAGCCGGCCTGGATCATTTCCCAGGGCCCGCAGGTGTGGCTGGACGCCCAGGTCACCGAGCTGGACGGCGGCATTCTGGTCAACCTCGACGCCCGCGAAGGGTTGTTCGCCGAGGGGGTGCTCGATGGCCTGTTCGATGCCTATACCGGCCTGTTGCAGCGCCTGTGCCATGATGCTGCGGCCTGGGATCAGACGGTGCCGGCGCTGGTTCCCGCCAGCCAGCTTGACGTACGCCGCGCCACCCAAGGCCAGCGCACAGCATTACCGGTGACACGCCTGCACGAAGGTTTTTTCACCCTGGCGCAGTTGACGCCCGCCCTGCCCGCACTGCTGCACGGCAACCACATCATCAGCTACGGCGAGCTGGCCGAGCGAGCCCTCGCAGTCGCCGCCTACCTCGAAGGCCAGGGCGTGCAGCGCGGTGACATCGTGGCGTTGCAACTGCCCAAAGGCCCCGAGCAGGTGATCGCCGTGCTGGGCATCCTGGCGTGCAGCGCCACCTACCTGCCCATCGGCGCCGACCAGCCCGAGGCGCGTTGCCGCAAAATCTGCCAGTCGTCCGGCGCACGCTTGCTGCTCACCCGCTTGCCGCACGCCGACACCACGTTGCAAGCGCCGCGCCCCGGTGCGATCAGCGACCTGGCCTATGTTCTATATACCTCCGGTTCCACTGGTGAGCCCAAGGGCGTAGAGGTCAGCCACCTGGCCGCCGCCAACACCCTGGAAGACCTGCAACGGCGTTTGCAGCTCAATGGCGAAGACCGAATCCTGGCGCTCTCCGCGCTGGAATTCGACCTGTCGGTGTTTGACCTGTTTGCCGCGCTGGCCAACGGCGCGGCGGTGATCCTCATCGAGCCCCAATTGCAACGCGACGCCCCACGCTGGCGTGAACTGGCCGTGCAGCACCGCGCCACTGTGCTCAATTGCGTGCCGGCGCTACTCGACATGTTGCTGAGTTGCGCCGACGCCCCACTGCCCCTGCGCGCTGTATTGCTCGGTGGTGACAAGGTCGCGCCGCAGTTGGCGCCACGTCTGTGGGCCCAGGCGCCCGGTTGCCGCTTCATGGCCCTGGGCGGCGCAACGGAAGCGGCGATTCACTCGACGCTGTTCGAAGTCGCCCCCGGCCAGGCACTGCACTGGCATTGCCTGCCCTACGGCAAGCCGCTGGATAACGTCAGCCTGCGCATCGTCGACCGGCATGGCCATGACTGCCCGGATTGGGTGGCCGGTGAACTGTGGATCGGTGGCGCCGGGGTGGCCGAGGGTTACCGTGGCGACCCGGTACGCAGCGCCGAACGATTTGTGCAGCACCAGGGCCTGCGTTGGTACCGCACCGGCGACAGTGCGCGCTACCACCCCGACGGCACGGTCGAGTTTCTGGGGCGCACTGACTTCCAACTCAAATTGCATGGCTACCGCATCGAAGCCGGTGAAGTAGAACAGGCGCTGCTGGCGTGCCCCGGCGTCGAACAGGCGGTGGCGCTGCTGGTCGGCCAGCACCTGGCAGCGGTGGTGCGCCTTGCAAATGGCCCGGAGCAGCCCACAGTGCTGGAGCTGCCGGACCTGGCCGAGCGCCTGCCGGCCTATATGATTCCCAGCCTGATCCTCGGCTGCGCGCAGTGGCCCCTGACAAGCAATGGCAAGGTGGATCGCAACGCACTCAACGGCTGGCTGGCCGACCACGGCAGCGCCGTCCCTGCCCAGCTGTCGCCGCCCTGCGGAGCCATCGAACAACAGGTGGCCCGCGCCTGGCAGCAATTGCTCGGCTGTGGCGAGGTCTGCCGTGAGCACAACTTCTTTGCCCTCGGTGGTGACTCCCTGAGCGCCACGCGCCTGGTGCGCCTGCTGGCCGAACAAGGGCTGGGGGGCGCACGGATCGCCCAGGTGTTTGCCAAGCCGGTGCTGGCGCAGTTCTGCACAGGCCTGCATCAACAGGCCCAGGCCGAAACACAACGCACCGTGGTACCGGACCTCGACCAACGTCACGCGCCCTTCCCCATGACCGAGGTGCAGCAAGCCTACTGGCTGGGCCGCGACCCCAGCCTGGTATTGGGCGGCGTGAGCTGCCACTTCTACCGCGAATACGACGTCGAAGACCTCGACCTGCCACGCCTGCAACACGCATTGGCACGCCTGATCGAACGCCACGAAACGCTGCGCACAGTGTTCGACCACACAGGCCAGGCACGCATCCTCCCCCAGGTGCCCACCTTCGTGATCGGCCAGCGCTACGCCTGCCTTGAAGACCTGCGCGAACACTGTGCCCACCGCGTGTTCGATCCCGCCCAATGGCCGCTGTTCGATGTGCAGGCCGTGACCCAGGGCCGGCACACGCGGCTGGCGATCAGCCTGGACAACCTGATTCTTGATGCCCTGAGCATCCTGCGTTTCTATGCCGAACTCGACGCGCTGTACCGCGAGCCGACGCTGGCCCTGGCACCGCTGCAGCTTTCATTTCGCGACTATCAAGTGCAATCCCATGTGGAACCTGACGAATTGCACGCCGCGCAACAGTTCTGGCAGGAACGCCTGCCCACGTTGCCGACGCACCCGCAACTGCCCCTGGCAACCGACCCCGCCAACCTGGGCCAACCGCGCTTCGAGCGCCTGCAAGGGCAGGTCAAGGCCGATGCCTGGCAAGCGATCCTGGCCAAGGCCCAGCAACACGGGCTGACCGCTTCGGCGGTACTGCTCTGCGCGTTTGCCGAAACCCTCGGGCGCTGGAGTGCGCGCCCCGACCTGAGTCTCAACCTGACCCTGTTTGACCGCCGGCCGGTGCATCCGCAGATCGATCAGGTCATGGGCGATTTCACCTCCCTGACCCTGCTCGGCTATGCGCCCAAGGTCGGCGAACGCTGGATCGACCGCGCACGGCGCACCCAGCAGCAACTCGGCGATGCGCTGGAACACCGCTGCATCGGTTCGGTGAACTTGCTGCGTCAACTGGCGCGGCAACGCGGCGAACAGCAGGTCAACATGCCGGTGGTCTTCACCAGTGCCCTGGGGGTGCCGGATGGCACCGCCGCACCGGTAGACGGGCCGTTCGCCCGCAGGTATTCGGCCTGACCCAAACCCCACAGGTATGGCTCGATCATCAGGTGGTGGAAGCCGACGGCGGCATCGCCCTGAACTGGGACCGCGTGGTCGGCCTGTTCCCCGAAGGGCTGGTCGAAGCCATGTTCGACGCCTACCTGCGCAGCCTCCACTGGCTGGCCGAACACGCCTGGGACGACGCGCCGCCAGACTTGCTGCCCCTGGCCCAGGCGCAACTGCGCGCCCAGCTGAATGCACCCGGCCCCGGCGTGCCGGGTGATCCGACCTTGCATCAGGGCTTTTTCCAGCATGCGCACCACGCCCCGCATCGCCCTGCGCTGTTGTGGGGTGAGCATGACAGCCTGAGCTACGGCGAACTGGCCGAACGGGCGTTGCGCATCGCCCGTAGCCTGATAGACGCAGGGGTGACAGCCGGTGACCTGGTGGCGGTGTCCCTGGCCAAGGGCCCGCAACAGATCGCGAGTGTATTGGGCGTGCTGGCCGCCGGCGCCGCCTACCTGCCAGTGGGTGTCGACCAGCCGTTGCAGCGTTGCCAGCGCATCCTGCAACAGGCCGGCGTCAGCCTGATCCTTGCCGAGCACGACCCGCAACTGCCGGGCGTCAAACATCTCAAGCCGACCCAGGCGCAAAGCGCCGAACCGCTATCGGCACCGCTGGCAGTGTGCGCCAACCAACTGGCCTACGTGATTTACACCTCCGGCTCCACCGGCCAGCCCAAGGGCGTGGAAATCACCCACCGCGCCGCCATGAACACCGTGGCCGAGATCAACCGCTGCTACGGCATCGACGCGTCGGACCGCGGCCTGGCGCTATCGGCGCTGGACTTCGACCTGTCGGTGTATGACGTGTTCGGCCTGCTCTCGGTGGGCGCCGCCCTGGTGTTGATCGACGAAGACCAGCGCCGCGACGCCCGCGCCTGGCTCAAGGCCCTGCGACACCACCGCGTGAGCCTGTGGAACAGCGTACCGGCGCTGCTCGACATGCTGCTGGAAGCCAACGCCCTTGAGCGCCAACCCCTGGCGCTGAAGGTGGCCCTGCTGTCGGGCGACTGGATCGGCCTCGACCTGCCGCAACGCCTGCGCCAACAAGCCCAGGATTGCCGCTTTATCGCCCTGGGCGGCGCCACCGAAGCGGCGATCTGGTCCAACCATTACGAGGTACGGCAACTGTTGCCGGGCTGGCGCTCGATCCCCTACGGCGTGCCGCTGGCGAACCAGGCTTACCGCGTGGTCGACGCCCTTGGCCGCGACTGCCCGGACTGGGTCACGGGCGAGTTGTGGATTGGCGGCGCCGGCGTCGCACGCGGCTATCGCCATGCGCCGCAATTGAATGCCGAGCGCTTTGTCGAGGGTTGGTACCGCACCGGCGACCTGGGCCGCTACCACCCGGGTGGGTTGCTGGAGTTTCTCGGGCGTGCCGACACCCAGGTGAAGATTCACGGCCATCGTATCGAGCTGGGGGAAATCGAAGCCGCGCTGGCCCGTCATCCCAGCGTGAACCGTGCCGTGGTGCTGGTCGAGGATCAGCGCCTGCTGGCTGCTGTCACCGCCAGCACCTGCGCCGAGGTGCTGGCCAAGCACCTGGTGCAATGCCTGCCCGCCTATATGCGCCCGGAACAGATCCTGGTGCTGGAACGCCTTCCCCTGAGCAGCAATGGCAAGGTAGATCGCCGTGCCTTGCTTGCGCCATTGGCGGCGGCTGCCCGGTCCCACTGCGCCGTGGATGAAGCCCCGCTGAGCGCCGCAGAGCAACTGGTCGCCGAGCTGTGGCAGCAATTGCTCAACGTGCCCAGCGTGTCGCGCCACGACAATTTTTTCCGCCTGGGCGGCGACAGCCTGCTGGCCACGCGGTTTCTCGAAATGCTGCGCAGCCGTGTTGGCCTGGAGTTGCCCATGGGCCAGTTGTTCGGCGCCGCCAGCCTGATGGAAGTGGCCCACGCGGTAGAGCGCCAACCCACCCCGCACACCGTTGAAGAGGGCGTCATCTGATGCCCGCGCAACCTGCCCTTATCCCAGGAGCTGCCCCCATGCCCGCCGCCAAACTGTTAAGCGAACTCAAGTCCCTGGGCGTCGAACTCTGGCCCCAGGATGGTCAACTCAAATTCCGCGCGCCCCAGGGCCTGCTTGACGCCGAGCGCCTGGCGCAACTGCGCGAGCACAAGCAGCAGATCCTGCACCTGCTGCAAACCCAGGAGCGGCCTCAGGTGATGGCCGACCCGGCACAGCGCCACGCGCCGTTCCCGCTCACCGATGTGCAGAACGCCTACCTGCTCGGCCGCCAGTCATCATTCGGCTACGGCAACGTGGCCTGCCACGGTTACCTCGAACTGAGCTGGCCGAGCCTCGACCTGCAGCAGGTCGAACACGCCTGGAACCGCCTGATTGCCCGGCACGACATGCTGCGCGCGGTGATCGCCAGCGAAGGCTCCCAGCGCGTGCTGGCCGAAGTCGCCCATTACCCGGTGGAAGTCGCCGACCTGCGCGGCGCCACTCGTGAACAGCACCAGCACGCCGTGCAGCAGATACGTGAGGCCATGGAGCAGAAGCTCTACCCTACCGATATCTGGCCGCTATTCGAATTGCGCCTGAGCCGCAGCGACAGCGGCGACACCCTGCACTTCTCCATGGACTCATTGATTGCCGACTGGGCCAGCGCGCAACTGCTGTTCAATGAACTGGAACAGCTACTGCACGACCCCCAGGCCAGCTTGCCCAGCCTGGACATCACCTTTCGCGACTACCTGCTGGCCGAACGGGGCCTGCTCGAAGGCAGCCGCCACCAACGCGACCGTGACTACTGGATGGCGCGTATCGATGAACTGCCCCCCACCCCGCAACTGCCGGCGCCCCTGAGCGGCGAAAACACCAGCGTGCCACGCTTCCAGCGCCACTGCGCGCAACTCGACGCGCAACCATGGGCAGCCTTGAAAAGCGCCGCCGGCGCCCTCGGCCTCACCCCGTCCATCGTGGTGCTCAGCGCCTACGTCGGCACCTTGCAACGCTGGAGCCAGCAACCCACCTTCAGCCTCAACCTGACACTGCTCAACCGCTTGCCGCTGCATCCGCAAGTGGGTCAACTGGTTGGGGATTTCACCTCGGTCAGCCTGTTGCAGGTCAATGATCCCCAGGGCCAGGATTTCACCAGCCAAGCACGCCAACTGGGCAATCAACTGTTTGCCGACCTGGAGCACCGGCTGTTTTCCGGCATCCAGGTGATGCGCGAAATCGGTCGCCGGCGCGGGCGTGAAGCGGCGTCCATGCCGGTGGTGTTCACCAGTGCTATCGGCCTGGCGATCGAACCACCTCCCGCCAGCCAGCGACAGGTCGGCCACGGCATCACCCAAACTCCGCAGGTGACCCTCGACTGCCAGGTGATGGACGACGCGCAGGGTTTGCACATCCACTGGGATGTGCGCCAAGGCGTGTTCCCCGACGGCCTGATCGAAGACATGCAGCAGGCATTCGTCGCCGAGTTGCAGTTACTGGCCCTCGACCCGGCCGCCTGGGACCACCCCATGCAAGTGCCGTTGCCGGCCTGGCAACAACGTGAGCGCCTGGCCGCCAATGCCACCGCCGCGCCGCTGCCCACCGGCCGCCTGCATGACAGCCTGCTGAGCATGGCCTGGGAACAGCCGCAGGCCCTGGCAGTGATCGATGCCCACGGCAGCCTGACCTACGCCGCCCTGATGGAGCGTGCCTTGGCAGTCGCTGCTGCCCTCAGCGCCGCCGGTTGCCGCGCCCAGGAACCGGTGGCGATCCTGATGCCCAAGGGCCGTGACCAAGTGGTGGCGGCCTACGGCGTACTGCTGGCCGGCGCCGCCTACCTGCCTCTGGACAGCCATGCCCCGGCCGCCCGCCGCGACCGCGTGCTGCACAGCGCCAAGGTGCGCCACGTGCTCGGCCAGTCCCAGGCCCTGCCCCACACGCCATTGCCGGAGGGCTTGCACTGGCATGCCGTGGATCAACTGGCGCCGACCACTTCGGACTTCCCGGCACCGCACGGCAGCCCCGACGATCTCGCTTATGTGATCTACACCTCAGGCTCCACCGGTGAACCCAAGGGCGTGATGATCAGCCATCGCGCTGCGCTCAATACCGTGCAGGACATCAACCGGCGCTTTGCGGTCAACGCCGCCGACCGCGTGCTGGGCCTGGCGCAACTGAGTTTCGATTTGTCGGTGTATGACCTGTTCGGCCCCCTCGCGGTGGGCGGCACCCTGGTGCTGCCCGACCCGGCACGCGGCGCCGACCCGTCGCACTGGGCCGAGCTGGTGCAGCGCCATCAGGTGACGCTGTGGAACTCGGTACCGGCGCAATTGCAGATGCTGGCCCACTACCTGCAAGCCGAGCCGCGCCCCCTGGACAGTCTGCGCCTGGCGTTGTTGTCGGGTGACTGGATCGCGCTGAACCTGGCGCCGCAACTGCACGCGCTGTTGCCGGGCCTGGCCCTGGTGGCCCTGGGCGGCGCCACCGAGGCTTCGATCTGGTCCAACCTGCACCCCATCGGCGCAATTGACCCCGCATGGCGCAGCATTCCCTACGGTTTGCCGCTGGCCAACCAGGGCTTTCGCGTGCTGGACAACCAATGGCGCGACGCGCCGACCTGGGTGCCGGGTGACCTGTACATCACCGGCGTCGGCCTGGCCCAGGGTTACCTGGGCGACCCGGCGTTGACTGAGGCACGCTTCTTTGCACACCCGCTCGACGGTCAGCGCCTGTACCGCACCGGTGACCGTGGCCGCTATCTGCCGGGGGGTGAACTGGAGTTCCTCGGCCGTAACGACGGCCAGGTCAAGATCCGTGGACATCGGGTGGAACTGGGCGAAATCGACGCCGCACTGCTCTCCACCCCGGGCGTGGACAGCGCGGTCAGCCTGTTCAGCGACGAACTACTGGCCTTCGTCACGCCTGCACGGGCCGAACCCGAACCGCTACCCGGTGCGCCGTTGCTGACGGCGGTGCAGCGCTACGCCGACAGCCAGGTCGGCAGCTTTGACCCCCAACAGGTACGCGACTATCAGGCGGACCTCAGTGGTGCAGCGTTGAGTTCGATGCTGGACGTGATGCTCAAGGCCAATCTATTCAGCGGCGCGTGGGCCGAGCCGGATGCACCCACCATCCTGCAGGCCCTGCAAGCGCAGCCCCGCCATCACTGGCTGGTGCGGCGCTGGCTCGCGGCCTTGTGTGACGCGGGCCTGTTGCACCGTGAACAGTCCCGCTATCGCCTGCTCGACAGCGCGCCAAACCCGGCGCTGGCATGGGGCCGGGTGGAACAGGCGGTCGCGTCCGGGCTGTGCAGCCAGACGCTGCTCGACTACCAGCTCAATCACGTCGGGCAACTGCAGAAACTGCTGCGCGGGGAGGTCAATCCGTTCGACCTGTTGTTCCCTCAAGGCGAGCAAGACCTGGCATTGCAGCTGTATGGCGGGGATGCCGTGTCGCGCTACAACAACCACAGCATCGCTGCGCTGATCAACCGCCTTGCTACCCACCACGACGGCGACGGCCCGTTGCGCATCCTCGAAATCGGCGCGGGCACCGGCGCTACCAGTGCGCCGGTGATCAGCCTGCTCGATGGGCTCGAAGTGGATTACCTGTTCACCGACATGACCGCGTTTTTCCTGCCGGCGGCCAGGCAACGCTTTGCCGACCACGCCTGGGTGCGTTATGGCGTGCTGGACATCGATCAGCCCATCCGCCCCCAGGGCCTGGCCAGCAACAGCGTGGATATCGTGCTGTGCGCGGGCATGCTCAACAGCGTCAAGGACATCGACAACGCCCTCGGCCAGATCACCGAACTGCTCAGCCCGGGTGGCTGGCTGGTGTTCAGCGAGCCGACCGGCGAATGGCCGCCGATTCTACTGACCCAGGGCTTCATGATGACGCCGTCAGACAGCGATCACGACCAAGGCCGCAGTGGCTTGTGCAGCGCCGACACCTGGCGTGAGCGTATCCAGGCATTCGGCGGCGAAAGCCTGCCGGCCCTGCCCCACGCCGACCACCCGCTGGCGGCCCTGGGTATGCAAGTGTTCGCCGCACGCTTCAAGGCCGGGTTCCAGCGCCTGAGCGTCGACAGCCTGCGCAGCGCTCTCGCGCAACGCCTGCCGGACTACATGCTGCCAGCGCATGTGCAAGTACTCGACCGCCTGCCCTTGACCGCCAACGGCAAGGTCGACCGCAAGACCCTGGCCAACTGGCGCCCCGCCGTGGATACCCAAGCCGCCAGCAGCGAGCAGGTACCCAGTGACCCACTCACCGCGCAGCTGTGCCAAGTGTGGGCCGAGGCCCTGGGCCTGGCGCAGATCGGTGCCGACGACAGTTTCTACGAAAAAGGCGCCGACTCGCTGATCCTCGCCCGGGTCGCCGGCCAGTTGCGCGAACAACTGCCCCAGGCGCAACGCCTGAGCTACGACGCCTTGTTGCGGCAGATGCTCAACGAGCCGACTGTCAGCGCACTGGCGCGCCTGCTCAGCCATGGAGAAAGCGCACCGTCTGCGGTCAAGCCCGGCGATTCCCAGCGTTCATCCAACAGCAACGCCCTGGTGGTGCCCTTTGGCGGCGGCGACGTCGGCCCGGTGCGGGTGATGTTCCACGCGGCCCTCGGCACCCTGGATTATTTCCAGCACCTGGGCCGTTCACTCGCCGCTCAGCAGGCCGGCCCGGTGATCGGTTTTGCGGTGGCCGACACCGCGCAGTACCTGGCCCTGGAACCCAAGCGCCTGATTGAAAGCGTGGCCCAGGACTACGCCGAACGCTTGATCGCCGACGGCCATCAGCGCTTCCAGTTGATCGGCTACTGCCTGGGCGGCCTGCTCGCCACCGAAGTCGCCCGGCGCCTGCTGGAACGTGGCATGGAGGTGGTGGACCTGAGCCTGATCGACAGTATCCCGATGTTTATCGACACCGACGAAGAGCTGGCCTATGAGGCGATCTTCGTGCCCAACCTCAACCTGGACCCGGTAAAGACCGTGTTCGGCGCGCATATCGAAGACTACGACGTGTACCGCGCCATCGACCTGCTGATGGCCCGCGACAACCGCCGCGTACCCGCCGGGGCTATGGCTGCCTTGGGCGGCGACCCGGGCCTGGACGCGCTGGCATTGGCGGTGCAGCAACAGTCGGCGCGCAGCCAGGAAGAGCGCCTGGCCGAGTATGCGCGCCTGGCCTCCGGCCAGGCCGGGGTGCCCATCGGCCCGGAGCTGGTGCCCACGCTATTCCGAGTATGCCGCCACAGCATGCGGGCGGCGCGGTTCGACCCGCCGCCGTTCCTCGGCAACATGACCTACCTGCGCTGCCTGGAGCAGCAATCGTTCGGGATCACCGGCGGCGTCGGCCACCTGGCGGCGCCGTTCTGGGAGGACGCGTGCCTGGGGCAATTTAACCTGATCGACGTGCCGGGCAACCACTTCAGCGTGATCGAGCCACCCCACGTGCACACCGTCACCGCGCACCTGCTTGAGGCCCTTCGGAAAAACTCATGAGCACCGCACTCGATACCCTCAAACGCCCGGTCAACCGCCTGATCCGCCTCGGCGTGGTATTCGCCGCCGTCGGCGCACTGGTCAACCTGGTGCCCTTTATCGGCCTGACCGAACTGGGCCGCTTGCTGCTGGCCGGCAATGCCCACAGCCACACGTTGTGGCTGTGGGCGGCGCTGGTAGTGGTCGCCCTGAGCCTTGGCTGGATGGCCAGCGGCGTCGCGCTGTGGCTGACCCACCTGGCCGACCACCGCCTGCAATCGAGCTTGCGCGAAGCCATGGTGCGCAAGCTGGGGCGCGTGCCGCTGGGCTGGTACACCGACACCACCTCCGGCGCGGTGCGCAAAGTGGTGCAGGACGACCTGGAAGACCTGCACCACCTGGTTGCCCATCACGCAGTGGAAGTGACGGCGGCGATAGTCACCCCGCTGGCAGGGCTGATCTGGTTGGCCACATTGAACTGGCGCCTGGCGCTGCTGGCGGTGCTGACCCTGCCGATCTACGCGGTGGCCTACAGCCTGATGATGCGCGGCTTCGGCGCCAAGATGCAGTTGCTCGACAAGAGCATGACCCGGGTCAGCGCGGCGATTGTCGAGTTTGTCCACGGCATTGCCGTGGTCAAGGCGTTCGGCCAGGTGGGCCAGGCCCATCGCAGCTATCAGCAGGCGGTCGACCAGTTCAGCACGCAATACGCTGGCTGGGTGCGGCCGCTGCTGCGCCTGGAAGCGTTTTCATCGATGGCCCTGAGCGTGCCGGTAATTCTGTTGGTGAGCCTGGGGGTGGGCAGCCTGTTGCTGGCCCAGGGTTGGATTACAGCGCTGGAGTTGTTCGCCGAAACCCTGGTAGCCGTGGTGATTCCGCAGTCGTTGCTGGTGATCAACCAGAGCCTCACTGCCCAGCGCACTGCCCTCGCGGCCGCCGACCGCATCGAGGCGCTGCTTGAGGTTGAGGAACTGCCCACGCCCAAGGTGTGCAGGATGCCCCAGGGCAGTGATATTCGCTTTGAACAGGTGCAGTTCGGCTATGACCCCGAACACCTGATCCTCAATGGCGTCGACCTGCACTGCCCGGCTGGCAGCGTCACCGCGCTGGTGGGTGCCTCCGGCGCGGGCAAATCGACCCTGGCCAAGTTGGTACCGCGCTTTCACGACGTCAACGCCGGGCGGGTCTGCGTGGGTGGTGTGGATGTGCGCGAGATTGACCCGCGCCAGCTGTATCAACACGTGGGGTTTGTGTTGCAGGACGCGCAACTGGTGCACGGCACCGTCGCCGACAATCTGCGCCTGGGCCGCCCCGAGGCCAGCGATGCCGACGTCGAGGCAGCGGCACGCTCCGCGCAGATTCATCAACGCATCCGCGCCCTGCCCCGCGGCTATCAGTCGGTGATCGGCGAAGACGCGATTTTTTCCGGCGGTGAAGCCCAGCGCTTGTCCATCGCTCGCACGCTGCTGGCCGATACGCCGGTGCTGATCCTCGATGAAGCCACCTCCCACGCCGACCCCGAATCCGAAGCGCTGATCCAGGATGCCCTCTCTGCCCTGGCCCGCGGCCGCACGGTGCTGGTGATTGCCCACCGTCTGGCGAGTATCTGCGGCGTCGACCAGATCGTGGTGCTCGACCAGGGCCGCGTGCTGGAAAACGGTACTCACGAGCAATTGCTGGCGGCGAACGGCACCTATGCCCGCCTGTGGCGCGCCGGCACCGAAACCACCGCCCCCGACCTGGAGATGTCCTTGTGATCCGCAGCCTCGTGACTTTATTGGGCCCGGCCCACGCCGCACGCCTGTACCGCTACCTCGCCTGGCTGGTGACCAGTGCCGTGTTGCAAGGGCTGGCCGTGGCGTTGCTGGTGCCGATCCTGCACGCGCTGTTTGCCGGTGACCTGCACAGCGCGTCCCTCTGGCTGGCTGGCCTGGCGGCGATGGTGGTGCTGACCTGCATCGCCCATTACCAGCAGGCCATGAAGGGCTTTGCCCTGGCGCTGCTGGTGTTGACCACCTTGCATGACCGCCTTGGCCAGCACCTGGTCAGCCTGCCGCTGGGCTGGTTCAACTCCGAGAAGGTCGGGCGTCTGTCGCGCAGTGCCACCAGCGGCACACTGATGGTCACCGGCTTGTTTGCCCATTACCTGGGGCCGGTGGTGTCTGGCGTGGTAGTGCCGGCTACCGTGGCGCTGACCCTGTTCGTGTTCGACTGGCGCCTGGGCCTGACCGCCGCATTGTGCGCGCCGCTGATCTACTTCACCCATCACTGGTCGGCCGCCGCCATCGGCAGCAATGATGCGCGCGTGGAAGCCGCCGCGACTCTGGCCGGTAACCGCGTGGTCGAATTCGCCCGCTACCAGCCAGTGCTGCGCGCCTTTGGTCGCACCCAGGACGGCTACGCGCCGTTGCAGGCCGCCAACCTGGCGCAGAAACACGCGGGCGGCTCGATGCTGTCGCAGACCTTTCCCAAGTTGCTGGCCGGTGGCCTGACCGTACAACTGGCGTTTGCGTTGCTGGTGGGCGTAGGCGTCGCCCTGGCCGCCCATGGCGAAATCGACGCCATCCAGTTGGTCGCCTTACTCGCTCTGGCGGCACGTTTTGTCGGGCCGCTGGCCGAAGCGGCGGCGCGCAGTGGTCTGTTACGCATGGCCGCTAACGACCTGGAGCAACTGGTGGGCATCCTGCGCGAGCCGCCGCTGCCGGAACCCGCGGTGAGCCAACCGCTGACGGCACCCGGCACCCTGGCCTTCGACAAGGTCAGCTTCGGGTACCCCAGCGGACCAAAGGTGCTGCATAACCTGACCTTCAGCGCACCGGCGCATTCGATGACCGCGATTGTCGGCGCCTCGGGCTCGGGCAAAACCACTGTCACCCGCTTGTTGATGCGCTTTTTCGATGCCAGCGAGGGCAGCGTCAGGGTTGGCGGTGTAGACGTACGCGAGCTGTCCAACGCAGCGCTGATGGCGCAGTTGTCTCTGGTGATGCAGGACGTCTACCTGTTCGACGACAGCCTGGAGGCCAACATTCGCGTCGGCAACCCGGACGCCAGCGCCGAGCAAGTGGCCGAAGCGGCGCGATTGGCCGGTGTGGATGAAATCGTCGCGCGCCTGCCCCAGGGCTGGAACACCCCGGTAGGCGAAGGCGGCGCAGCGCTGTCCGGCGGCGAACGCCAACGGGTATCCCTGGCCCGGGCCCTGCTCAAACGTGCGCCCATCGTACTGCTGGATGAAGCCACGGCGGCCCTGGACCCGCACAACGAAGCCTTCGTGCAGACGGCGATTCACGCCCTGATGCAAAACGCCACAGTACTGGTGATCGCCCACCGCCTGCCCACCATCATGGCCGCCGACCAGATACTGGTGCTGGATGAAGGCCGATTGGTGGAATCGGGGACGCACGCACAATTACTTGCCCAAAACGGTCGTTACGCAGGGTTCTGGCATGACCGCCAGCGCGCCGGCGGCTGGCGCTTGAAAGCCGAGGCGCAGCCATGCTGATCGGGGTGTTGGGCGCCAGTGGCGACGTGGGGCTGTCCAGCGCCCAGGCGTTGTTGACGCTGGGAGTGAACGATCTGCGCCTGGGCGGGCGCGATGCCGCCAAGGGCGCGCACTGCGTGCAGGTTCTCCAGCAGCAGTGGCCCCAAGCCCGTTTGCAATGGGCCGAAGTGGACTTCAACGATGCCGAGGCTTTGGCCACCTTCGCCCGTGGTTGCGCTGTGCTGCTCAACTGCGCGGGCCCCTCGTGGCGCGTGCAGGACCGTGCCGCGCAGGCAGCGTTGCAGGCCGACGCGCATTACGTCGACGCCGCCGGTCATATGCACCTCGACCCCGCCCAATGGCGTGGCCGCTGCGCGATATTGGGCGCAGGCCTGCAACCGGGGTTCACCGGCCTGCTGCCGCGCTGGCTGGCCGAGCAGGAATTCACCCAGGTGCGCAGCCTGACCAGCTATTTCGGCTTGCGCGATCACTTTACCGCCGTGGCTGCCGACGACTTTTTGCACGGTGCGGTGGACGGCAGCAGCGAGCCGTTGGCGGCCTGGCAACACGGGCGTCGCAGCCGCGCACTGCGGCGCCGGCGCGAGGTGTCGGTGCCGTGCTTTCCCGGCTCGGTTCACCTGCTGCCCTACCTGAACCTTGAGGGTGAACGTCTGGCCATGGACCTGAACCTGGACGTCGGCCAGTGGTTCAACGTGATCACCGACGGCTACGTGCTCAAGGCGTTTGACCAGGCTCACGGCTTGCCAAGGGCAGAAGCGGTGCAGCGCTTGTGCGAAGCCAGCCGCCTGGATCTCAGCGGCCAGGCGCCCTTCGTCACCCTGCTGCTGCAACTGGAGGGCCTGCACGATAGCGAGGTCCGGACCCGCAGCCTGGTGCTCAGTGGCGCAGGCAATGCGGCGCTCACCGCAGCCATGGCCGCGATCACGGTGATCAGCGTGGTGGAGGGTGAGATCAGCGCCGGCTGCCATGAGGCGGCCCAGGCCCTGCCGCCCACCGCCAGCCTGGAGCGCCTGCTGTGCACCTCGGCAATTCGTAGCCTGAACCTGTTGCACGGCCCGCTCGATCAACTGCATGTCGCCCAAGAAGGTTGCCTATGAACACCGCCCTGAACGAGCTGGAACACTTGAGCCTGGGCGTGATGGCCCAGGTGTTACTGCACAGCCAGGCGTTGCCGTTGCAGGCGTGGCGCACTGCCGAGCACATCAACCAGGCCCTGGGCACGGCGGCCCGTCATGCCTGGGTGGTACGCCGCTGGCTGGCCGCGTTGACCCGTGCCGGCCTGCTGCACGAGGAAGGTAAACGCCTGGGTTGGCAAGTGCCCCCCGATGACCCGCAAGTGGGCGAACTGCCGCGCCTGTATGCCGCATTGGGCTTTCCAGACAGCATGGCGCGCCTGCATACCCAAGTGATCGAATGCCTGCCCGACCTGCTGCGCGATCAATTCACCCTCACCCACTTGCTGATGCTTGGCGGGGACCCCGTGAAGGTGATGGGCGCCTACCAGCACAACCACTTCACTGCGGCGATCAATCAAGCCTTGGGGGCCCGGGCGCGGCAAGTCAGCGCCGCTGCCGGGCCGCTGCAGGTGCTGGAGCTGGGCGGCGGCGCCGGTTGCACCACCGCTGCGGTGCTGACGGCGCTGCAAGAACGCGAGAAGGATTATCGCTTTACCGACATCAGCTCGCTGTTCACCAGTGCGGCCCAGCGTCAGTTTCGTCTTGAGCCGGGGATGCAGTTCGGCCTGCTCGATCTCAATCGCCGCTTCAGCGACCAGGGCATAGCGCCCCGCAGCCAAGACCTGGTGATTGCCGGCAACGCGCTGCACAACGCCCGCGACCTGCCCGACTGCCTCGGCCA
The DNA here is from genome assembly GCF_023127835.1 of Pseudomonas sp. B329. Lineage (NCBI taxonomy): Bacteria > Pseudomonadati > Pseudomonadota > Gammaproteobacteria > Pseudomonadales > Pseudomonadaceae > Pseudomonas > Pseudomonas sp. B329. The sequence goes on along the minus strand of NZ_SPKP01000020.1, from coordinate 37,596 downwards.
GATCCGCACCAGTCTGCGCGACGGCGGCGTCTTGCTGTTCAGTGAATCCATCGCCGACAACCCGGCGATGCTGACCTTCATGCACCTGTTGCTGTCGCCGCCGGCCGATGCGCCGCTGCGTGCTGGCGATGAAGCCTTCATGGCCGTCGACGCGTGGCGCCAGGCCTTGCAGGTTGCAGGTTTTGAGTTGCTGGAGGTGTGGCCTGACGCGGGCGAACCGCTCGCTGCTGCGGGGCAGCGCTTGTTCCAGGCCAGAGGAGTTTGAGCATGAATATCGACACCTTGCTGATCGAACTGCCCGCCGGCAAGCACCCCTGGCGCTTGCCGGTCTTTACCGACCTGGGCCTGCATCAACAGGCCCCGGCCCGTTTGCTGGCAGTGCTCGAACGCCAGCGTCCGGCGGTGGTAATGATGAGCGCCGAACAACTGGAGCGTCTGCTGGACTTTCCCGCCCTGGCCCTGAGTGATCTGAGCCATCTGCAACAACTGTTGTTCATCAGCCTCCGACCGGGCGACTGGCAGTTGGCGGAACGGGCAGCGGCGCAGCTCGATTGCCACGTAGAGGGTTTTACCGATGACGGGCGCGACCTGGTCAGCGTCAAGCGTGAGCACCAGCGCTGGTGCCAGCGGGCACTGGAACATCCCCAGGTGAATGCGGTGGCGCTGCACGGCACGACGCTGTTCGCGGTGCCCCAGCCGTGCGAACCGGCGACAGTGGACGATCAGTTGGACGCGACCGCAGCCGCCGTCGATCAGCAGTTCAGCGTCACGCAACTGACCGACGCCGTACAGTTGAACCAGCGCTTGAGCCACGCCGCTTTGCTGTCGATGCTCAATGGCCTGGAGCAGTGCGACCTGCTGCCCGCACCACTCAACGATGTGGCGCACAGCCTCGCCAATGCCGGCATCGCCCCCGGCCACCGCCCGCTCATCGCACGCTGGCTCGACGTGCTCCAAGCCGAGGATTTGCTGCGCTGCCAAGGCGACCACCTGCATCCCAGCCTCGACGCCAGCACCTGGAGCGACGCCAGCCTGGAGGGCATCTGGGCACAGTTGAGCCTGGACTGGGCGCGCAACACCGGCGGCAGCGCCACCCTTGATTACGCTCGCGACAACGCTCGCCAGTTGCCGGCGTTGATGCGCGGTGAGTGCGCGGCGGTGCACCTGCTGTTTCCCGAAGGCCGCACCGAACGTGCGGCAGCGTTGTACCGCGAAAGCCTGGCGGCGCAGTACCAGCATCGCGCCGTGGCTCACTGGATTGGCGCCTGGGCTGCGCGCCAGAGCGGCACCGAGCCCTTGCGGGTGCTGGAAGTCGGTGCCGGCACCGGTTCCACCACCCAGGCCGTAGTGCCGGCCCTGGCCAAGGTCACGGTGGACTATCTGTGCACCGACGTGTCGCGCTACTTCAGCGAGCAGGCCGCCGAGCGTCTGCACGCCTGGCCGTGGGTGCGCCACGGGGTGTTTGATATCGACCGCCCCGCCCCTGCCCAAGGCTATCGCACCCAGAGTTGGGACCTGATCGTCGCCGGGGGCGTGCTGAATGCCGCCCGCGACACCGAGCGCTCCCTGGCCACCCTGCTCGCCTTGCTAAAACCCGGCGGCTGGCTGGTGTTCAGCGAGCCGACCCAGGAGGAGTTCTGGGTGATGGCCTCCCAGGCTTTCATGCTCAACCAGGCCAGCGATGAACGCGCGCTGAGCAGCAGTACCTTCCTGGACCTCAACCAATGGCAAACCGCCCTGGCCCGCGCCGGGTTCCAGGGCAATCGCAGCCTGCCCGCCGCCGACCACCCGCTGGCGTCGCTCGGCCATCGTGTGTTCGTCGCCCAAGTGCCCTGCCAACGCTTGAGCCGCGCCGCGCTGGCCGCGCACCTGGAACACCCAGACCTGCACCTGGAACTGCTCGACCGTTTGCCCGACCTGCCTACCGCCAAGGACTTGCCATGACCCCGCTGGCCTACCCTTTCAATGCCTTCACCGACCTGGAGCTCGCCGAGCCTTACCGCCATGCCCAGCAAGCACCGGGCCTGCTGCGTATCCAGATGCCCATCGGCGCGCCCGCCTGGCTCGCCACCCGCTATGACGATGTGCGCCTGGTGCTGGGCGACCGGCGCTTCAGCCGCAGCGAAGCATTTCGCCGCGACGATGCCCCGCGAGCATTCCCGCGAATTGCCGGCGGCATCGTGATGATGGACCCGCCGCAACTCACGCGGATCCGCTCCCGCGCCGCCCAGGCGTTTACCCGGCGGCGCGTCGAAGCACTGCGCCCCCATGCCCGGGCCTACGCCCATGAGTTGATCGACCGTATGCTCGCCGCCGGCCCGCCCGCCGACTTGGTTAGCGACTATGCCTTACCGTTGCCCCTGGCGTTGGTTTGCGAGCTGCTGGGCGTACCGCTGCAAGACCGTGAACGCTTTAAGGTATGGAACGACTCATTGCTGTCGACCCGCGCCGAAGACGCCGCGTTGACCCAACAGCACTTGGGTGAACTGGCTGAGTACATCAAGGGCCTGGTCGCCGAGCGGCGCCGTCAGCCTCAGGACGATTTCATGACCGCCCTGGCCCAGGCCGATGACCAAGGCGAGCGCCTGAGCGAAGACCAACTGCTGCTGTTGTGCATCGCCATCCTCGTCGCCGGCTACGAAGGCAGTGCTTCGCAGATCCCCAATTTCATTCTGGTGTTGCTGGACAACCCCGAACAGTGGCAACAACTCAAGGCCCATCCCGAGCAGATTCCGCAGGCGGTGGAAGAACTGCTGCGCTATATCCCGCTGGCGTCGGCGGCGATGTTTGTGCATTACGCCCTCGAAGATATCCAGGTGGGTGAAACCCTGGTTCGCCAGGGCGAAGCCGTTTTCGCGTCCATCGGTGCGGCCAACCATGACCCGGCGCGCTTTGCCGACCCGCAAACCCTCAACCTGCAACGCAATGCCGGCGGCCATTTCGGCTTCGGCCACGGCCTGCATCACTGCATCGGCTCGGCGCTGGCGCGGGTGGAGTTGCAAGAGGCGTTGCAAGCCTTGGTAGAACGCCTGCCCAACCTGCAACGCTGCGGGCAGGTGCAGTGGAAAACGGCGACGTTCTTTCGCGGTACCCACTGCCTGCCGGTGACCTGGTCATGAGCCGCGCTCGTCCACGCGTGATCGTCGCCGGCACCGCGTTCGGCCGCATCTACCTGCAAGCCTTGGCTCGTGCCCATGAGCGCTATGAATTGGTCGGCATCCTGTCGCGTGGCAATGCCTATTCAAAGGCCTGCGCCGATCACTACGGGGTGGCGCTGTACGAGGCCGTCGAGCAGGTGCCCGATAGCGTCGACATTGCCTGCGTGGTGGTGCGTTCCGGCGCCACCGGTGGCGTGGGCAGCGAACTGGCCCAGCAGTTCTTGCGCCGTGGCATTCACGTATTGCAGGAACACCCGGTGCATCACCGCGAAATCGCCGCGTGCATGCAGGCGGCGCGTCAGGGCCAGGCGGCCTATGCGGTCAATACGCTGTACCCGAATATCCTTGCGATCCGGCGTTTTCTGGCGGTAGCCGCGTACCTGCGTGAGCAACAAGGGCTGGCCTATATCGACGCGGCCTGTAACAGCCAGGTGGCCTACCCGTTGCTGGATATTCTCGGGCGCCTGGCCGGTGGTTTGCGGCCCTGGGTATTTGCGGCGCCGGCCGCCAGTGTCGGTGCGCAACCCTTCACGCGGTTGAACGCCAGCTTCAATGGCGTGCCGATCAGCCTGCGCGTACAAAACCAGGTGCACCCCCAAGACCCGGATAACCACTCGTTCCTGCTGCATCGCCTTGAAGTCGGCTGTGAAGGCGGCGTGCTGAGCCTGTGCGACACCCACGGCCCGGTGCTGTGGAACCCACGCCTGCACGCACCACGGGACGACACCGACCGCCTGATCATGGCAGGCAAAGGCAGTGAACGATTGGCCGGGCCGAGCATGGTGGTGCTCGACCCGCACATACCCGCCAGCTATCACCAGGTGTTCAACCAGCTCTGGCCCGATGCGGTCAGCCTCGCCCTGGATGCGCTGTGCGCCGACATCGCCGAACCGGCGCAGCGCCTGCGCAGCGGCATGTGGGCCACCGAGGTGTCGATGGCCTGGCGTGAAATGAACAGCCTGATCGGCATGCCGGAACTGATTGAACCGCCGATTCCCCGTGCGCTGCCGATGACCGAACTGCATCGCTGCGCCGACGCCGTACAGCCGCCTGGCGCTGACCCCAGCGCGCAACTCGTGGGAGCCCTGCCCTTTTGAACACTGCCCAATCCCGTTCGTCCTGCAGCCATGTGCTGCTGTGGGTTCGCGACCTGCACCAGGCGGTGGCGAACTTTCGCGCCGCCGGTTTCGAGGTCATCTACGCCACCGCCGAGGCCCGCGCGCAACATGCGCATATCTGGTTCAGCCGCGGGCCGATCATCGAGCTGCTCACCACCCCGCGTCATGCCTGGTTGTTCAAGTGGCCCATCGACTGCCTGGCCGGGCGTGGCGCCGGGCGGCGCATGTTGCGCTGGGCTGCCCAGGGTGAGGGGTTTTGCGACCTGGCGCTGCTCTGCGATGACCTGGCCCTGGCACCCCGTCTGATAAACCTGGCGGCCGGCGGCGTGGCCATGGGCCGTGTGGTGAAGTGGCAACGCACCTGTGCGGACGGCAGCCAGACGCGCTTTCGGTTTGTTTACCCACGGCATGAGCGCCTGCCGTTTCTGGTCACGCCCTATTCACCCTCCCAGCACCCGCAGCGACTGATCCATCCCAACGGCGCCACGGGGCTGGCGGCCATTCACCTGGGCGTAAGCCCCGCCGATCACAGCGCCCTCAACCTGCTCGCGGGCGATGACCCGATGTTGCACCTGCAACCCGCCGAATTTACCGGCGTACAGGCGGTGCAAGTCGCCGGCCTGGCGCAACCATTGACGTTACACGGTGCGCAATTGCTGAGCTGCCCGACTGCACATGGAGATAGCCATGCTTGATGGATTCACAGACTGGCCCGAAGATTTTATCCGCCGCTACCGCGAGCAAGGCTACTGGCAAGGCGCGCCACTGGGCCAACTGCTGCGTGAGCAAGCCCAGCGTACGCCGCAGCAAGAGGCGCTGGTGGACGGCAACCGACGCTGGAGCTACGCCGAGCTGGACCAACACGCCGACCGCCTGGCCGCCGGCCTCGCCGCGCGCGGGCTGGTCGCCGGCCAGCGAGTGCTGGTGCAACTGCCCAATATCGCCGAGTTTTTCAGCCTGACCTTCGCTCTGTTGCGCCTGGGAGCGATCCCGGTGTTTGCGTTGCCGGCCCACCGCGAACATGAATTGGCCCACTTGGCACACCTTAGCCAAGCGGTGGCCTATGTGATTATCGACCAGCACTTGGGCTTCGATTATCGGCCCCTGGCGCGCACGTTGCGTAGCCAGGTGTCGAGCCTGCAACAGGTGTGGGTGGTAGGCGCGGCCGAGGAATTCGTGGCCCTGGCCGACTGCGTCGCCACCCCCCACCCGTTCCCGGCGCCGGACGCTCGCGATGTGGCGGTGCTATTGCTGTCCGGCGGCACCACTGGCCTGCCCAAGCTGATCCCGCGCACCCATGACGACTATGCGTGCAATGCCCGGCTGGCGGCGCAAGCCTGCGGTTTCGACCGCCACACCCGTTACCTGGCGGCGCTGCCGGTGGCACATAACTTCCCGTTGGCCTCGCCGGGGGCACTCGGGGTGTTCAGCGTCGGCGCCACCCTGGTACTGGCGCCGGAACCAAGCCCCGACACCGCCTTCGAACTGATCGAGCGCGAACGCATTACCCACACGGCCTTGATCCCGCCACTGGTGTTGCTGTGGCTGGAAGTGGCGCAATGGTCCGACAACGACCTCAGCAGCCTGCAATGGCTGCAAGTCGGTGGCGCACGCCTCAAGGCCGAGATCGCCGCACGCATCCGCCCCACCCTGGGCTGTGGCCTGCAACAGGTGTACGGCATGGCCGAAGGATTGCTGTGCTTTACCAGGCTGGATGACCCGCAGGCGCTGGTCTTCGACACTCAGGGCCTGCCGCTGACCGCTGCGGATGAGATCCGTATCGTCGATGCCGACGATGTGCCGGTGGCTCCCGGCGCCGTCGGTGAATTGCTGGTGCGCGGGCCCTACACCATTCGCGGTTACTACAACGCTCGCGAGCACAACCAGCGCGCCTTTACCGCCGATGGCTTTTATCGCAGCGGCGACCTGGTACGGCGCCTGCCCGAAGGGCATTTGATCGTCGAGGGGCGCAGCAAGGATGTGATCAACCGGGGCGGCGAAAAGATTCCGGTGGAAGAGATCGAGAACCTGCTGCTCGGCCATCCGCTGATCCGCGATGTGGCGTTGGTGGCGCTGGCCGACGAGTTGCTGGGTGAGCGCAGTTGCGCCTGCGTACTGGCCCACGGCGCGCCATTGGACCTGGCGTCGATCAACGCCTGGCTGCGCGAGCGTGGGCTGGCGGCCTACAAGTTGCCAGACCGCTTGCAAGTGCTGCGCGAGTTTCCGCTGACGCGCCTGGGCAAGGTCAACCGCAAGGCCCTGGCGGAACAGGTGCTGGCCTTATGAGCCCGTGGCTACGTGTATTGCGTGAGGGGCAACAGCCCCGCGCACGCCTGGTGTGCCTGCCCCACGCCGGTGGCAGCGCGAGCTTTTTTCGGCCGTGGCTGGCGCATTTGCCGGGTGACATTGACCTGTTGGCAGTGCAGTACCCCGGGCGCGAAGAGCGCTTCAACGAAGCGCATATCCCATGCCTGGCGACCCTCGCCGAGCACATCAGCCAGGCGTTGCTGACCTTGCCTGCGCGGCCCCTGTGGCTGTTCGGCCACAGCATGGGTGCGGCGCTTGCCTATGCCGTGGGCGCACTGCTGGACGCCGCCGGGGTAGGCCCTGATCACGTGTTTGTCTCGGCCCACGCGCCGCCGCACCGGCAACCGTCCAGCGACCTGCATCGCCAGGACGACAGCGCGTTGATTGCCGACATCCTGCGCCAGGACGCCCAGGCCGCCGACCTGTGGGCCAACCCGCAGTTACGCACGCTGTTTCTGCCGGCGTTGCGCAGCGACTACCAGGCCATAGAAACCTGGCGCCCCGCGAACCTACAGCCGTTAACGGCACCGCTGGACGTGCTGCTGGCCCGCGATGACGCCGAAGTCAGCCTGGAGCAGGCTCGCGCCTGGGCCGACCTGAGCCGCCATACCCCGGACATCCGCCTGTTCGACGGCGACCACTTTTACCTCAAGCATCAGCCGCGACCGGTGATCGACCACCTGTTGCAGCGCACCGCCTACCTTCAGGGAGACGCACGATGAAAACCCCGGAACACTGCACTGGCCTTCACGACATTCGCCATGCCATCGACAGCCTCGACAAGCAGATCATCGACGCCCTCGGCCTGCGCATGCAATACGTCAAGGCCGCCTCCGCATTCAAACCCGACCAGGCCAGCATTGCCGCACCCGATCGCGTTGCGGCGATGTTGCCCCAGCGCCGGCAGTGGGCGCAGGAGGTCGGGCTGGATGGCGAGTTTGTCGAGGGCCTGTTCAACCAGATCATCCACTGGTACATCGCCGAGCAGACGGCCTTCTGGCTACAGAAAAAGAGCCAGTGCGTATGAACGCGGCCGATTTGCTCAAGACCTTCCAGGCCGCGCACCAACGGGCGGTGGCGTACCAGCGCCCCGTTATTGCCGTCAGCGCCTACCCCGCGCCGACGCTGGCGCCCTTGGTAGTGTACAAGGCCCATCGCCAGGGTTTCTTCTGGTGTGCGCACTCGCCGGACTTAAGTTTGTTCGGCCTCGGCTGCACCTGGCAGATCGAAGCCTCGGGGTCCCAGCGCATGGCCGAAGTGGATCGCCAATGGTTCGCACTGTGCGCCGATGCGCTGGTGGAGGGCCCGCATCCGCCCTTGCTGCTGGGCGGTATGCGCTTTGATGAGCAGCAGCCCTGCGCATCCCATTGGGCGCCGTTTGCCGATGCCAGTTTCCACCTTGCCCACTGGTTGCTCAGCGAGGACACCCACGGGCGCTGGCTACGCTGCCAGCGCGTGGTCGAGCCCGGCAGCGATCCTGCGGCCTTGGTGCAAGCAAGCCTGGCCGCCCTTGAACAACTGCTCAACCCAGCCACCCACGTTGCTCCTACCCCCCATGTATTGGAACGCGTCGCACTGCCGCGGGATCAATGGCAGGTCAAGGTCGAGACCGCCTTGCACGCCATCGCCCAGGGTGACTTGAGCAAGGTGGTGCTGGCGCGGCATATCGACCACCACCTGGACGCCGCGCTCGACACTGGCGCGGTGATGGGCCGCCTGCACGCTCGGCGTAACGCCTCGCACTTGTTCGCGATTCACCGGGGCGAACACTGCTTCATGGGTGCCACGCCCGAGCGGTTGCTCAGTTGCGAGGCGGGCCGTCTCACCACCCACGCCCTGGCAGGCAGCACCCGTCGTGGGTTCAAGCCCAATGAAGACCAAGTGCTGGGGGAACGTTTATTGGCCGACCCGAAAGAGCAGCACGAGCATCAACTGGTGGTGCAGACCATTACCCAAGCCTTGGGTGACAAGGTCAGCGACCTGCACGCCGCGCCGCACCCCAACTTGCTGAAACTTGCCACCGTGCAGCATTTGAGCACGCCCATCACCGCGAGGCTCAACACCGGCAAGCGCCTGCTGGACGGTATCCAAGCCTTGCACCCTACCCCCGCGGTCGGCGGTTTACCGCGCGCGCCTGCGCTGGATTTTATCCGTGAACACGAAGGCTTTGATCGCGGCTGGTATGCCGCGCCAGTGGGCTGGCTGGACGCCGAGGGCAATGGCGATTTTCTCGTGGCCCTGCGCTCGGCGCTGATCACCCCCAGGCACTGCCATGCGTTTGCTGGCTGCGGGATTGTCGAGGGCTCGCTATCGGCCAATGAGTACGAAGAAACCCAGATCAAGCTGGCAAGCATGCAACAGGCGCTGCAACTGGCCTGCCCTGCTGATACTGACGTGGCGTACAGCCAAACTCGCGGCGAAACACCGTATGCAAGTACTGCGCAGAGGTGAAGCCGCAGCGGGCGGCGATGTCGGCGATGGCCAGGTCCTGGTTCTCCAGGCCCTTGGCGGCGGCGGCGAGTTTGAAGCGCAGGATTTCGTCATGCACGCTGCACCCGCGCACCTTGCGAAAGTGCGCCTCCAATGACGAGCGTGAGACCCCGACATAGGCGGCGACCTGGTCGGTCTTGATCCCCTGGCACGCGTACTGGCGGATAAACAGCAATGCCTGCATCACATAAGGGTTACCCAAGGGCTGATGCAGGCTGGAGGCCTGCACGTTGATCGCGTCCGGCGGCACCAGCACCTGCGTGCCGGTGCAGGGCTTGCCGTGCAGCATCTGATGCAGCAAGGCCGCGGCAGTACGGCCCATGGTCTCGGTGCCCTGGATCACCGAACTCAGCGGCACCCGCGTCAGGGTGCGAGTCAGCGGGTCGTTGTCGATCCCGATCAACGCCACCTCCTCCGGCACCGCAATGCCCGCCGTCAGGCAAGCTTGCAACAACTGCCGGGCGCGAGCATCGGTGACCGCGATAATACCGATGGGCTTGGGCAGGCTGTGCAGCCAGGCAATCTGCTGCTCCACCGCGCTGTCCCACAACGGCGCACTGGTGCCCAGGCCGCGATAGATCTCCACCGGCAAACCATCGCGTTGCACCAAGCCGCGAAAGGCTTTCTCACGCTCCTGCGCCCAGCGATTGGCCTGGGCCTCGGGCAGGCTGAAACAGGCAAACCGCGTCAGCCCGGCCTCGATCAAATGCTCGTAGGCCAGCTTCATCAAGGCATGGTTATCGGTCGCAACATAGGGAATGCCCTTGGGGTACGCGCTGACGTCCTCGTAAGATCCCCCCACCGCCACCACCGGTATCCGACTCCCGGCCAGCGCCTCGCCGATCAGCGGGTCATCGAAGTCGGCAATGATGCCATCGCCCTGCCAGCGCTCGATACCGCGCAGACGGCAGAGAAAATCCTCTTCCAGGAACAGGTCCCAGGAAGCGCGGGTGCTGCTCAGGTAATTGCCGATACCGGTGATGATCCCACGGTCGTAGATTTTGCTGCCGTTGAAGAGCAAGGCGATGCGGTGCACGGGCGGTAGGGTTTTCATTGTTTTTGTCCTGGGGCCGGTGGGTGCAGATTAGGCGGGCAGGTCGGGGTTCTCAATAGGTAGGTGGGAGAATTGGCAAGCATAAACAGTGCCTCGATTTGAGGTTTGCCTCGGCGTACCAACCGAAACCACAGATGCGGCAGGCTGAGGTTGGAAATGCCGAGGCTTTACAGTCATGTTTGTCGCCGTTCAAACTACCTAAACTTCAGCAGTGCAACGCCGATCAACATCCAAATGAAGGCAATGATCATTATCTTCAAATTAACGGTGAGGCGACGCTTTAAGTAAGGTGGAAAATTTTTCAGATCGACTGGGTCCAATTCTCCAAGAATGAGAGAAGCTTTCGGCCACATTATCATTCCAGTGATTTTCGACATTTCCAAGAGAGACCAAATCAAACCTCGTTTTCCGAGGCTTGGGCCCCAGATATAAATATAACGGCTATTCTTTAAGGCATCTTTTATCGCGTCCAAATGGCGATGGGTCAGGTAAAGGCTGTATGCAAGGGTCCAAGCTGCAAGCAGCATGGGGCCGCCCAGAAAAGCGATTGCAACCCACGGAGACCACGTGTCGATATTGCTCATGGTTGATTAACTTCGTAGAGTTTTTCTCCCATAGCCTCACCAGCCATCGCTCCTCCTGTCGTACCCACCCATGCGCCTGCTCCCACTATAGCCGCGACACAAACAACCCCGCCGATGCCTCCAGTCGCTACGCCGATCGCCATGCAAATAGAACCGCTGGCAGCACCCGCCATCACCCCGCTCAAAGCTCCAAGAGAAGCAGATCCCACAAATTTTCCTACTTCCGTAAACTTGACCTTCTCGCAAGCCGCACCAGAATCGCCATTACACACCTGCTGAATTGCCAACAACGAAGACACCCCACCAAGGCCTATACCGATATAACCACCTGCCTTCATATACTTCGTGGCACGACTAACCGCCTCCACATGAGCGGCATACCCCGGAATCTGCCCCGGCCCGCCCGCCTTGTCCCAGTGATGCACCAGGCTACGGCTGGAAATACCCAGGGCTGTTTTCAACTTCGGGTGATCGCCCAGCGTGGTTTGGCCACGCAAGCGGGTGGAGTTGAGCAAATGGGCATCCAGTTGACTCATAAGCCGCTGACGATCAGCAAAGAACTGCGGCGATCTAAGGTGGCCGTGCTGCCGATAGCTTTCCTGATGCAGGCGCTCCATCGCCTGGAGTGTGTCGCGCAGATTACTCAGGTGCTTCTCCATCACCACCGCACTCACGCCGAGCCAGGTTGAGGTATGGCCGATAAACCCGGCAATTTCAGCGCCGTGGCGGAACAGGAAGTCGGCCTCGTCTGGCGTCAAGGCATCCAGGGATGCGTCAACCTGTCGAGCGGCCTGCATCAGTTGCGCTTCCTGATAAGTGCAGGAGGTGTTGTTTGGATCGCTGAGCACGATCATCGAGCCGGCTTTGACGTGGCTTGTACTGGGATTCAGTGATTGAAACTTGCGCATCACCGCCGGATCACGAATTGGAAACAGCGTGGCCTCCAACGCTTCGCGAGTCATGCTTTTGGGCACGATATAAAAACCTGGTTCTTGGTTCGAGAGGCTGTTAAATGCGGGCGGCGCCGAATGGCTTGTCGGGGTGTAAGCGTTTTGAGACGGCGCTGCCCAGTGAGTCGTTGGCCGGACCGGCTCGGCGGCTTGCCTGTTGGCACTCACCACCGAGCCACCTCTGCTGTGATACTTGGCTGAAAACACCGAAGGCACCAGCTCGGCTTTACAGGGACAGTCACTGTAGCTATCCAAGGTACCGGCCATAAGCCGGCCATGGCTATTCATGAAGGAAATGCCACCGACGATCCTATAAGTTTGGCCATCCTTGCCACAGGTAACTCGGTCACCTTCGCACGCATGAAGAAGGCCATGTATGTTGATTCTTTTATCGCCGTCCAGCACTTCCCCGCCGCAGGTGGTTTTATCACCCAGGCCAATGAAATAACCTACGCTCATTGTTTTTTCCTTAATCTGTTCCGGACGTCCCGGCATATTTCCAACAGGGCATTGCGCCCCTGCTATTTCATAGACGGTAGAAAATCTTTTGCCAATGGAACGCCCTGACGTTCAATCAAGATTGACGAGTCTTGAGGCGTATTAATAATCTGGTCGCCATTGCTGAGAAAACTGCCTACCAGCGCGAGATGGCCATTATCTTCGCCCGATCCTGTCACGATAGACGCTTGAGTGCCGTCGGCATATTCCACGTAATCACCCTTGTGTGCCGCACGCACTTGCGAGCCGTCGGCCAATTTAAACTCAAGCCCCGAAGCGGTTTTCTTGATGACACCACCATTACGGGTCTGACTGCCCTCGGCGGCAATTCGGTAAATAGCAATAGGCGGGTGAGCGTTGCAATAAGCCTGCTGATCCTTAACGAGCTGCAAAGCGCGCTCATTGAAGTTGGATAACTGCTGCTGCGTAAAGGGTGACTTATTTAACTGATTGAGCAAGTCAGGCGTCACTTCATTGGTATATAGCGAAAAGTGCGATGCGTTCATGATGTCTTCCTTATTGGTGGTCTTAGCTGATACCCCTAAACTTTGAAGAGGCATTTCCCCACCGTAAAGTCAGACGTTTCCTTTAATCCTGTACTCCCTGAGCCGTTCTGAGCCATTCACTCAAAATCGCACTCCCCTTTGGTGATTTTCATAATCAGCGGCCAAGGCGCCGTTGCTAGTATCCAGACACCGCCCAGAACAATAAGGAAACCGCCATGCCGTATTTCCCCGGTGTCGACAAGGTTCGCTTCGAAGGCCCTGCCAGCGCATCCCCCCTCGCCTTTCGCCATTACGACGCCAACAAACTGATCCTCGGCAAACCCATGCGCGAACACCTGCGCATGGCCGCCTGTTACTGGCATACCTTTGTGTGGCCGGGGGCGGATATGTTTGGCATGGGTACGTTCAAACGCCCATGGCAGCGCAATGGCGATCCGATGGAGGTGGCAATCAGCAAAGCGGAGGCGGCCTTTGAGTTTTTCTCCAAATTGGGCATCGACTACTACAGCTTTCACGACACCGACGTAGCGCCGGAAGGCAGCTCGCTCAAGGAGTACCGCAACCATTTCGCACAGATGGTCGATCACCTGGAGCGCCATCAGGAACAGACCGGCATCAAGCTGCTGTGGGGCACCGCCAATTGCTTCAGCAACCCGCGCTTTGCCGCCGGGGCCGCGAGCAATCCCGACCCGGAGGTGTTTGCCTACGCCGCCGCGCAAGTGTTCAGTGCGATGAATGCCACGCTGCGTCTCAAGGGTGCCAACTACGTGCTATGGGGCGGCCGTGAAGGTTATGAAACCCTGCTCAACACCGACCTCAAGCGTGAGCGAGAGCAGCTCGGCCGGTTTATGCGCATGGTGGTGGAGCACAAGCACAAGATCGGCTTTACGGGTGACCTGTTGATCGAGCCAAAACCCCAGGAGCCTACCAAGCACCAGTACGATTACGACAGCGCTACGGTGTTCGGCTTCCTGCATGAGTACGGCCTGGAGAACGAAATCAAGGTGAACATCGAGGCCAACCACGCGACGCTGGCCGGGCACAGTTTTCATCATGAAATTGCCACGGCCGTGTCCCTCGGGATCTTCGGCAGCATCGACGCCAACCGCGGCGACCCGCAGAACGGCTGGGACACCGACCAATTCCCCAACAGCGTCGAAGAAATGACCCTGGCCACCTATGAAATCCTCAAGGCCGGAGGCTTCAAGAACGGTGGCTACAATTTCGATTCCAAGGTGCGCCGCCAGAGCCTGGACGAGGTGGACCTGTTCCACGGGCATGTGGCAGCCATGGATGTGCTGGCGCTGGCCCTGGAACGTGCGGCGGCGATGGTGCAGAACGACACGTTGCAGCAATTCAAGGACCAGCGTTACGCCGGGTGGAACCAGCCATTGGGCCAGGCGGTGCTGGCGGGTGAGTTCAGCCTGGAATCACTGGCTGAACATGCGTTTGCCCACGAACTGAATCCGCAGGCCGTGAGTGGCCGACAGGAGATGCTTGAGGGCCTTGTGAATCGGTTTATCTACACCTGAGTGTCCTGTGGCTAGGGAGCAAGCTCTCGCGCCACAATGAGAGTCTTCACCTAGTGTCTTTCCAACAACAATAAAAGGACGCACCACCATGAAGTCATTCAAACGCACCCTGCTCGCCACTGCCCTGGCCCTGCTCGCCTTGCCGGTGATGGCCGATCCGGCCCATCCGAAAATCGGTTTTTCCATCGATGACTTGCGCCTGGAGCGCTGGTCCCGCGACCGCGATTACTTCGTCGCCGCCGCAGAAAAACTTGATGCCAAGGTCTTCGTGCAGTCCGCTGATGCCAACGAGCAAAAGCAAATCTCGCAAATCGAAAACCTGATCTCCCGTGGCGTCGATGTGATCGTGATCGTGCCGTTCAACGCCACGGTGCTGACCAACGCCGTAGCCGAAGCCAAGAAGGCCGGGATCAAAGTGGTGTCTTACGACCGCCTGATCCTCAACGCAGACATCGACGCGTACATCTCGTTTGATAACGAAAAAGTCGGTGAGATGCAGGCCAACGGCGTGCTGCAAGCGGCGCCCAAGGGCAATTACTTCCTGCTCGGCGGCGCACCGACGGACAACAACGCCAAGGTGCTGCGCGAAGGCCAGATGAAGGTGCTGCAACCGGCTATCGACAAGGGCGACATCAGGATTGTCGGCCAGCAGTGGGTCAAGGAGTGGAACCCTACCGAAGCCTTGAGCATTGTCGAAAACGCCCTGACCCGTAATGACAACAAGATCGATGCCATCGTTGCCTCCAACGACGCCACCGCCGGCGGCGCGATCCAGGCCCTGGCCGCACAGAAGCTGGCGGGCAAGGTGCCGATCTCCGGCCAGGACGCTGACCTTGCGGCAATCAAGCGCGTGATCGACGGCACCCAGACCATGACCGTCTACAAGCCGCTCAAGCTGATCGCCACCGAAGCCGCCAAACTCTCGGTGCAACTGGCGCGCAGCGAAAAGCCGACCTATAGCTCGCAGTACGACAACGGCAGCAAGAAAGTCGACACCATCCTGCTCACCCCAACACCGCTGACCAAAGCCAATATCGACGTGCTGGAGAAGGATGGGTTCTACACCAAAGAGCAGATCGGCGGGCAATGACCGCCATGGCCGCCGACTACCTGCTGCAAATGAACGGCATCGTCAAAAGCTTTGGCGGTGTCAACGCCCTCAATGGCATCGATATCAAGGTACGCCCGGGAGAATGCGTCGGGCTGTGCGGTGAGAACGGTGCCGGTAAATCCACCTTGATGAAGGTGCTGTCGGCGGTCTATCCCTACGGCACCTGGGAGGGCGAAATCCTCTGGGACGGGCAACCGCTCAAGGCCCAGTCCATTCGCGAAACCGAGGCCGCCGGCATCGTCATCATTCACCAGGAACTGACCCTGGTGCCCGACCTGTCGGTGGCCGAAAACATCTTCATGGGCCACGAGCTGACCCTGCCCGGCGGGCGCATGAACTACCCGGCGATGCTGCAACGGGCCGAAGCCTTGATGCGCGAACTCAAGGTGCCGGACATGAACGTGGCGCTGCCAGTGTCGCAGTACGGCGGCGGCTACCAGCAACTGGTGGAAATCGCCAAGGCCCTCAACAAGCAAGCGCGCCTGTTGATCCTTGACGAGCCGTCCTCAGCCCTGACCCGCTCGGAAATCGAAGTGCTGCTGGACATCATCCAGGGCCTCAAGGCCAAGGGCGTGGCCTGCGTGTATATCTCGCACAAGCTCGATGAAGTGGCGGCGGTGTGCGACACCATCGCAGTGATCCGCGACGGCAAGCACATCGCGACCACCGCCATGGCGGACATGGACATCGCACAGATCATCACCCAGATGGTCGGCCGCGAAATGAGCAACCTCTACCCCACCGAGCCACATGCAGTGGGCGAGGTGATTTTTGAAGCGCGCAACGTCACCTGCTACGACGTCGACAACCCCAAGCGCAAGCGCGTCGACGATATTTCGTTTGTGCTCAAGCGCGGCGAAATCCTCGGCATTGCAGGGCTCGTGGGCGCCGGGCGCACCGAACTGGTGTCGGCACTGTTCGGCGCCTACCCCGGACGCTACAGCGCGCAGGTGTGGCTGGACGGCCAAATCGTCGATACGCGCACGCCGCTCAAATCGATCCGCGCCGGGTTGTGCATGGTGCCCGAAGACCGCAAGCGCCAAGGCATCATTCCCGACCTGGGCGTCGGCCATAACATCACCCTGGCTGTGCTCGACACCTATGCGCACCTGAGCCGCATCGACGCTGAGGCCGAACTGGGCAGCATCGACCAGCAAATCGCACGTATGCACCTCAAGACCGCCAGCCCGTTGCTGCCGATCACCAGCCTGTCCGGCGGCAATCAGCAAAAGGCCGTGCTCGCGAAAATGCTGATGGCCAAGCCCAAGGTGCTGATCCTCGACGAACCCACACGTGGGGTGGATGTGGGCGCCAAGTATGAGATCTACAAACTGATGGGCGCGCTGGCGGCCGAAGGTGTGTCGATCATCATGGTTTCCTCGGAGCTGGCCGAAGTGCTCGGCGTATCCAACCGCGTGCTGGTAATCGGCGACGGCCAACTGCGCGGTGACTTCATCAACGAGGGGCTTACCCAGGAACAGGTGCTCGCCGCTGCGCTCAGCCAACACCCTAATAATCGGAAGACCGCGTAGATGAATCAGGTCAAACAGCTTTTCACCCGCTACAAAATGCTCGCCCTGGTGATCGCGGTGGCGTTCATCTGGCTGTTTTTCAGTTGGCAGACCGAGGGCGGCTTCGTCACGCCGCGCAACTTGTCCAACCTGCTGCGGCAGATGTCGATCACCGGCATATTGGCGTGCGGTATGGTGCTCGTGATTATCAGCGGCGAGATCGATTTGTCGGTGGGTTCGTTGCTCGGACTGTTGGGCGGGCTGGCGGCGATTCTGGACGTGGTCTATCACGTACCGCTGCTGGCCAACCTCAGCCTGGTGGCGCTGTGCGGGTTGATGATCGGCCTGGCCAACGGTTACATGACCGCCTATCTGCGCATTCCCTCGTTTATCGTCGGCCTGGGCGGGATGCTGGCGTTTCGCGGGATTTTGCTGGGGATTACCGGCGGCACCACCATTGCACCGGTGTCGCCGTCGCTGGTGTATGTGGGCCAGGGGTATTTGCCCCACACCGTCGGTATCGGGCTCGGGGTGTTGCTGTTTGCCCTGACGGTATTCCTCACCTGGAAACAACGGCGCAACCGCGCGCTGCATGGTTTGGCCGCGCACTCTCTGATGCGTGATGGATTGCGCGTGGTGCTGATCGGTGCGGTGCTCGCCGGGTTTGTCACCACGCTGAACCGCTACGACGGCATTCCAGTACCGGTGCTGTTGTTACTGGTGCTGCTCGGCGTTTTCAGCTACGTCACTCGCCAGACCGTGTTCGGCCGCCGCGTCTATGCGGTGGGCAGCAATATGGAAGCCACGCGCCTGTCGGGCATCAATGTGCAAGCGGTGAAACTGTGGATCTTCGGCATCATGGGCGTGATGTGCGCCCTCGCCGGTCTGGTCAACACCGCCCGCCTCGCCGCCGGGTCACCGTCGGCGGGCAACATGGGCGAACTCGACGCCATCGCCGCATGTTTTATTGGCGGCACCTCGATGCGCGGTGGCTCGGGCACGGTGTATGGCGCGTTGCTCGGAGCATTGGTGATTACCAGCCTGGATAACGGCATGTCGATGCTCGACGTGGACAGTTACTGGCAGATGATCGTCAAGGGCAGCATTTTGGTAGTGGCGGTGTGGGTGGATGTGAGTACGCGGGCAGGACGGCGCTGATTCGCCAGTCCCTCAAAACGGCGGCGTGGCGCACATAGTCATGCCGCCATCCAGCCGACTGAGGGGCTCAGGCAATCAGTAAATGATCTTCCCATCAAATAGATTGTAAACATGCTTCGGTATTTTGGAGGGCGAAGCGAGGTACACAAACAACTTTTGGCCCTGCTCTTTGAAAGCCAGCACCTGCAAAACCTTTCCAGCACCTATGGCAACATGGTCCTTCAAAAAGTCCGTCGACATATTCATTTTCGGCACTGACTCATCAAATACATACACCACCTGCTGGGTGGCATGGGTTCGCTGCTTCGCCGCGCCTTTGGCCCATCCTTCCCATTCGGCAGAATTACGCACCGTCGCCGAAGCAGATTGTACCCCCGGGTCCTGGAACACTTTCCCAACACCATCTTTAAGCCTTTTCGCGCCTTCATCCGTAACAAAAGCCGAGCGATAAGCTTTGCCTTCATAAGGGTTCAATTGATTGAACTCGCCGAGAAACGCTTCAAGCTCAGGCGTGGTCTTACCCGCTCTCAGTGGTCCGTTGACAAAGTCGGAATCCGCGTGAGTGTAGGTTTCAATCCATTCGAACTCACCCGCATTACTCTCGCCCATAAGTGTAACCAGCGTCTTTGTAAACTGCTCTACCTCGTGTTCCTTGACGGGGAGCGCCATGTCGGCATGTTGTTGAGCAACGGCGTCCAACGTTTCCCGTGCCTGTCTGTATTTACGGGAAAAATATTCTTTCAGCCCGCCACCCGGGACGCCCATTCTTGTCCACACTCCCGCCTCATCCGGCTTGGCGGCAATGCCGCTATATGCCAATTTTGAGGGGGCTTGCGCGTCGGGTACTCGCAACTTGTAATGTTCACCATCTGCCACATCGGGTTTGTCAGCAACAAAATACTTCTTGCCCCTGAACTCCACCTCGCGCATTCCCGCAAAGGTTGGCGCTGGGGTGGACGGCGTAGTGGCCGGCGCATTGGATATTCGCGTCAGTTCAACTTCGTTAGGCTGCGCTGCAGGGTGCCATTGGTAACGATCATTGGCGCTGGCGTTAAACGGTATGAGCGGCGGCTCCTGCGCCTCTGGCCCGACTGGCGACAGCTCGTGCGCCAGCTGCAAAGCTGAAATGGCCGCTGCGGCATTGCCTGCCACGCGATCATTAGCCGTCATGCCATAAATGGAGTCGTGCACTCCGAAAACGATCTGGCCCAGATTGCCAACGACGGGCGCATAACCAAAGGTACTGCCCCATACTTCTTTTATTGCCTTCCATCGTTGCTGCGAGGCGCCAAATACCTGTGTCTGGTCATTCCACACCGCATTATTGGCATTTAACCCTTGGTACGCTGCGGCAATACCGGAGCTGAGGCTACCGTGCTTCAAAAAATAATCACTGCCTCGCGACTTCGTATAATTGAATGTTTCCCACACCGGCACAGCCTTGTCTTTGACTATGTTTTGACGCCCCGGATAGGTAGCAAGATTGCCCGCAATGTAATGATCAAGTACCTCGCCAGCTTTGGGCCAATGCGCGTCTTTACCGCCTTGTCTGTCGCTGGCATTGAATCGACTGACGATGCTATCGCGATTTTCTTTGGCCCACTCGGAAAACCCTCTATCGCCCGATATTTCACTGGCCTTGCCGCTCTTCAAATCAATCATCAACCCCTTATTGGGTCGATGCTCGACATTCCCATCAAAGGGCAAGTCAGGAATAAAGGCATAGCCTGCCAATGGGTAACCATAGAGATTGGGAATAATGACTTGGCCGTTCCAATATAATGTTCGATGGATCGCCTCTTGTGTTTCAACGCTTAACTGTTCGAAGCCAGTCTTATCGTTTAACAGGCTTTGCAAGGTGCCGCGCAGCACATAGACATCCGCTTTGCCCGAGCGCTCGGCCAGTGGCCCTGACTCATCGCTCATTGGCTTGGCTACCTCAGCTTCCCAATGGCCCTGGAGTCGCGCTCCCAACGCCTCCAGATCACTGATCCTGCTGCGGTCTTGTGGCTCGATGTGGGTTGTTCGGAAATTGACCAGGCCACCTTCCGATGTCCGGTCGTGCTTTAGCGCGCCGGCTGCTATTTCCCATGCAAAGTAGGTGCGTGTGTCCGTGTTGGTTTTTACCTCCGGCGTCCATTTCCCTACGTAAGTGTTGAATGTCACGCTGATTCTTTCATGGGGGTCGTACCCAGCGGCCAACAATCCGGCGCTAAAGTAACCTGCAGGTTCCAGGAACTGACGAGTCTGTTGGAACCGGATATTGCGCTCACCTTCGTTCCCCCGTTCTATGCTATCGATCAGCGCGGTAACCCGGAGGGCATACGCATCGATACACTGCAGCTGTTCTTCCAGGGTATTGCGCAAAGAGCCCGTGAAAGGTCCATGGATGATCGTAGTGTAAAGCGCCTCTTGGGACAGAGGTCGGGCCAGAATGCTCGATGTTTCGCTGAGAGGGTCAGCTGTATTGTTGCTGGGGAAATCCAGTGCGCCCGTGATCTCTGAATACGAGGGATCACCGGGCAAATAGCAATCGGGGCTCAGTGAAGAAAAATCATCCAAGAACATTGATGAGGTACCTTTTTCAGACAATTGCGATTACCCCACCTGACTGCATCATAGGGGGCAGGCTGCGCTGGTGGAGTTTGCGTACACAGATCGCGCCCCCTCGTAACTACATCAGCCGTCAGATGAGTCGCACCTCCAAGCGAATAGGTTCCTCCAATAAGCGTGGCACGTGTTACATGCCGTTTTCGCTATTGCTCACTGTCGATATTGCACATTGGTTAGTGGCGCCTTTGGGCGCGCCATGGTTAAAACTGTGGGAGGGGGCTTGCTCCCGATGAGGGAGTGTCAGAAGCACATCTGTGACTGACCCGCCGCCATCGGGGGCAAGTCGAATCGTCGCACCGCCCCTCCCACATTGATCTGATTTTTTCCATGGGTTATTGCGAACGCAAACTAAAAGTCCATAATGGACAAATAGGTTTATTCAGAGGCGTCCATGTCCAATCCCCCCCTCATCATCGACCAGGCCCAGGCCCGTACCTTGCTGGCTCAAATCGACGTGCCCGCTATCCTGCGCAAGCTGTTTCGCGAGCTCGCCGCCGGGCAGGCGGTGCAGCCGGCGCAGCAGTGGGTGGAGTTTCCCCAAGGCGCGGGAGATTTCATCAATTACCTGGGAGTGCTGGCAGAAGATGGCGTGTATGGCGTCAAGACCTCGCCCTACATCGTGCGTGAACAGGGCCCGCTGGTGACGGCGTGGACCCTGCTGATGTCGATGCACAGCGGCCAGCCGCTGCTGTTGTGCGATGCCGCTGAATTGACCACCGCACGCACGGCCGCCACCACCGCATTGGCAGTCGACGCGCTGGCGCCGCTGTCGGCGCAGCGCCTGGCGATTATCGGCAGCGGCAAGGTCGCCCAGGCACACCTGCGCTATGTGCAAAACCTGCGTGACTGGCAGCACATCCGCCTGTATTCCCCAAGCCTTGGCAGTGCCAGCGCCGAAACGCGCGCGCAACTCAACGCGCTGGACCCGCGCCTGAGCCTCGCCGCCAGCTGCGATGCCGCGCTGCAAGATGCCGATGTGATTCTGCTCTGCACCTCATCGGCAGGCCCTGTGATCGACCCGATGCGCCTGAGCAAGCCCGCGCTGATCACCTCCATCAGTACCAACGCGCCGCGTGCCCACGAAGTGCCTCCGGCGTGCCTGGAACAGATGCAGGTGTACTGCGATTATCGCCAGACCACCCCGGATGCGGCGGGCGACATGCTGATTGCCAGCGAACAGCACGGCTGGGATAAACGTGCGGTGCTCGGCGACCTGCCCGAACTGCTCAGCGATATGGCGCAGCGCCCGGACCCTCAGCGCCATGTGTTTTTCCGCTCTATCGGCCTGGGCCTGGAAGATATTGCATTGGCCAATGCCCTGTACCAACGCCAGCGCTAATCAGGAGATTCACATGCACCACGCAGACTTCATCATCATCGGCGGCGGCATTGCCGGCGCGTCCACCGGCTTCTGGTTGTCGCAGCACGCCAAGGTGCTGGTGCTGGAGCGCGAAAACCATCCGGCCTATCACTCCACGGGGCGCTCGGCGGCGCTCTACACCGCTGCATACGGCACCCCGCAAGTGCGCGCGCTGACCCTGGCCAGCCGGGCGTTTTTCGACCAGCCGCCAGCAGGTTTCTGCGAACACCCACTGCTCACCCCGCGGGGCGAAATGACCGTCGATTTCACCGGCGACCCGGCCGAACTCGATAGTCAATACCTGAGCGCCAAAGCCACCGTGGCACAGGTGCAACGCTTGAGCGCCGACGAGGCCTGCAAACGCTTGCCGATCCTGCGCCGGGAAAAAGTCCACGGCGCAATCTATGACCCAACGGCGTGCGACATCGATACCGACGCCCTGCACCAGGGTTACCTGCGCGGCATCCGTCGCAACAATGGCCAGGTGCGCACCGACAGCCATGTGCTGGGCTTGAGCAGCGACATCGACGGCCTGTGGCACGTGCGTACCCAGGATGGGACCTTCACCGCGCCGGTCATCATCAATGCTGCCGGCGCCTGGGCCGACCATATCGGCGGCCTGGCAGGCGCGGCCTCCATCGGTTTGCAACCCAAACGTCGCTCCGCATTTATCTTCGCCGGCCCGGACGGCGTCGATGCCCATGACTGGCCGATGCTGGTGGCCCTTGACGAAGCCTTCTACATGAAGCCCGACGCGGGCATGTTCCTCGGCTCGCCGGCCAACGCCGACCCGGTCCAGGCCCAGGACGTGCAACCCGAAGAGCTGGATATCGCCATGGGCATCTACCAGATCGAGGAAGCCACCACCCTGACCATCCGCCGCCCGACGCGCACCTGGGCCGGCCTGCGCAGTTTTGTGGCCGATGGGGATTTGCTCAGCGGTTTTGACCCACAGGTACCGGGGCTGTTCTGGGTGGCGGCACAGGGCGGTTATGGCATCCAGACCTCACCGGCCATGGGCCAGGCCAGCGCTGCACTGGTGCGCGGCGAGCCGCTGCCCGAGCACCTCGTACAGTTCGGGCTGGACGCTGGTATGCTCTCCCCCGTCCGCCTGGAGCCCCTTTGATGAACACCGCTGAACACGACAACGTCATGCAGAACTTTCGTGCGATTGCCGATGCGATCGCCACGCTGTTCTTTCCCCATGCGGAGGTGGTCCTGCATGACCTGCGCACGCAAACCGTCGACTACATCGCCAACAATCTGTCCAAACGCAGCCTGGGTGACGACTCGTCGCTGGAGGACATGCTCGACGGCGACGTCAGCGAAGTGAATATCGGCCCTTATGAGAAGCTTAACTGGGACGGTCAGAAAATCCGCAGCCTGAGCACCGTGCTGCACGACCACAACGGACGCCGGCTGGCCGTGCTGTGCATCAACCTGAATATCTCACTGCTGGAAAACGCCAAGGCCGCGCTGGACCTATTCCTGTCGCCGAGCAAGCTGATCGCCCAGCCGGACGCGCTGTTTCGCGATGATTGGCAGGAGCGCATCAACACCTTTCTGCATGGCTGGCTGCGTGAGCGTCAGTTGAGCCTGAACCTGCTGACCCGCGACCACAAACGTGAACTGGTGTTGGCGTTACACGCCGAAGGCGCGTTCAAGGGCAAGAGCGCGTCCAACTATGTCGCCAACGTACTGGGCATGGGGCGGGCGACGGTCTACAAGCATTTGAAGGAACTCAAGGGTTGAGCCCTTTCCGAAGACAGCGCCGCCCCCCTGTGGGAGCTCGACAGCTCCCACATTGACCGCGTATTTCCCGGGATCAGTCGCCGTAGATATCGGCCTTGAAGTACTGCTGTGAAATCTTCTGGTATTCACCACTGGCACGAATGCCGTCGATGGCCGCGTTCAATTCGCTGACCAACTCGCCATTGCCCTTGCGCACCGCAATCCCCGCACCCTCGCCCACGTATTTCGGATCCTTGAGTTCCGGCCCCACAAACGCGTAACCCTGGCCGCGTGGCATCGAGAGGAAGTCACTCAAGGGGATGGTGTCAGCAAAAATCGCGTCCAGGCGCCCCGCGGCCAGGTCCATGTAGATTTCTTCGTTATTGCTGTAGCGCTTGACGTTGATGCCCTTGGGTTCGAACACCTCGGTGGCATAACGGTCGGTGGTGGTGGCGCGCTGTACGCCGACGTTCTTGCCCTTGAGGCTGGCGTACTGGTCATCCACCACTGCGCCGTCCTTCATCACCAGGCGTGAGGAGGTGAAGTAGTATTTGTGGGTGAAATCCACCGACTTCTTGCGGTCCTCGTTGATGGTCATGGACGACAGCGCCAGGTCGATTTTCTTGACCTTGAGGGACGGGATCAAACCATCGAACTCACCTTCAACCCACACGCACTTGACCTTCATTTGCGCGCACAGGGCGTTGCCGATGTCGTAGTCGAAGCCGACGATCTTGCCGTCGCCGGTCTTGGACGCAAACGGTGGGTAAGCGGCCTCGATGCCGATGCGCAGGGTTTTCTCGGCGGCCAGCAGGTGGCTGGCAGCGAACAGACTCAGGGCCAGGGCGGGAATAAGGTGGCGTTTCTTCATGATCGGGTTCTCGCGGGTTGTTGTTGGTTTGGCAAGAGTGAAGAAAAACGGACAGCAGCTGTTTTGTACTTATAATTCCATACTGGACTTTTATGCTCATCGCGTCAATTCAGAACAAACGCGTACGAAATGTGGGAGGGGGCTTGCTCCCGATAGCGGTGTTTCAGTCACATAGAGACTGACTGACACTCTGCTATCGGGAGCAAGCCCCCTCCCACACTTGGACTTACAGTGCTCGTGAGACCTTACTTCGACACCGGCATCGCAAACTCCGCGCCCTGTTCAATACTCTCTGACCAACGCTGCATGATCGACTTCTGCTTGGTGTAGAAACGCACCCCCTCAGTGCCGTAGGCATGCATGTCGCCAAACAGGCTCTTCTTCCAGCCGCCAAAACCATGCCAGGCCATCGGTACAGGGATCGGCACGTTGATGCCAACCATGCCCACTTCAATGCGCCGGGCGAATTCGCGGGCGATGTTGCCGTCGCGGGTGAAGCAGCTGACGCCGTTGCCAAACTCGTGGTCGTTGACCAGCTTCACCGCTTCGGCGAAATCGTTGACGCGCACGCAGGCCAGCACCGGGCCGAAGATTTCTTCGCGGTAGATGCTCATGTCTTGGGTCACGTGGTCGAACAGCGTGGCGCCAAGCCAGAAGCCGTTTTCCAGGCCGGGTTCGGTGGGCACGTAGTCACGACCGTCGAGTAGCAATTGCGCGCCGGCCTGTACACCTTGCTCGATATAGCCGCTGATGCGCTCCAGGGCGGCCCGCGACACGATCGGGCCCATCTCGGCTTTTAAGTCGCGGCCATCAGTGATGCGCAGCGTCTTGGCGCGCTCGCTCAAGGCGGCGATGACCTTATCCCCCACATCCCCCACCAGCACCGCCACCGAAATGGCCATGCAGCGCTCGCCGGCGCTACCGTAGGCAGCGCCCATCAGTGCATCGACGGTGCGCTCGATATCGGCGTCGGGCATCACCACCATGTGGTTTTTCGCCCCGCCCAGGCCTTGTACGCGCTTGCCGTTGCGGGCGCCGCTCTCATAGATGTACTGGGCAATCGGCGTAGAACCGACAAAGCTCACGGCCTTGACGTCCGGGTGTTCGATCAGCGCATCCACCGATTCCTTGTCGCCCTGCACCACGTTGAACACGCCTTTGGGCAAGCCCGCTTCACGCAGCAGCTCGGCCATGAACAACGAAGCGCTCGGGTCGGTGGGGCTTGGCTTGAGGATGAAGGTGTTGCCCGCCGCGATGGCGATCGGGTACATCCACATCGGCACCATCACCGGGAAGTTGAATGGCGTCACGCCGGCCACCACGCCCAGCGGCTGGCGCATGGTCCAGTTGTCCATGCCACGGGAGACCTGGTCGGAATGCTCGCCCTTGAGCAGGTTGGGAATGCCGCAGGCAAATTCGAGAATGTCGATGCCACGGTCGACTTCGCCCTGGGCGTCGGTGAAGACCTTGCCGTGCTCGGCGACAATGATGCGCGCCAAGTCATCCTTGCGCTCACGCAGCAGGTGCAGGTATTCAAACAACACGCGGGCGCGGCGGATCGGCGGGGTGTCGGCCCAGCCGGCGAATGCAGTCTGGGCGGCAGCGACGGCTTCGCCTACGGTCTGGCGGCTGGCCAGGGCCACGCGCGCGGTGACGTCACCGGTGGCCGGGTTGTAGACGTCCTGATAGCGATCATCGCGGCTCACGCGCTGGTCGTTGATGTAGTGCTCAATGGTCGTGGTCATGGCAATGGATCCCAGGTGGGTAGCGTTGGGACACACGATAGGCTTTTGATTTGTTCCAAACCAGAGCAGAATCCAGAACTTATTGTCCTTTTATGCGAACAATACACTCATGGAAAAGGCTGAGATCGAAGGGCTGTGGACCCATATCCACTGGCTGTCGGTGCTGGAAGAACAAGGCACCTACACCGCCGCCGCGGCACGGTTGGGGGTGAGCAAATCGGCGGTCAGCCAGCGCATCTCCGATCTGGAGAAAGCCACCGGTACGCGCCTGGTGACCCGCACCACCCGCAGCGTGCGATTGACCGAAGCCGGGCTGTCTTTGACCCGCGAAGTGCGCAGTGCCTATGCGCAGATTGCCCGCAGCTTCTCGTCGGTGCGCGACTCCGTCGGCGAAATTCGCGGCCTGGTGCGCCTGACCGCCCCCGTGGCGTTTGCCCGGCAACAACTGGTGCCGCACCTTTCCGGCTTTTTGCAGCAGTACCCGCAAGTGCGCATCCAGCTAGACGTGTCCGACGCCTTGAGCTCACTGGCGGCCGAAGGCTACGACCTGGCGGTGCGCCACGGTTTCCAGGTGCCGGAGACGCATGTGGCGTGGAAGCTGTGCGATACCACCTCGGTGCTGGTGGCGACCCGGGACTACCTGCAACGCCACGGTGAACCGCGAACCCCGGCAGACCTGGGCGCCCACAACTGCCTTTACTACCCACGGGGCAGCGACCAGCCGGCCTGGACCTTCGAACGCGGCAGCAAAAATATCGAGCGCATCACCGTGCCCATCGCCGGCAGCTTTTCAACCAACAACAGCGAGGCCTTGCGCGACGCGGCGCTCAATCACTTGGGCGTTGCCTTGCTGCCGGACTTCAGCGCCCATGCCGCCCTGGCCAGCGGCAAGCTGGTGCAGGTGTTGAAGGGCTGGACGCTCAAGGGCGCGTTTGCCGATGAAATTTATCTGATTCGGCCCTACTCGCCCCATGTGCCCAGGTCCGTGACGGTGCTGGTGGGGTATTTGAAGGAAAAACTGTCAGGCGGGTTTCAATTCACTGGCAGCTGATGAAGGCTCGCTCCTACAGAGGACAGTGACCCAATCCTGTTGAATTCTTGCCTGATCCTCTGAACTTGAAGTCGATTGCATAGATAGCTGTTGCGCGGTGGTCTAGAGTTTGACGATGGGCGACGTACAGTCGCACCGTTCCTATAAGAATTTTGCAGCACCAACCGATGATCAGCAGGTGAGCCAGCCATGGAATTACGTATTAACCAAAAGGCCTATCAAGTCGAGGCCGAGGCAGACACGCCGTTGTTGTGGGTGATCCGCGACAACCTGGGCCTGACCGGCACCAAGTACGGCTGCGGCCTGGCCCAGTGCGGCGCCTGTTCGGTGCTGGTGGACGGCAATGTGGTGCGCTCGTGCGTGACGCCGGTAGCCGGGGTGGTCGGTCGCGAGATCACCACCATCGAAGCCATCGAGGCCGACGAGGTGGGCAAACGCGTGGTCTCTGCCTGGGTCGAGCACCAGGTGGCGCAGTGCGGCTACTGCCAGTCCGGGCAAGTGATGGCGGCCACCGCGCTGCTCAAGCACACCCCCGCTCCGTCGCAAGCGCAGATCGATGCGGCAATGGTCAACCTGTGCCGCTGCGGCACTTACAACGCCATCCATGCTGCCATGGATGGCCTGGCCGCCGGGAAGGAGACCGCCTGATGAATATGTCCGAGATCCTGCCCGGCGTTAAATTGGACGAGCCGATCAACCTGTCGCGTCGGCGCTTTCTCGCCAGTACCGCCGTAGGTGCGCTGGTCATCGGCTTTGGCTTGCCCCTGGGCTCGTCGCGGGTGCAGGCCGCCACCGGCGCTGCTGAACGCGGCACCCAAGTGCCGGCGTTCCTGGAAATTCGCCCGGACGGTAGCGTGCGCCTGCTCAGCCCCTTCATGGAAGGCGGCCAGGGCACCCACACCGCCATGGCACAGATCATCGGCGAAGAGTTGGATGCCGACCCCGCCACCTTCATCGTCGAAGCCGCCCCCCCGGGTGAAGCCTACGTGGTAATGGAAAACGGCCTGCGCATCACCGGCGGCAGCATGTCGGTGCGCATGAGCTACCCGACCATGCGCCGCCTCGGCGCCCTCGCCCGCGCCATGCTGATGCAGGCCGGCGCCGAGCAACTGCGCGTGCCGCTCAGCGAGCTGACCACCCAGCCTGGCCGCGTGGTACACGCCGCTTCCGGCCGCTCCGTGGGCTACGGTGAACTGGCCGGTCGTGCCCTCGATATGCCGGTGCCCGACCCCGCTACCATCACCCTGCGCGACCCTAGCCAGTTCCGTTGGATCGGCAAGCCGGTCAAACGCCTGGATGCCTATGACAAATCCACCGGCAAGGCGCTTTACACCATCGACCTTAAACTCGACAACATGCTCCACGCCGCCGTCCAGCACGCGCCGCGCCTGGGCATGAGCGTGGGCAGCCTGCGCAACCAGGCCCAGGTCGAGGTCATGCCGGGGGTGCATTCGGTTCATACCTTGCCAGGCGCCGTGGCGGTGGTGGCCGAACGCTGGTGGCACGCCAAGCGTGCGGTGGAGGCCATCCAGGTTGAATGGCAGGAAGCTTCTGCCGACTCGACCGTACGGGCGATGCCGGCGGATTTTTCCAGCGACAAATACCTCGACTTCCTCGCCGCCCAGCAGGGCCCGGCCCGCGATGACGAAAACCAGGGCGATGTCGCCGGCGCCCTGGCTGGCGCCAAGACTCGGGTCGAAGCCACCTACCATAACCAATACCTCAACCATGCCCAGCTGGAGCCGCCTTCAGCCTTGGCCCGCTTCAACCCCGACGGCACGCTTGAGGTGTGGCTGCCCAACCAGGCGCCGGATATGTTCCGCGCCGACATTGCCAAGCGCACCGGCCTCGCCACCGAGCAAATCACCCTGCACTCCCCGCTGCTGGGGGGCTTTTTTGGTCGGCATTTCCTGTATGACTCGGCTAATCCGTACCCACAGGCTATCGCGCTGGCCAAGGCCGTCGGCCGCCCGATCAAGCTGATCTGGAGCCGTGAAGAAGAGTTCCTGCGCGATGTGTTGCGCCCGCTCGCCGTGGTGAAGTTTCGTGCCGCACTGGACGACAAGGGCCTGCCGGTAGCCATCGAAGCGGTGAGTGCCACCGAAGGCCCTACTGAAGCCCTCAGTGGCAAACAGGGCGAGCAGATCGACCCCACCGCCCTGGAAGGCCTGTCGGGCAAGAGTTATGCGATCCCCAACAAGCGTATTGCGCAGATCTACGTCAAGGGCGCGCCCATGCTCGGCTACTGGCGTTCAGTGGGTAATTCCCTTAACGATTTTTTCTACGAATCATTCCTGGATGAGCTGGCGGACAAGGGCGGCCACGACCCGTATGAGTTGCGCCTGCACCTGCTGCGCGACAACCCGCGGCTGACCACCTTGCTGCAAGCGGTGGGCGAGCTGTCCGGTGGCTGGAAGCGTGGCCCCTACACCGCCGAAGACGGCACGCGCCGTGCACGCGGGGTGGCCATGGCTTCGCCCTTTGGCTCTCACGCGGCGGTAGTCGCCGAAGTGTCGATCGAGAACGGCCAGGTCAAGGTTCACCATATCTGGGAGGCCATCGACCCGGGCAGCATCGTCAACCCGGCGATCATTCAAGCCCAGGTCAGCGGCGCGGTAGCCCTGGGGCTCTCGCAAACGTTGCTGGAGGAAGCGGTGTACGTGGACGGTATGCCACGGGCGCGTAACTACGACCTGTATCCGATCCTGCCGCCCTCGCGTATGGCGCAGGTCCACGTGAAGATCGTCGAGAGCGGCGAAAAGATGGGAGGCATCGGTGAACCGCCATTGCCCGCCGTGGCACCAGCGGTAATCAATGCGGTGGCACAGTTGACCGGCCAGCGCATCCGCAGCTTGCCGTTGAGCCGCCACACCTTCAGTTAACCCACAGGGAACGCCCATGAACAACCGCCGATTCGCAAGAACCGCAGGCTGGCTGGCGCTGCCCTGCCTGGTCGCCGCAGGCCTGCTGGCCTGGTACGTCACCCGCGAGCCCGCCTCGCCGTTTGAACAACAACAGGCCACCAGTTTCGACCCTGCATTGGTCAGTCGCGGCGAATACGTCGCGCGGGTGAGTGACTGTGTGGCTTGCCACAGCCTGGCCGGCAAGCAGCCCTTCGCCGGTGGCCTGGAAATGGCCACGCCCCTGGGGGCGATCCACGCCACCAACATCACCCCCGACCGCGAGCATGGCATCGGCACCTACAGCCTGGCCGACTTCGATCGCGCCGTACGCCAGGGTGTCGCACCGGGCGGCCGCCGGCTGTACCCGGCCATGCCCTACCCGTCTTACGTCAAGCTCAGCGACGACGATGTGAAAGCGCTGTATGCGTTTTTTATGAAGGGCGTGCAACCGGCCAACCAGCCGAACATCCCCAGCGATATACCCTGGCCGCTCAACCTGCGCTGGCCCATCGCCCTGTGGAATGGCGTGTTTGCGCCCACCGCCACTTACGCCGCCAAGCCCGACCAGGACGCGCTGTGGAACCGTGGCGCCTACATTGTCCAGGGCCCAGGCCACTGCGGCAGTTGCCACACACCGCGTGGCCTGGCCTTCAACGAGAAAGCCCTGGACGAATCCGGCGCGCCGTTCCTCGCTGGAGCGCTGCTTGACGGCTGGTACGCACCCAGCCTGCGCCAGGACCCCAACACCGGGCTGGGCCGCTGGAGCGAAGCGCAGATCGTGCAGTTCCTCAAGACGGGGCGCAATGCCCATGCCGTGGTCTACGGCTCAATGACCGAAGCCTTCAACAACTCCACGCAGTTCATGCAGGACGAGGACCTGGCCGCTATCGCCCGCTATCTCAAATCACTGCCCGGTGACCCGCAGCGTGATGGCAGCCCCTGGCAGTATCAGGCGGTGACAGCAAACCAGGATGCGCCCGGCGCCCACACTTATGCGACCCGCTGCGCCTCCTGCCACGGCCTCGACGGCAAAGGCCAGCCCGAATGGATGCCGCCCCTGGCCGGCGCCACGTCGGCACTGGCCAAGGAAAACGCCTCGGCGATCAACATCACCCTCAACGGCTCGCAGCGCGTGGTGGCGGCGGGGATGCCGGACGCCTACCGGATGCCGGCGTTTCGTGAGCAGCTGTCCGACCAGGAAATCGCCGACGTGCTGAGCTACGTGCGTGGCACCTGGGGCAACAACGGTGGCGCGGTCGAGGCGAAGGCGGTGAGCAAGTTGCGCGGGCATACTGACCCTGCGAGCAGCAGCCCGATCATCCTGCATATGCGCTGAGGGAAAGCGTGCAACGCCTCGGGCCATTGACGGACCGAGGCGCTGCATTACCGAAGAGAACAGTTACCGCGACGGCTATTTCCGATATTGGGCTTATAGCTAAATAGTTTTCTACTCAGCCTGGCAGGTCATCCGCACCGCGACTAACCTCACCTCAGTATCAGAAAGGACTCAACCCTGCAGCCAAGGAGGCTATCCCCGCCCAATATCATCATGATGCCCACCAACCTCGTGTTGGCACTCATAAACAACACTTTTAGTCTTATAAATGATGTAGGTCTGTGGGCGTTAAGCCGCTCACTCACTTGACAGTAATCAGTAAACGGGGCGCGAGGCGACCTGTTTGATTTCTGCGTTCACCATCGCCTCCGAGCAGTGCAATCAAGTTATGCAGTAAAAAACACTCTGTCGCCAAGAGACAGAGGTCAAACGTGCTCATCTCACATCATTGCTATAGCCGGAGATAACTATGAGACAAGTTCAAAAAATCACCGTCAATAACAAAGGCGGCTACGTATTTAACTTTAAAGTCCAATGGCTCCAGAGCGACGGCAAGTGGTATACGTCGCAATGGGGCAGCGGTGACTACCCGGTGGCGCAATCTCGGACTACACCGAATCTGGAAACGATCGGCGTACCCTCCGACGCGCTGGCTGTCACGGTATATGGGCATGCACTGGCTGGGTCATCAGGTCAAGGCACGCCGTTTGTGGGGTTTGCCGCCAACGGCCAGATAGCAACTTATGATGCAGTAGGAACAACCCTCATTGGTTTTGCAATTAACTTGATCGAATAAAACAAGCTCTTTACGACGGAATACCCGGAACCAACTTTTCGTGACTTGCCGTTAGAAGTTGGCGCCGGCTTCCCCGATTGCACATTCAACCCGTCTGACGTTAAAAATCACGTAACAGGAAACCAAAATGAAACAAGTCGAGCGCATTGGTTGCCTTAATAACGGCCTTTTTGTCATGAACTTCTCAATCCAGTGGCTGGATTCGACAGGCCAATGGCATACCTCCGAATGGAACAGTGGCAACTTCGAAAATGGTTTGTACAAGGTCAGCCCTTCACTTGCATTGCTCGGTATTCCCGCGGATGCAATTGGCGTCGCACCTTATGTGTCCGCCGTCGCTGGCATCCAGAATCAAGGAGAACCTTTAGTCCAGCCGGCCAACAACGGCAGGCTGGCCGCCTATGAAGTAACGGGCACGACCCTGAGTTTCAGGGTTCAGCCGCTACCGTGGAAAAACTGGGCTCAGAACATCGTCGACACCCTGGAAATCGATGGTCAATACTACTTCTCCCCAACCCACCTCGCAGAGCTTCAAGACATCGTTCGCCAGGCCGGCGTGGCAGGCGCGACAGTACGCGTATCGGGCCAACGACATGCACAGCCGGCCTTGGTTGCCGAAGACAATCGCATCGCCCCAACCCCCCTCCGCTGGCTCATCGACCTGTCCTGTTATGCAGACTTGGGTGCCCACGGGGATCAGTCGATTGTGCTCAACGCCAGGGAAAATACGATCACCGTGAACACTGGCGTTCGCGAGGATGAGCTGGATGCCTTCCTCACCGCCCATAACATGATGCTACAGACCGCGACCGCCGGCGGCTTCTTCAGCCTTGGCGGGATGACCGCCGTCGATGTCCATGGCGCCACCATCAGTGCACCGATTTTTGCGGAAACCGCCTCGGCGTTCACCCTCATGGGGCCGGACGGTCAAGTGCGTACCATTGATGCTCAGACGCCTGCAGTCGATGGATGGTCGCCTCTGCAGTTCACACGCGTCTCTCTGGGTGCACTGGGAATCGTCACAGCCGTCACCCTTGA
The DNA here is from genome assembly GCF_023127835.1 of Pseudomonas sp. B329. Classification (NCBI taxonomy): domain Bacteria; kingdom Pseudomonadati; phylum Pseudomonadota; class Gammaproteobacteria; order Pseudomonadales; family Pseudomonadaceae; genus Pseudomonas; species Pseudomonas sp. B329. The sequence continues at coordinate 4,175 of NZ_SPKP01000020.1, read as the reverse complement.
AGTGTTGCCACGTCCGTGGGCCACGACACTGAACTCAGGCAAAGAAAAGAACATTGTCTGTGACAACGAGCAAGCATTCATCGCCAGGTTCAAAGCGCTGCTCACAGATCATGACCGCGTCGAGTCCTTTCTCAACCCCTACACCGACAACTTCCTGGCCTTGTGGTGGGACGTGGTTGCAGCTCCTGCGACACAGATCCCGAACCTGAAAAAAAACGTGCCCAATGCGTGCGCCCTCGCGGGAGAAAACGTGTTCGGCTCGCCCTATCTGATACCGTTTGAACCTATCGTCGAGCCTCCCCTTATCGCCGCTCAGTATGGCGGTAACACAACAATCGCAAGTGCGATCATTGATGCAGGGTTCCTCACGATCGAAACGCTCTTCGATGAAGCCGCGTCGGTCTACTCTGACTTGTGGCTGACCAAGGCATCGCGCGTCATTTTCATGTCTTACTTTATCGAGCTACCGGCGCTGGATGACAGTGGCCTGAGTAAAGCCTGGCAAGGGCTCGATGCGGTTAAAACACGTATCAAGGGCTCCTCCGACTTCCTGGTCGTTGCCCCGCTGGAGTTCCGCTTTGTCCGTGGCGGCGACACGGCCTTGGCCGGGACGTACACGCAAACCCCCAATGCCACTTTTGTAAACCTTGACCTTATCGGGTACGTGCCTGCCGTCGCAGCATCTGACTACCCGGGTCGCCTGCTGGACTTTTTTGCAGAGATCGAAAGAGCCTGGGTTGACCTGGGAGGGATGCCCCACACCGGCAAAATGTTCGGCTTCTATGATCCCGACCAACCCTCACAGACGTCCTCTGCCCCGTTCAATCCGGCCTTCTTGAAGAACCTCGCACAGCGCCGAAGTGAGAGAACCGACGCCTTCAACGCTTTTCGCAAGGTATGCGACCCGCAGGGAGTCTTTCACAACACTTTCGTTTCGACGCTGCTGGGAGATTAAACAATCTCAGGTGCTCTTTTACTTGCTTTGGTCCGCCTTGCCTTCCTGCATCTGTACGGAAGACTTGCTGCCGCTGGTATTGTCTTTGGTGGTGTTATCGGAACTGTCGAAACAGCCGTGGAGCATGAATGCACTGCAAAGGCCCAGGCACATATAGAGCTTCTTCATGAGGTTTTACCTTTAACGGATGGATAAGGCTAAGCGTCAGCCATATCAAATATGGCTGACGCAGGAGGTATGGGTTCAAAAAATAGAGGGAGGCCCTGACGAGTGGCTTGCCATCAACTCGCTAGCCTTTACGCACGACCAATTTGAGCTACCCTTGATCCGTTAAGGCCTGCTATCCGGTGACCCCGTGGACACGTTGACCAAAGCGCAAATCCAGCGCGCGCTTGCGAGGCGGCTGTGCAACTGCCGTGTCTCCTGCACGATCAATCCGGATAACAGCCTGTCGGTGACGGTGCTCGCGCCCGATGCCAACCAGTTCACCATCGCCAACATCAACCGTGCCCAGTATCACGGCGAGCCAGGGATCAATCGGCTCGTTCGGGAAATCCTGGAAGACATGGTAGTTTCGCGACAATCGTCCCGCCTCTCCTCCGTGGAGTAAACGCAAAAAACAACGAGGCTTGCCATGCACGCTGGTGCTGCTACCCCCTTGCAACGCGTCAAAATCGACTACCTTCAAGACACGCTGCTCGGAGTGAACCCCCTGTCTTGCGAGTGCATGGCGAAGGTCATGGAAGCGGGTGCGGGCGTGTCGCTGCAAATCCTGCCGCCGTGGCCGGAACAACTATTGAAGGCCCATACGGTTCAGATCAAAACCGAAGGCCGCACCTATCACGGCGTTGTCGTTGATGCCGGCAAGAACAACGCCAATGAACTGCTGGTGACCATCAAACTCCAGGGCTAGGGACTCGCTACAGATGGTCCCGGCCGGAATGCCGTCCTTGCCGTCAGGCCCCAGCAAACCGGTGGTGGCGACTGCTATTTGCACCGAACTGCACGCTTATGAAAAATGACCCGGTACGCTGAACGCTTGTTCCACAAATCGTCGCAAACCATGCGCCCCCCCTATCCGGTTGAACACCCTCCTCGGCAGGCTTTCTAGATGTTCTCGACAACTGCCCATGGAGGGAATCCCCGATGAACATTCACCGCCTGCAACCTGCACTGCCATCGCTGTGCCTGGCAATTTGCGTCGCCTCGTTGACAGCGTGCGCGGGCAACGACTCAGCCTCAAACGTGGTGGCGCCGGGTGATGCCAAATCGCCAGGCACGCGAGCACTCGATACCGGTGCCGCCCTGCTGCAGTCACGTCCGCCCATCGACGCGCTCAATGCCTACCTGGACGGCTTTCACTTCTACAACGGCCACCCCGACGTGCAGATGGAAGCGCACCACTACTGCGCCATCCTCAATGAGGAGGTGATCCAGTGCGTGATTTACGACGGCAACCGCAAGGACGCCAAGTTGATGGGCGTGGAATACATCATCAGCGAGCAGTTGTTCAACAGCCTGCCGGCACCGGAGAAAGCCTTGTGGCACAGCCATGTGCATGAGGTGAAGTCCGGCCAGCTGGTCGCGCCCGGCATTCCCGCGGTGGCCGAGCACGCGCTGATGGAAAAGCTGGTGCACACCTACGGCAAGACCTGGCACACCTGGCATACCGACCTGCACAAGCGCCTGCCATTGGGTGTGCCTCAACTGATGATGGGGTTTACCGCTGACGGCCAGGCTGATCCAAGGATGGTCGCCGAGCGCGATCAACGCCTGGGTATCGACAGCACCGAGAAGAAGCACTCTCGCGCCGATATAGCCCCACCGGCCATTGCACCCGGGGCGGATGCCTGGCGCCACGGCACGATCATCCAGATCGACGACCCTACCGCAACGCCTCACCGGCACTGACGGCGCCGCCGGGTCATCTGGATTGAACAATCATTGACCCGCGCTTGCCACACAAGAACACGGCTGCATTCGCCGCCCTTTGCATGAGGTATTGCAACATGTCTTACGATTATCAAGGCCCCGCCAGCATCATCACGGCTTCGCGTCACCTCGGAACCCAAGCAGATGAACGCCTCAACGAACACGTTGACGTAAATCTGACAGGTAGTGGTAAACCAACCCTGGTTCGCCTGGACTTTGACACTCCACTGCAGTGGCCCGGCCATCCCAATTTCGTCATGGTGAACTTGCCAGACGGTACCTCCGTCGGCGGTGTAATCGCCCAGATAGAGCGGCCCGCTGACGGAGCCGGGTGGGTAGCGTTTACCGTGGATGACTGACTGCCACAGCGCTGACAGCCCGCCATCGAATTGCCCGACAAGTTCTTTGAATTTTTTTTGACGTCAATTATCTGTAGTTCATGAGCATAGGGAGGCCTCATGAAAACCAACGAGCTATTTACCATCAAGTATCAACTTCACGGCGAGCCGAGGTCCTTTATCGTGCGTACGGCACGCATGAACAATGCTGAAGCATGGCACTGGGCCAGTTGCGATGCCGGCGTGGCGGTCATCCCCAGGTTCGGTCAAAACAACCTCAAGCGCGTGTCCAAGCCGATGGCGGAAAAATACGGCATTACCGATGTGCGCTGGTGCGGGGCGGAAGAAATTCAGTGGGCGGAGGGTGTCACACAATGAACAGTCAGGTGCTGGATTACACAATCAGTCAAAGGTGGGATGAGGAGATTGCGCAGAACACCCAGATGTTTTTCGAAGCGGATCGACTGGATGCGCAGGCGTATAACATCATCGAACACTACAGTGGCGATGCAACGACCTGGGCGCGCTTCACCGAGGCGAAGAAGCTTGCGGATGCGCAGCGGACTGCGGCTTATCGAGAGTGGATGCGTATACGGCGGGCTATGAGAACGTAGGAGCGAGCTTGCTCGCGAAAAACGTCAACGATGATGCGGATAATCTGGACGGACGCGGCGCTTGGGCGTCTTTCGCGAGCAAGCTCGCTCCTACAAAAAAGACACGCCCCGTCCGGGGCGTGTCAGTCAACAAAGCGTGGACTGGTTTGTCGCTATCGGGGCATGGGTGTCTACACACCTTTGGTGTGACGCCGGACCTGTGGGAGGGGGGCTTGCCCCGATGGCGGCCTAAGAGCCGACCAGGATGCTGGACTTTGACCGAGTACATATCCGTTATTTGAGTCACGGCTGCTATTGGTTCCGCTTTTACAGCGGGTCACTTTCGAAAAGCGCGAA
>NZ_SPKP01000019.1:0-68209 GCF_023127835.1 Pseudomonas sp. B329 | reverse complement strand
TTCGCGCTTTTCGAAAGTGACCCGCTGTAAAAGCGGAACCAATAGCAGCCGTTACCTAAATAACGGATATGTACTCGGTCTGACCCAGCACCCTGGTCGGCCCCGAGGCCGCCAGCGGGAGCAAGCTCCCTCGCCACAGGTACAGCGCCGTACCAAAAGATGTGTAGATACCCATGCTGCGATAGTGGTGCATCAGTCAAGAATCCATTGGCTGACACACCCTATTCGCGAGCAAGCCCACACACACAGTGGATTTGTGTAAGTTTTTAGCTTCGGGCGAAGGCTACTGCCGCCTCGAACTGCTCCTGAGTCGGGCGCACGCCTGTATAAAGCACAAACTGCTCCAATGCCTGGATCGCGATGACCTCCAACCCGGTAATCACCCGCTTGCCCTTGGCACGGCCACGCACGATCAACGGTGTTTCAGCCGGAATTGCCACCACATCAAAAACAGTTTCTGCCTGATCAATCGCGTCGGCATCGAACGCCAATGCATCCGCCTCGGCCCCGCCTGTCATACCAATGGGCGTCACATTGATCAGCATTTGTGGACGCAGGTCGCCCAGGTCCGCCTGCCACTCATACCCCAGGTTGCTGGCCAATGCCCGGCCCGCCACCTCATTGCGCGCTACGATCACACCGTTGGCATAACCGCCATCACGCAAGGCGCTGGCCACCGCCTTGGCCATGCCGCCGCTGCCACGCAGGGCGAAGGTGGAATCTTTCGGCACGGCGTGCTTCTTCAGCAGTTGCTCGACAGCAATGTAATCGGTGTTGTAAGCCTTGAGATGACCGTTGGTGTTGACGATAGTGTTCAGCGAGTCAATGGCTTGAACCGAATCGTCGAGTTCGTCCACCAGCGCGATGGCCGCCTCCTTGAACGGCATGGAAACCCCACAACCCCGCACACCCAAGGCTCGGATGCCACCGATCGCGCCGGCTAAATCCTGGCTGCTGAAGGCTTTATAGTAGAAATTCAGCCCCAGCTGTTCATACAGATGGTTATGAAAACGCAGGCCAAAGTTCCCAGGGCGCGCCGACAGCGACATGCACAGCTGGGTGTCCTTGTTGGGATGCATCTGCATGGGTAACTCCTTGAAGTAAGCAAATCGGTACAGACCTTACACAACCTTTACCTACTGGCCGTGCTGTTTTTTTGAAATACGTTGTCTTAAAAGTATCCCCGCGACAATCCTTGGGTCTATTGATTGCAGACCACAAGCGCAGGGGCTAACCGAGGAATGACCATGATGCGTAAAATCCCCAGAATCGCCTTGCTTATCGGCGCACTTGCGATGGCCGGCCAAGCCTCCGCCCACGGTGGTGGTTGGGGTGGCCCGGCAGTGTTGGGTGCACTTGTGGGCGCGGCAGTCGTCGGCTCCGTGGTTGCCAGCCAGCCTCGTGAGGTCTATGTGCAACAGCCGGTGTATGTGCAACCGCAGCCAGTGTATGCCGCCCCACCGCCGGTCTATTACGCGCCGCCACCACCGGTGTACGTGCAGCAGCAGGTTTACTATCGCCCGGCGCCGGTCTACTACGGGCCTCCCCGTGGCTATTATGGCCCGCCTCGCGGCTACTACGGCCCTCCCCACGGCTACTACCGGCACGGTTGGTAAGTTTCAATTGACTTGAGTGGAACAGGCCTCGCCCACATGCGGGGCCTTTTTTTGCCTGGAACGTCCGGTTTAATCCTGCCAATGTCGCTATGACGACAATCCCACAGTACAAGAGTCGCATATCCTCTTGATCGGCCCAGGCGTGCGCTGTCATGGTTGCGTCATAAAACAGTCTCACTATCGACCCGGTCCACCAATAACAATTAAGGACGAACGAACATGCCCACCCAGAATCCGCACCGCACCGCCGGCCTCTGCACGTCCAGCAAGGTCTACAGCGCCTTGACCGAGCTCAAGCACCTTGAAGGCCATCGCAGCGCGAAGTTCCTGGCGCTGTTGGCTGAAAACCTGGTGCGCAAGGGGCTGCTCAGTGAACACGAAGTGGTGAACATGCTCGACCAGGTGGTGGATTAACGCCTGGCGTTGATGTCGACTATCGAGCCAGGTGATTTTTCCTGGATAGCGACACCCCTTAAGGTGGCCTCCATAGCGATTGGAGGTCCTTATGCCCACTGTTCAAATCATGTCTGTCATCGGTAGCGCCGTTCCCACCCCTCTGCGCAAGCTCGGCTTGCTTGCCTGCTGGTACGTGGTACGTGATGGCGAGCCTATCAGCGGCCCGCTCACTTCGTTGTCTGACGCCGAAACACAACGCCGGCTGGCGGCCGACTTCAGGCTCCAGGCCTGAGACCTAAGGCAAGGGCAACTTGACCCGCGGCTTGGTTTCGGCGAACAACGCCCAGCACGACATGAACAAGGCCGCCACCAGCGGCCCGATCACGAAGCCGTTGAGGCCAAACACCGACAAGCCGCCCAGGGTCGAGATCAGGATCAGGTAGTCCGGCATCTTGGTATCTTTGCCCACCAGGACCGGACGCAGCACGTTGTCCACAAGGCCAATCACGAATACACCAAAAAGCCCCAGCACCACGCCTTGCCAGATGGCGCCGCTCAACAGGAAATAAACGGCCACTGGCGCCCAGACAATCCCTGCGCCCACCGCCGGCAGCAAGGACAGGAACGCCATCAGTACCGCCCAGAGCAACGCACTGGGGATATCCAGGAACCAGAAGATCAAACCACCCAGCGCACCCTGGGTCACGGCCACCAGTACGTTGCCCTTGACCGTGGCCCGCACCACCCGGTTGAACTTGAGTTGCAGGCGGCGCTTTTGCGGCTCGGCCAATGGCACCGCCGTGCGCACCTTGCGCACCAGCTCGGGGCCATCGCGCAGCAGGAAGAACAGCAGGTACAGCATGATGAAAAAGCTCACCAGGAAATCAAAGGTGCCCTGGCCGAAGCTGAACGCCTGGGAAGCGAAGAACTGACTGCCCTGCATCGCCCCCTTGACCACCTTTTCGCGCAGCCCTTCCAGGTTGCCCATGCCAAAGCGATCGAGCAGTTGCTGGAAGTACGGCGGCAGGAAGTTCTTGAATTGCTCGATATAACCGGCCACGTCGAGCTTGCCGCTTTCGACGTTTTTATACAGCGTGGCCCCCTCTTGAACCAGCAACGCACTGGTAATGATCACGGGCAGAATCGCGATCACCAGGCACACCATCAAGGTGGTCAGGGAGGTCAGGTTGCGGTTCCAACTGAAGCGCTGCTGCAGGCGGCGCTGCATCGGCGCGAAGATGATGCCGAGGATCACCGCCCAGAACACCGCGCCATAGAACGGCAGCAATATCCAGATAAAGGCGATGGTCACCAGCGCCAGCAATAGCAGCAGGGTTTTGAATTGCAGGTTGGTTTGATTCATGTCCGGTCCATATGAGAAAGCCGGGCCGGTGTCAGCCCTGTTGCTTAGTCCGCGGCGAAACCTGGGAGTGCCCTTGTTTATCGAACAAGCATAGATCGGCTTGTTTAGACCTGGGTCAATAAACCATGACCGCCCCTGCACTACCCTCGCGCCTTTTTGCGACCCACGCCCATGCCCCCGATGATTGCCCCCGAACTGCTCGCTCCCGCCGGCACCCTGAAAAACATGCGCTACGCCTTCGCCTACGGTGCCGATGCGGTTTACGCCGGCCAACCACGCTACAGCCTGCGCGTGCGCAACAACGAATTCGACCACGCCAACCTCGCCCTCGGCATCCAGGAAGCCCATGCGCAAGGCAAGCGTTTCTATGTGGTGGTGAACATTGCGCCACACAACGCCAAGCTCAAGACCTTCCTCAAGGACCTGGCGCCGGTGATCGCCATGGGCCCAGATGCGCTGATCATGTCCGACCCTGGGCTAATCATGCTGGTGCGCCAGCATTTCGCGCAGATGCCGATTCATCTGTCGGTACAAGCCAACACGGTGAACTGGGCCAGCGTGCAATTCTGGCAGCAGCAAGGCATTGGCCGGGTGATCCTGTCGCGGGAACTGTCCCTGGAAGAAATCGGCGAGATCCGCCAGCACGTACCGACCATGGAACTGGAGGTGTTCGTACATGGCGCCCTGTGCATGGCCTATTCCGGGCGCTGCCTGCTGTCGGGCTACATGAACAAGCGCGACGCCAACCAGGGCACCTGCACCAATGCCTGCCGCTGGAAATACCAGGCCACGCCGGCAGTGGAGAACGCGACCGGCGACATCGTCCAGCACCATCAGCCGACGCTGGGGCTCGGCACACCCACCGACCAGGTATTCCTGTTACAGGAAGCCAACCGTCCCGATGAGCAAATGCCGGCCTTTGAAGACGAACATGGCACGTACATCATGAACGCCAAAGACTTGCGCGCCGTGCAGCACGTGGAGCGCCTGGCGCAGATGGGCGTGCACTCATTGAAGATCGAGGGCCGCACCAAATCCCACTTCTATTGCGCACGCACCACCCAGGTGTATCGCCAGGCGATCGACGACGCGGTGGCCGGGCGCGCGTTTGATCGCGGCTTGATGACCAATCTGGAGTCCCTGGCCCAGCGCGGCTACACCGAAGGTTTCCTGCGTCGGCATGTGCACGACGAATACCAGAACTACCAGAACGGCAGCTCGGTGTCCGAGCGCCAGCAGTTTGTTGGGGAATTGACCGGCGAACGCCGCGGGGAGTTGGCCGAGGTCAAGGTGAAGAATCGCTTTGCCGCGGGCGATCACCTGGAATTGATGACGCCCGCCGGCAACTTTCACTTTGACTTGGCCACCTTGCACAACGCCAAGGGGCAAGCCATTGAGGTGGCGCCGGGGGATGGGCACACGGTGTATGTGCCCTTGCCGGTCGAGATGGACCTGCGTTTTGGCCTACTGATGCGCGATTTGTAGAACCTCAGATCCTGAATTGACCGACCAATTGCCCCAACCGCTGGCCCAGGTCCGCGAGGCTGCGCGAGGTCTGGGCGCCGAGCTGGGTTTCATCCGCTACGCTGTCCACCGCCACGGCAATCTGATGCACGCTGCGGTTGATCTCTTCGGCCACAGCAGTCTGCTCTTCGGCGGCGCTGGCGATCTGCGCGTTCATCGAGTTAATGGTACCGATCAGCTGGGCCATGGTATCGAGGGACGCCCCGGCTTCGTTGGCTTGGGCCGAGGTGCCTTCGCCCGCATCGCTGGAGCGGCGCATCGCGTCAACGGCGGCTTCGGTGCCCTTTTGCAGGCGATCGATCATGCCCTGGATTTCCTGGGTGCTGCTTTGCGTACGGCTGGCCAGGGCGCGCACTTCATCGGCGACCACGGCAAACCCGCGGCCGGCCTCCCCGGCCCGCGCAGCCTCGATGGCCGCATTGAGCGCCAGCAGGTTGGTTTGTTCGGCAATCGAGCGAATCACACCGAGCACACTGACAATCGACGACACATCCTGCTGCAGGCTGTCCAGGGACACACCGCTGCTGCGGATATCGTTCACCAGCGCGTGAATCTGCGCGATGCTACCGTCCACCACGCGTTTGGCGGCCTGGCCCTCGGCGTCGGTCTGTTGCGCGGCGACCGCAGCGCCCTGGGCACTGCGCGCCACTTCATGGGCCGCGGACGACATCTGGTTGATCGCGGTGGCCACCTGGTCGGTCTCGTGACGCTGGCGTTCCATGGCCTGCTCGGAGCGCTGGGCCTGGTCGGACACCTGGCTCACCAGCCCGGTGAGCTGGGCGGTCATTTCGGTGATCTGGCGCACCAGGCCGTGGATTTTATCGACAAATCGGTTGAACGCACCGGCCAGGTCGCCCAGTTCATCCTGGCTGGTGATGGCCAGGCGGCGGGTCAGGTCGCCTTCACCGGCAGCGATGTCGTCGAGGTTGGCTTTCATCAGGCTCAGCGGGCGCAGGATGGTATTGGCGACTAACATGCCCACCGCCGCAATCACCAGCAACACCACCACAGCCACGCCAAGGATGCTCAGCAGCACGCCTTGCATACGCTGTTCGACCTTGTCCTGGACCACCGCCACCTGGGCCTCGATACCGTCCAGGTTCACAGAGGTGCCGATAACCATGTCCCATTTGGGCAGGTATTCGGTGTAGCCGAGCTTGGGTACCAGTTCGGTCTGGCCGGGTTGGGTCGAGCTGTATTGCAAGTAGTGGCTGCCGTCCTTGCCGACCTTGACCAGGTCGCGATTGACGTAGACACCGTTGGGGTCACGGTTGTCCTTGAAGCTTTTGCCTACGCCGTCCGGGCTGTTGCCCTTGAACAGGCGGATGGTTTCGGAGTCGTAGCCGAAGAAATAACCGTCTTTGCCGTAGCGGGTGTTGGACAGCAACTTGACCACCTGCGCCCGCGCCGTGCTATCGCCGGGAGCGGCTGCGTCGTAGAGCGGCTTGATGGTGGTCATGGCCACTTCGACATAGCCTTGCAAAGTGGCCTTGGCGTCGTCGAGCAGGCGCTGGCGGGTTTCATCCACTTCGTTGCGGGCCTGGCCCTGCAGAATCCACACGGTGGTGAGGCTGATGACCACGGCAAACAGCAACACCGGCACAACGGCAAGGGCCAGGACTTTGGCCTTCAAACTCAGACGCATGGCTTTTCTCTCTTGTTAGTGGCGACTTGAGAGGTTAACGGCCAGGTAAGTGATTTCTGTAGGAGCGAGCTTGTGTGGCGAGGGAGCAAGCTCCCTCGCCACCGTAGAGGTGCAGTGCTTGCGTCAGAGCGTCATCGCAGCCAGCCAGCCAAACGCCAGCAACGGGATGTTGTAGTGCAGGAAGGTCGGCACCACGGTGTCCCAGATATGGTGGTGCTGGCCGTCGATATTCAGGCCGGAGGTGGGGCCGAGGGTCGAGTCCGATGCGGGCGAGCCGGCATCGCCCAATGCACCGGCGGTGCCGACGATGCACACGATGGCCAACGGGCTGAAGCCCAGTTGTACGCACAGCGGCACGAAAATCGCGGCAAGGATCGGCACCGTGGAAAACGACGAGCCGATGCCCATGGTGACCAACAGCCCCACCAACAACATCAGCAACGCCCCTACCCCGCGGCTATGGCCGATAAACGCCGCCGAGGCTTCCACCAGTGAGCGTACGTCACCGGTGGCCTTGAGCACTTCGGCAAAGCCTGACGAGGCGATCATGATGAAGCCGATCATCGCCATCATCTTCATGCCTTCGGTGAACAGGTCATCGGTGTCGCTCCAGCGCACGATGCCCGACACCGAGAAGATCAAAAACCCGGCCAGGGCACCGATAATCATCGAGTCCAGCCACAGCTGAATGATGAACGCCGCAGCAATCGCCAGGCCTGCCACCAGCAGGGTCAGCGGGTTGTACTGCACCGCCACTTGCTCGACGCGCTCGATTTTTTCCAGGTCGTACACGCGCTTTTTGCGGTAGCTGACAAACACCGCCACCAGCAGGCCGACCACCATGCCCAGTGCCGGCAGGCCCATGGCATGGGTGACGTTGACCTGGCTGATATCCACGCCACTCTTGGCCACGTTGGCCAACAGGATCTGGTTGAGGAAGATATTGCCGAAGCCCACCGGCAGGAACATGTACGGCGTGATCAGGCCGAAGGTCATCACGCAGGCAATCAGGCGGCGGTCCAGTTGCAGCTTGGTCAGCACGTACAACAGCGGCGGTACCAGCAACGGAATGAACGCAATATGGATCGGCAGGATGTTCTGCGAGGCAATCGCCACCACCCACAACAGGCCGATCAACAGCCATTTGACGTGGCTGCCGCCGCTGGCTTCCTGACGGTCCACCAGCAGCAAGGCTTTGTCTGCCAGCGCATGGGCCAGGCCGGACTTGGCAATGGCCACCGCGAAAGCGCCCAGCAGTGCGTAAGACAAGGCGACGGTTGCACCACCGCCCAGACCGCCGTTGAAGGCTTTGAGCGTGGCGTCGATCCCCAGGCCACCGGTCAAGCCGCCCACCAGGGCACCAACGATGATGGCGATGACCACATGCACGCGGGACAGGCTGAGCACCAGCATGGTGCCGACCGCGGCGATGACTGCGTTAATCATGGTTACCTCAAGCAAAAACATAAAAGACAGGCATGCCCGCGCACGGCCCATGGGAACAGCTGCCGGCGTGCAGGCTTGAAAGAGGTCTTATTAGAGGGCGCGCACTTTGCAGCAGGCAGGCGCTCATGTCAAAAAACGACGCCGCTTTGAGGTTTAAATGGGGCGTTTGAATAAAGAACCACGGGCGCCGGCCGATAAACTGTTTCCATGTGCTTTCAGGTAAGGATGTCCCGATGTCGCTCAGGCAGCTCTCCATTCAATGGAAAATCACCCTGCTGGCGGGCCTGTGCCTGCTTGGGATCGTGACCCTGCTGGTGGGTCTGTCGCTGTATCGCATGGCGCAGAGCTCGGAGCAGGTCAAGGCGTCCAGCATGAAGATGCTCGACGAAGCCGCCCAGGCGCGCATTGAGGCCCAAGGTGAAGTGCAGGCGCTGGGCATTCGCCAGCAGTTCATGGATGCCTACCAATACGGCCATGGGTTTTCCCGCCAGGTACTGTTTTTGCGCGAACAGGCGGAGAAACGCTTTCTCGATGCCTTCGACACCCGTGAAGACCTGACCCGCCAGGTCAAGGCCGCCTTACAGGCCAACCCCGACCTGCTGGGTTTGTCCCTGGTATTCGAAGCCAATGCGCTGGATGGCAAAGACGAGCTATTCGCCAACCAGGCGGAACTGGGCAGTAATGACAAAGGCCGGTTCGCCCTGTATTGGTCGCAACCAACGCCGGGCAAGATCACCTCAATGGCGCTGCCTGAAAGCGACATGACCGACACCTCCATTAGCCCAAGCGGTGAAAAAGCCAACGCCTGGTTCACCTGCCCGCGCACGACCCTCAAGCCGTGTGTGATCGAACCCTATTTCTATGTGATCGACGGCCAGAACGTGCTGATGACCAGCATCGTGTTCCCGCTGATGGTCAATGGCAAAGTCATTGCGTCACTGTCGGTGGACATCAACCTCAACAGCTTGCAGGCCGTGAGCCAACAGGCCAGCCAGAAGCTGTACGACGGCCAGACCCAAGTCAGCATCCTCAGCCCCACCGGCTTGCTGGCCGGCTACAGCCCGGATGCCAGCAAACTCAGCCAGCGCCTGGAGCAGGTCGACACCGCCAGCGGTGCGCAGTTGGTCAGTGCCTTGGCCAACAGCACCCAGACCCACAGCCTGCGCACCGACCAGCAACTCAAGGTGCTGGCGCCGTTTGCGCCGATCCCAGGGGGCAAGTCGTGGGGCGTATTGCTGGATGTACCGGGAAAAGTTCTGGTAGCCCCCGCCGAGGCACTGAAAACCCAGCTGGACGCTGACAATGCCAAGGGCACCCTGCTGGAACTGGGCCTGGGCCTGCTGGCCGCTGTGGTTGGCTTGGTGCTGGTGTGGTTGATGGCGCGCAGTGTGACTCGGCCGATTCTTGGCGTGGCGCATATGCTCGAAGACATCGCCAGCGGCGAAGGCGACCTGACCCGGCGCCTGGCTTACAGCAAACAGGACGAACTGGGCCAATTGGCTGGCTGGTTCAACCGTTTCCTCGACAAGCTGCAACCGATCATTGCCGAGGTAAAGCGCTCGGTGCAGGACGCCCGCGGCACCGCCGACCAGTCCGCCGAGATTGCTACGCAGACCAGTGCCGGCATGGAACAGCAGTATCGCCAGGTGGATCAGGTGGCCACCGCATCCCATGAAATGAGTGCCACCGCCCAGGACGTCGCCCGCAGTGCCGCTCAGGCGGCCCAAGCTGCGAAGGATGCCGACCAGGCGACGCGCGAAGGCTTGACCGTCATAGACCGCACCACCGCCAACATTGGTGACCTGGCCGCCGATATGAGCACCGCCATGACCCAGGTGGAAGGCTTGGCCGCTAACAGCGAGAAGATCGGCTCGGTGCTCGAAGTGATTCGTGGCATCGCCGAGCAGACCAACCTGTTGGCGCTTAACGCCGCCATCGAAGCCGCCCGTGCCGGCGAGGCCGGGCGAGGTTTTGCGGTGGTCGCCGACGAAGTGCGCAACCTGGCACGACGCACCCAGGAGTCGGTGGAAGAAACCCGCCTGGTGATCGAACAATTGCAAAACGGTACTACCGACGTGGTCAGCTCCATGGGCAACAGCTATCGCCAGGCCCAAGGCAGCGTCGAACAAGTCGGCCAGGCCGTCACGGCCTTGCGCCAGATTGGCGACGCCGTCACGGTGATCAGCGACATGAACCTGCAAATCGCCAGCGCCGCCGAAGAGCAAAGCGCGGTGGCCGAAGAGATCAACAACAACGTGGCGACCATTCGCGATGTAACCGAGTCGCTGTCGGAACAGGCCAATGAATCGGCGCGGGTCAGCCAGGCGTTGAACAGCCTGGCCAACCAGCAGCAGGGGTTGATGGATCAGTTTCGGGTCTGAATGCAGCCAGGCTTTTCTGTGGGAGCCGGGCTTGCCCGCGATGCAACACCTCGGTATTTCAGGCAAACCGAGTCGATGCTATCGCAGGCAAGCCAGCTCCCACATTTTTGAACTGGGGTGGGTCAGTGCTAGCGGCGTGGTAGCTCGATCAATACCTTGAGCCCACCCAGCTCACTTTCCTGCAACTGCAACACCCCGCCCCACACCTCAACGATGTCCCGCACGATCCCCAATCCCAGGCCATGGCCGACCCTCTGCTCATCCAGGCGTGCGCCGCGGCTGAATACCTGGTCGCGCTGGGCCTGAGGAATGCCCGGACCGTCGTCCTCCACCGCTAACACGTAGCCCCGGGGCGTCTCGCTGACGCTCAAGCGCACCTCGGCATCCGCCCACTTGCAGGCGTTGTCCAACAGGTTGCCCAGCAGTTCCAACAGGTCTTCACGGTCCCAGGGCAAATGCAGACCCGGCGCGACATGATAGGCGAGGTCCAAGTGCTCACCATGGATCATGCGCAGGGTGGCCAACAAACCGGGTAGTTCTTTTTCACAGTCAAACAGTGCACCCGGCAGCGCATCGCCCGCCAGGCGGGCACGGTTAAGCTCGCGATTGAGGCGCTGCTGCACCTGTTCCAGCTGCTCGCGCAACAACTGGCTCAACTGCGGATGATCCTTGAGCGCATCACTGGAGGCTGCGCTCAACAGCACTGCCATAGGGGTTTTCAGCGCATGGCCCAGGTTGCCGAGGGCATTGCGTGAGCGCTTGAGGCTGTCTTCAGTGTGGGCCAGCAAATGGTTGATTTGCGCTACCAGCGGTTCCAGTTCCTGCGGCACCTGAGTGTCGAGTTGGGAGCGCTGGCCTTGCTGCAGTTGGGCGATCTGGTTGCGCGCCGTCTCCAGCGGGCGCAAGGCGCGACGCACGGTGACCCGTTGCAGCACCAGCACCAGCAGCAGCGCCACCACCCCCACCACCAGGCCCACCTGACGCATCAGGCGAAAGCTTTCCCGCACGGGTGTGTAGTCCTGCGCCACGCTGATGGAAATCAACTTGCCAAAGCGCTTGTAGTCCGAGCGCAACACCAACAACTGCTGACCTTCCGGGCCCAATTGCAGGTTGCCCTTGAGCCCCGCCTCCGGGAGCCTGGGCAGTTCCTGATCCCACAGTGAACGGGAGCGCCAATGGACATCGGCAAAGTCGATACGAAAATAATGCCCGGAGAACGGCCGCTGATAAGCCGGCGACAGGCGCTGTTCATCCAACTGGACGCCGTTGGGCCCGCGCACCAGCGCCACCAGCAGGTTCTCGCTGTCGTTGCGCAAGCCCGCCTCCAGGTAGCGCTGCAAGCCTGCTTCAAACAGCAAGAGGCTGGTCTGCGCCAGTACCACGCCGACGATCACCATCACGCTGATCAACCCCAGGCTCAGGCGCCGCTGGATCGACTTCATGCCGGGGTGGCGCCAAATCGGTAGCCCTGGCCGCGCCGGGTTTCGATCACGCTGCGTCCCAGTTTGCGGCGCAGATGGTTGACATGGACCTCCAGTACATTGGAGTCACGCTCGGTCTCGCCGTCATATAAATGCTCGGCCAGATGGCTTTTGGACAGAATCTGTTCGGGGTGCAGCATGAAATAGCGCAGCAAGCGAAACTCAGCAGCCGTCAGTTGGATCTCGGCGCCATCGCGCAGTACACACTGGCGACCTTCATCCAGATGCAGGCCGGCGGCTTGCAGCGTTGGCTGGTTGGCTTGGCCGTGGGAGCGGCGTAACAGCGCCTGGATGCGCAAGTACAGTTCTTCGGGGTGAAAGGGTTTGCTCAGGTAATCATCGGCTCCGGCCTTGAGCCCTTCGATACGCTCGGCCCAGGAATCGCGGGCGGTGAGGATCAGTACCGGGATGGCCAGCGCGGCGGCGCGCCATTGCGCCAGCACCTCAAGCCCGGGCAAGCCAGGCAGGCCAAGGTCGAGGATGATCAGGTCATACGGCTCACTGCGCCCTTGATACACCGCGTCGCGGCCATCGGCCAGCCAGTCGACCGCATAGCCCTGGCGCTGCAGGCCGGCCAGCAGTTCGTCGGCCAGGGGCACGTTGTCTTCCACCAGAAGCAGGCGCATCAGTCTTCCTCATCTTTGATCAACACACCATTGGTCGCGTCCAGCTTGATCTCGCGTACCACGCCTTCGGTAGTCACCAATTCCACTTCATAGGCGTATTGCCCGTGTTTCTTTTCCAGCTCGGCCTCCAGCAGCCGCGAGCCGGGATAACGCGCCATGGCTTGGTGCAGCAGCTGCTCCAGCGGCAGAATCACGCCCTGCTGGCGCAGGGCCAGGGCTTCATCCTGGTTGAGGTCGCGGGCCGCCAGGCTGGAGCAAAAAATCATGAGCAACAGCGCCACTCGACTGCCGACGCGTAAATTTACCTTCATTACGTATCCTGATGATTCTTGAGAACCTGCCCGGTGAGCGCGTTCAATTCAACGTCCCATTCAATGCCGTCGGCATCTTGCAGCTCCACTTCGTAGACGTACTTGCCGTATTCCTCATCCAGGTCGGTGTCCAGTAGCGTCGAACCGGGGTGAAGGGCCAGGGCCGTGGCTTCCAATTGATCGAAAGCGACAATAGTAACAGTGGCGGGCACGATCAGTGGCTTGTCAGGGTCCGCCGCGGCGGCCTGGGTCGCCGTAACGATGATGATAGCGGCGGCGCCCAGAACAGTGAGGCGCTTCATGATAAGTCTCCGTTACATGATGTTTTCCTACGCCGGTCACGGTACCTGTCGCAACTTAACTGAAACTGAATTGCCACCATGGCAATTTCCAAGCGGACCGTTTTCCCCACTGCCAGCGAGATTTTCTATAATGCCCCGCTTGCCTCAACAGAGACCGGTATGACTGCCATCCATATCAAGTTCCCTGCCTTGACCCTCAAGGCAGGCAAACGCGCGCTCAGCCGTATTCGCGAGCAGGGACTTGCGCCTGCCGACGTGGGCATCCTCCCCGGTGCGGCCGGTGGCCCCAAGGCCCTGGGTATCCAAGGGCTGGACTTGGCGCTGTTCGGTGACTGGTTGCCGCGCGCACCAAGGGAACGCGCGCTGATCGGCGCCTCCATTGGTTCGTGGCGGTTTGCCAGCGCCTGCCTGCCCGACCCGGTGCAGGGCTTGCTGGACCTGGGCCGCTTGTATAACGAGCAGCGCTTTGCCAAGGGCGTGACCATGGCCGAAGTCAGTCAGAGCTGCCAACGGATGCTCGATGACCTGCTGGCCGGCCGTGATGCGCGGGTGCTGGACAACCCCGACTACCGGCTGAACATCATGGTGGTCAAGAGCCACGGGCTGCTTGCCGATGACCACCGTGGGCGGCTGGGGCTGGGCTTGTCGTCGGTAATTGCCGATAACCTGCGGGGCCGCGCCCGGCTGTCGCGGCATTTCGAGCGGCTGATCATCCACGACCCGCGCCAGGCGCCGCCGGTACATCCGCTCAAGGACTTTGCCTCGCGCTTCATCGACCTGGAACTGGGCAACCTGCGCCAGGCGCTACTGGCATCCGGCTCAATCCCCATGGTCATGCAAGGCGTGCGCGACCTGCCCGGCGCCGGGGCCGGCACCTACCGCGACGGCGGCCTGCTGGACTACCACCTCGACCTGCCCTATCACGGCGATGACATCGTGCTGTACCCGCACTTCACCGACCGAGTCATCCCCGGCTGGTTTGACAAGGGCCTGCCGTGGCGACGCAGCAACCCGCAAGGCTTGCAGGATGTATTGTTGCTGGCGCCATCCAGGGACTACCTGGCCCGCCTGCCCCACGGCAAACTGCCAGACCGCAGTGACTTCAAGCGCTTTATGGGCGACGACCCGAGCCGCAACAAATATTGGCAAACCGCGATGAGCGAGAGCCAGCGGCTGGGGGATGAGTTCCTGGCATTGGCAGATAACGGTAAATTGGGCGAACACTTGCAAGCCCTTTGACCCCATGGGGCCTGCTGGCGAGGGGCGGTATGCGCAAGGGTTGATCAAACTGTTAAACTCGCCGCCTGCCAGACACCTGACCGAGCTGAAAACACTGTGGAAATCTTCAAGGAATTTACATTCGAATCCGCCCACCGCCTGCCCCACGTACCGGAAGGCCATAAATGCGGGCGCCTGCATGGGCATTCGTTCAAGGTGGCCATCCACCTGAGCGGCGACCTGGATCCCCATACCGGCTGGATTCGCGACTTCTCGGAGATCAAGGCGATTTTCAAGCCGCTCTATGAGCGCCTCGACCACAACTACCTCAATGACATCCCCGGCCTGGAAAACCCCACCAGCGAAGTGCTGGCCAAGTGGATCTGGAATGAATTGAAACCTCTGCTGCCGGAGCTCAGTGCAATCCGCATCCATGAGACTTGCACCAGCGGCTGCATCTATCGCGGCGAGTAAGCGGTAGCGTGTTGGAAAAACCACCTGCGGGTGGTTTTTTTTGGAAATGCCTACAGGAGAACGTGATGGAAAACACCTGGCTGGCCCACGCCAAGCGCTTGCAGGCACTGGCTTCCACGGGGCTGCATTTCTGCACCGATGATTTCGAGCGCGAACGTCTGGAAGAAATTGCCCTGATCGCCCACACCATGCTGGCGCAATTGGGCAACGTGCCGCTGGAGCGTATCAACGGCCTGGTCTCGGATTTTGCCCAGAGATATTCGACGCCAATGATCGATGTACGCGGTGCAGTGATCGAAGGTGAGCGGATTTTGCTGGTACGGGAGTCGACGGATGGCTGCTGGGCATTACCTGGTGGTTATGCCGACATCGGTTTGTCGGCGGCCGAGAACATTGTCAAGGAAATCCGCGAAGAAGCCGGGCTGACGGTCACCGCAAGGACGTTATACAGCGTGACGCACAAAGCCAAGGGCTTGTACCGGCCGGATGTGAGGGATTTCTACAAGTTGTACTTCCTGTGTGACCGGGTGGACCAACTCGCGCCCATGGCAGGTTTTGAAACCACCGAAGTCGGTTTTTTCACACTGGATGATCTGCCGCCCCTGTCTCGCGGGCGCACGATTGAAAGTGATCTTGAGGCGGCCTTTGCGTTTCATCGGGGTGAGACCACGCAGACGCTGTTCGACTGAGCCAGTTTGGCTCACCGCTGCACTGCTTCTGCACCGGATTGGGCTGGGGTAACTTGAAGGGGCTTGCTTGCGCTAGCTGATATCTACCCGCCTCTGCGTTGGCACGCACGATGCAAACGAGCTGCGTCACTACTCAGGGAGCAGCCCCCATGACGCAGCAACCACCTGGCAACGATTACCCCCTCAGCGAAGTCCCCCTGCATGCGCGCAAAGGCCTTGCGTCCACGGCCATGGTGTTGCTGGGTTTTACCTTTTTTACCGCAACCATGTTTGCCGGCGGCAAGCTGGGGGTGGCGTTCAGTTTCATCGACATGCTCGGCGTCGTGGCCCTGGGTAACCTGTTGTTGGGTATCTATGCCGCAGGCCTGGGTTACATCGCGTTCAAGAGCGGCCTGAATTCGGTGTTGATGGGGCGTTTCTGTTTTGGCGAAGTGGGCAGCAAGCTCAGCGACTTGATCCTCGGTTTTACCCAGATCGGCTGGTATGCCTGGGGCACTGCCACGGCGGCCGTAGTATTGGGCAAGTATTTCCAACTGAGCCCAGGCAGTGTGCTGGGGTTGATGATGGTGTTTGGCTTATTGTTCTGCGCCACCGCCTATGTGGGGTATCGCGGGCTGGAAATCCTGTCCTGGATCGCAGTGCCTGCAATGGGGTTATTGTTGATCCTGTCGATGTGGGTCGCCACGGTGAAGGTCGGCGGGCTACCGGGGCTGCTGGCGGTGGTGCCGACCGCAGAGTTGGACTTGTCCACGGCGATTACCCTGGTGTTCGGCACCTTCGTCAGCGGTGCGACCCAGGCCACTAACTGGACGCGGTTTTCGCGCTCGGCCAAGGTCGCGGTGCTGGCCAGCCTGATCGGCTTTTTTATCGGCAATGGCCTGATGGTGCTGATCGGCGCCTATGGCGCCATCGTCTATCAGCAACCGGATGTGGTAGAGGTTTTACTGCTGCAAGGTTTCGCCATGGCCGCGATGGCGATGTTGCTGCTCAATATCTGGAGCACCCAGGACAACACCATCTACAACTTCGCCGTCGCCGGTTGCAACCTGCTGCGCACCCAGCGCCGCAAAACGGTGACCCTGGCCGGTGCAGTAATCGGCACCCTGCTCGCCTTGCTTGGCATGTACGACCTGCTGGTGCCCTACCTGATCCTGCTGGGCACCGTGATCCCGCCGATTGGCGGGGTGATCATGGCGGACTTCTTCTATCGTTATGGCGGCCAATATCCGCGCCTGGCGGATGCTCGCCTGCCGGCATTCAACTGGCCGGGTCTGGTAGCGTATGGGGTGGGTACCGTACTGGCGTTCAATTCGCCATGGGTCGCGCCGCTGGTGGGAATTATTGCCGCATCGCTGACCTACGTGTTGCTCAGCGCCATACTACGCATCATGACCGCCGGGGCATCGATATCGCCTTGAGGATCCGGCGGCTGCCTGCCTGATTGTTTTTAGCCAAGAGGAACTTGACCATGCACATCATCAATGCCCACCTGCGCAACCGTGAAGGCTTGCATGATCTGCACCTGGAACACGGCCGGATCGCCAGTATTACTGCGCAAACCAGCGTTCCCACGCTCGCGGCCGGCGATCTGGACGCCGCCGGCAACCTGGTGATACCGCCTTTCGTCGAACCCCACATCCACCTTGATGCCACGCTCACTGCCGGCGAACCGCGCTGGAACATGAGCGGTACGCTGTTCGAGGGGATCGAGTGCTGGGGGGAACGCAAGGCCACCATTACCCAGGAAGACACCAAGGCCCGGGCCAAAAAAACCATCCAGGCCCTCGCCGCCCACGGTATCCAGCATGTGCGCACGCATGTCGACGTCACCGACCCGGACCTCACCGCGCTCAAAGCCATGCTGCAAGTGCGTGAAGAAAGCACGCACCTGATCGACCTGCAAATTGTTGCCTTCCCCCAGGAGGGCATCGAGTCGTTCCGCAATGGCCGCGAGTTGATGGAGGAAGCCATTCGCCTGGGCGCCGACGTAATCGGCGGCATCCCCCACTTCGAATACACCCGCGATCAAGGGGTCAGTTCGGTGAAGTTCCTCATGGACCTGGCCGAACGCACCGGTTGCCTGGTGGACGTGCATTGTGACGAAACCGATGACCCTCACTCACGCTTTCTCGAAGTGCTTGCCGAGGAAGCCCGCAGCCGCGACATGGGCACCCGCGTCACCGCCAGCCACACCACCGCCATGGGCTCCTACGACAACGCGTACTGCGCCAAACTGTTTCGCCTGCTGGGGCATTCCGGCATCAGCTTTGTGTCCTGCCCCACCGAAAGTATCCACCTGCAAGGCCGCTTCGACAGCTTCCCGAAACGCCGCGGCGTCACCCGTGTCAACGAGTTGCTCGAAGCCGGCATGAACGTGTGTTTCGGCCAGGACTCCATCGTCGACCCCTGGTACCCGTTGGGTAATGGCAACATCCTGCGCGTGCTGGAAGCCGGCCTGCACATCTGCCATATGCTCGGCTACCGCAACCTGCAAAGCGCGCTGGACCTGGTCACCGACAACAGTGCCAAGGCCATGGCCCTGGGTGACCGCTACGGTCTGGAAGCCGGCCGCCCTGCCAACCTGCTGATCCTGTCGGCCGACAGCGACTACGAAGTCATTCGTAGCCAGGGCCTGCCGCTGTACTCGATCCGCAATGGCAAGGTGCTGATGAAGCGGCAACCGGCACAGGTGGAGTTTATGTAACCCGGTGGCTAGACGATGGAGTCGATATCCAGTGTTTGCGCCCTTGCCAGATCATCGTGGGAAGGCGGTGGGATGCTGGCAAATTGAGCAGGCTCGCGATTCTCACGGTGGCTGAACCAGCGTTTGAGGCTGGCGTGCAGGTGCGCAGCCTCCGCATGACTGCCGTAGACATCGCGGGCTTGAAGGCGACGCCAGCGCAGGCTGGCCAGACGCTCACGGCTGGTGTGCAAACGGTCGATCTCGGCGTTCAAGGCATCGTTGGTTTCATGGCTGCGATCATTGGCAGGGCGTAGACGGGCGAGGTCACGCCGTTTGGCCCGCAGTTGCGCGCGCATGTCCTCAAGAGCCTGGTCGAGCAGCTCAAACTCCCTTGGAGTCACCAAGGGGCCTTGGCTATCCAGGGTTTGTTGCCAGCGCCGCAATGTAGCCCAGGCCGCAGGGATGTAGCTGGTGGTCATGAAGTGTTGACCGGCCTGAAAAAGCTGCCTCAATAAATTGTCGCGGTCGGGCATGTCGCCCTGCAGTTGCAATGCGCGATTACAACCCGCCTCTTCGATGGACTCACAGCCCGGCTTCCATAACACCGAAGAATGGGTGCCATCCGGGAGCGTGATCGGCATGAAGTGATGTTGTTCACCATGATGTTGATAGGGGTTGCCCCCCATGCGCACCAACCCGGCGGCGAACAACAGGCCACCGGGTACAGGAGTACTGAATAAGGTGATGGCACCGGGTATCCAGAGTTTGGCGGTGGTGTTCATCCACGGGGCGGGGACACTAGGCACGGGGTCGTTGTGATTGACGATGCGGTGGTGGACCAGTGATGAAGCGCCGGCAGTGAATTCGGAGTCAGCGGCACGGGGCGCCCCATAGGTGTAAAGGAGGATGTTGTAGTGGGCGTCCGGCGTTCGGCGCAGTCCTTCGGCCAACAGCAATGCAATGGCGCCGCCGAGGCTGTGGCCGCAAATTACAATGCGTTGGCCGGTGTGAAACTGATCAAGGTATCGCAATACGAAATCACGCATAGCCCGGTAGGCTTGATAAAATCCGTCATGCACTTTTCCAACGCCTTCGGCAAACGCTACCTGATGGGCGTCTGCGTCACGTAGCACATCGGCACGGCTGACGGTTCCTCGCACAGCTATCAGGATTACCTCATCGTGGTGAGTGATGAAAGCCTGGGTGTCGGTGCCGAATTTTTCGTCATCGAAAAAGTGCAAGCGCGCAGGGTGCTCCTGTTCTTCCTTCAGTTCCGGTCGGTTTTGGGGATACAACTCAGGATCGAATGGCAGGATTTCGAAACGGCTGGAATAAGGGACCTCTTCATAGAGCGGATAAAAACGCTGCACTTGCTTCGGGTCAATTCGCCAGGCTTCGTGATACAACGAAAGCTGTTCAGCGAATAAATTTCCAACGCTTGGATCGAGCGGAAACCGGACTTCATGCAAAGGCCTTTCTGAGGGTTCCTGCCCAAAATCGCAATAACTCAACGCGGCAAACAATGCGAGCTGGTACAGGTTCAGGGCACTGAATCTGTCTTCAATACATAGCATTGGGCGCAACGCCCGTAGTGGTCGTACTTCGAGGACAGTGTGGTTGTTGGGGAACAGTACGATACCTGACAACGTTGGCTCGGGTGGGCCGAATCCAAGGTCGGCCATCATTTTCAGTACATGACGTTTGGGACTATGGGCACGAGGCGTTATCGCAGGTAAGTGGGCAACATGGCGTACTAGATCCCTGACTTCGACTTGGTAGAATTGGTTGGCTTGTTGTTGTGCAGGATTAGCCTCAACGCGACGCCCATCGGCCATAGCAAATCCAGTCTGCTCAGCACGAACTTGAAGCTCGGTAACTGGAAGCTGATAGGTCGGTCGCATCATTAACCGACGATATGGCTGCCCTGCTCCTGAATACAGGTCATCAAAAACAAGGATGACGGGGCCGCTATTAATATTTTCCAGCTTGGCAAAGCCTTCTACATTCAATCTACCCTTGTACTGCTGTCCTACACTGTCGCGGACGGTATATGGCAGGCCGCCATACGTCGCGCCAACCCCGAGCTCATCGACCAGGCAAAAGCTGACCCAGTGCCCTCGCAATGAACAAGCTGGCGCACTGTCGCTGAAAAAGGATCGCTTCCTTGCGTCCAAATACATGGCTTAACTCCTTATCACTCACACGTTGGATAAATATTGCAGATGCGGCCATCCGGCATTTTTATTGGCTTGAAATCGGTGTTATTGCCATTGCAGTAAGCATCCAGATCGGCAAAATCTATACCCTTGCAGCGTTTCCACCCTCCTGGAACAGCGACCCAGTTATCGCCAAAAGCGGGGCGTTCCTCATCAGTCATCTTTAGCATCACCCTGAGGGTTCTCCCCCGCAGTTGATCGCGCTGTGCAGTTCCACCAACGCGTGTTGTCTGCAACTGTCCTAGCGAATTAACCGAACGGCACTGGAGGATTTTCCTGATTGCATGAAAGGGACCTACTGTCCGAAACAACCATTGACACTGACCTGATAGCTCCTTCACTCCTTTCTCCTGCATCCCAGGTATATCCAGATGATCGCTAATAGAGATATAGGCATCATCCCCCCCCACATCTGTATCCCGCGCGCCCCACTTCGCATAAAAACCAAACTCCACACTGCGCAGTACCAACGGGCAACCCTCTACCGTTTCAGCCAGCGGCAGTTCATAGCTAATCCTGCTCGCTACCGGTTTGTATTCCGTGAAAAAGACTTTTCGCTCTGGTCTCTTACCTCGACGCCTGGGTAAAACGCAGCGTTCACCCGTCGCAGGTCGGTAATTGGCAGCAGTTTTAAGTTCAAACTGGGCCGGCAAATCCACCTCCAATGTAAAACTATCCACCACCCGCCCCGCGCACCCCGGAATCCCCGCGCCCCCAAGAACAAGCAACACCGCTGCCATCCACCTACTCACCGTTTCCCACCTCCCTGTGCCACTGCTCCACGACCCGGTCAAAATGCACTTCAGGTGTTTCCCCAGCCCGAGGCGGCCAATGAATAACGCTGCTTCGGATCGTCCCTTCCAACCGGCGCACCACCAGGAACGCCAACTGCTCGGGGCTGCGCCATTGCCAGGTCCGCGCCTGTTCCAGTATTTGGCTGAGCCAGACCTTGGGGTCCTGGAATTCGACCAATGCCGCCAGGTCCTCACTGTGCTCCGCGAGCAGATAACGCAGGATATTGGCGTGCAGGATGGCTTCGGCCTGTGGGTTTGGCGTATCCAGCCAGGGCGCTGGATCCGGTGCCGAATAATCGCCCGGAGCAGGGTTTTCGCTTTGGTGCCAGCGCCCTTCATGCCAATAGCACACGCTGACCAGCGGCCCGAGATAGACCGGCCAGTGCTCCTTTGATAGATGGAGCAAGGCGCGGGCCAGGGTGCGGTTGTCGTGAATACGATAGAGCGCCCGCTGCCCCGTCGGCCCCACCAGCAGCCTGTCGCGCCAATGTCGCGTTGCACCCGCCAAGTCGGCAGCGGATAGGCTAAAGAGCCATCCCCAGTTCGACTCGGGATGTTGCAGCAGGTCGATCAGTGCAGGCTCATTCATTTGTTCCAGCAATAGGATCAGCGGGCCAGAACTCGCCAACTGCGCCGCATCGGTCTCGCTGTAGAGCTTGCAATAACGCGACAGGTCGCGCCCTGCCAGCAGCGGTTGGCTAGCCTCATGACTCCCCTCAAGCATCAGGCATAGGTGGTAGCCTTGTTGCTGTTGTCGGGCCA
The DNA here is from genome assembly GCF_023127835.1 of Pseudomonas sp. B329. NCBI lineage: Bacteria > Pseudomonadati > Pseudomonadota > Gammaproteobacteria > Pseudomonadales > Pseudomonadaceae > Pseudomonas > Pseudomonas sp. B329. The sequence goes on along the minus strand of NZ_SPKP01000019.1, from coordinate 46,282 downwards.
TCCATCGAGTGACCAGGCTGTCCATCAAGCTGCCCTCCCCGCAATATCGCACTGACCTTCGCGGCAGCATTCGCACAGGGGGCAAAAGTCCGCACCCAGTTTTTTAGCCAAATCCATGATGACGCCTTGCGCTGCAGAAACTTGCGCGCGGGCAACTGGCGGGGGCGTTACCGAGCGCGTTGCGGACGGTGAACCGCCCAGGATGATGGGCCGGCTGCTGAAAATACCTCCGGCCTGAATCAGCAGGTGCTCTCCGCCAGCCTTCAGGCTCAGTTGCGCACCCGCATCAATCACCAGGTTGGCACCAGCCTTGAGATGAACCTGTTGCCCGGCTTCGATCACCAGGGTCTGAGCAACACGGGTCAGGCTATCGCCCTGTACGTCGAGGTGGTCATGCGCCTCGAGCACGACCTTGCGAGCACCGAGAATATGGCGACGCTCCTCACTCTCCAACCGAACCGTACTGGTTCCCCGAATGACTTCATGCCGTTCCCCTGCCACTTCCAGGCGGCTGTCATGCCCCACCCGTTGTTCCAGGTCACGCTGGGCGCGCAGGTAGATGAGCTCTTCGCCACTGCGGTCTTCCAGATGCAGCTCATTGCCACCGCTACCGCCTGGGGAGCTGCGGCTGCGCAGTACCGTGCGTGTCTTGTGCTGTGGCAAGGGGTAAGCCGGCAAGTGCGACGCATTGGGCAGGCAGCCGTTGACCAAAGGTTGGTCCGGGTCGCCTTCCAGGAAGCTCACCAGCACTTCCATGCCTACCCGGGGAATGACCAGCGCGCCAAATCCGTCACCGGCCCAGCCCGACGCCACCCGCAGCCAACAGCTGCTCGTATCGTCGTTTTTGTCCAGGCGATCCCAATGAAAGCGCACCTTCACCCGGCCATAGGCATCGCAATGCACGTCCTCTCCAACGGGCCCGGTTACCGTTGCGGTCTGGCTGCTACTGATCGTCGGCTTGGGGTGCTTGAGGGCCGGGCGATGCACTGCGCGCCAGGGGGTTGCAGTGAATCGGTTGCGATAGCCCTGAAACCCGCCGGCCTCGAATGCCGACTCTTCCAACACCTGCGGCTGGTAGCCCTCATGACGCACCGACGTCAGCAACCATAAGTCATTGCACGCTGGATCCGGGTGACCGCACAGTTCAAGAAAGTGACCACTGCGTAACGCGGGTTGATCGCTTTTGCCCAACACCCGATGGCGATCACGCTGATGGCGCTCCAGGCCACGCCGCGCCAGTTGCGCCCCCCGGGCACGGCCGGTGAAACCACCGGGGCATTCATAGTCTTCCCATGGTTCTGCCGTTTTGGCACCGGCCTGTTCTTGCAGGCAAAACGAAGGATGCTCAAAGTCATAGTCTCGACGCACGGTTCGCTGACTGCGTGCCTGCAAACGCCGGTCGAAGCGCTGGACCACCCGGGTCTCGAGCGCCGGATCACCCGACGAGCAATAACGCTGCACCGCCAGCCGTCGAAATACCGTCTGGTCGTCACCGAATACCAGCAGATGGTTATCCACGCTGTGGCGAAAATGGTAGTGAATACCCTCCTCTTCACACAGCCGCTGGATAAAGTGCAGGTCGGATTCCCTGTACTGCACGCAAAACACTCGCGGTGGATACACCACCGGTCCAAGCTCGAAGGCATAGGCGTCGGCAAGGATCCCGTGGTGTTCAAGGACCGTTGCAATGATCTGCGGCACGCTGCGTTGCTGGAATATCCGCTGGTCGCGACGATGGGCAAGGCAGGCCAGGCGCGGGGCGAGGGTCAGGTGATAACGGGTGAGCCGCACGCCAGGGTCACCTCGACCGATGGCGTAGACCTGCCCATGCAGCCCCTGCTCCGCTTCGCCAAAGTCCAGATAGGCGGGTTGATGAAGCAGCGCCTCCAAATCGAAGGAAGGGTCTTCGCTGACCAGTTGCACATGTATGAAGTAAGGCTGATCGAGGGCTTCAGTGCCTTTGAATGCCACTACCTGAAAGTCTGTAGTTATGCCTGAAAGAACTAATTTGAAACGTGACGAAACAAACGCGTTAACCATCCTTTGTTACCCGCCATCAACTTTTCAACTGAACGACTCTCCCTCGCCAATACCGGATGGATTGCGAAAAAAAGCACCTGAACAGACTAAAGCTTAGCGATTTCCCGCGCTTTTCGGCGCTTACCCAATAAAAAAGAAGTTTCGTACATCGAAGATGGAAGTGTCGCTTATAAAGCAAGACATACAGCCAATAAGACATCTAAGAACAACAAGAAAATTCTTACGCGATTTTATATCTGAATAACCAAGTTCCGAAGAAACAGCTGACATCTGCCCACCAACGTTATCGGACAGGGGAAGCGTATTACAGAACCTCCAACCTGTGGGAAGTGGTCTGGAAGGTGGTAATCCGTCGCAAGAAACCTGGGGTTCAGCCACCCTCACGAGGATTACACACCTTCCAGACCACCGCCTACAGGCTCGATCACTCCTGTGTGGTTATCAGCCACCAAAGCGTTCCGGCTTTGTAAAAATAATTTTCTCGATCCGTATTTTTGATTCCGAACGCGAAGGGAACCCGGCTCGCTCCAGAGGGCCTGATGTGCAAGGATGTGACACTGAACATCGCTCGATGAACGCAAAACCAAGGACTTTTCATGACTGCCATCCCCACCCCTGCGCCCGTAATTCCCGGGCGGCTGGAGCAGATGTCGACGCGCATCGCTTTCTTTATCGCCGGCTTCGGTATCGCCGCCTGGGCGCCCTTGGTGCCGTATGCCAAAGCGCGCGCAGATCTGAATGAAGGCACGCTTGGCCTGCTGCTGTTGTGCCTGGGAGTTGGCTCGATCATCGCGATGCCGGCAGCAGGCGCCTTGGCATCGCGCTACGGCTGCCGTCGCGTACTGACCGCAGGGACGCTCATGATCTGCCTGGCCCTGCCGATGCTGGCCACTGTCAGTTCGATCCCGTTGTTGATCGCAGGGTTGTTCCTGTTCGGCGCGGGCCTGGGCACCGTGGATTCCACCGTCAATCTGCAAGCGGTGATTGTCGAGCGCGCCAGTGGTAAAACCATGATGTCGGGCTTCCATGGTTTATTCAGCCTGGGGGGCATCGTCGGCGCAGCGGGGGTTGCCGGGTTGCTGGGCCTGGGCCTGTCGCCACTGCAGGCGACGCTGGTAGTGGTGGCTATCATGGTTGTGGCGCTGCTCAAGGCCGCACCGCACCTCCTGCCTTATGGCAGTGAAAGCTCCGGCCCGGCTTTTGCGGTGCCACATGGTGTGGTGTTGTTTATCGGTTGCCTGTGTTTCATCGTGTTCCTGGCCGAAGGTGCCGTGCTGGATTGGAGTGCTGTATTCCTCAGTGCCGAGCGCGGCCTGGATGAAGCTTACGCCGGCCTTGGCTACGCGGCATTTGCCTTGACCATGACCGCTGGGCGTTTGACCGGTGATGCCATTGTCCGACGCCTGGGGGCAACGCGAGTGATCGTGATCGGGGGCACCTTGGCGTGTGTCGGCCTGCTCATCGCGACGCTATTACCCGCCTGGGAAACTGCATTGCTTGGATACGCATTGGTGGGTGCCGGGTGTTCGAATATCGTGCCGGTGCTGTACACCGCCGTCGGCAAACAAAAGGTCATGCCGGAGCATATTGCGGTGCCGGCCATCACCACGCTCGGTTATGCCGGCATTCTCGCCGGCCCTGCGGTAATCGGCTTTATCGCCCATGGCAGCAGCCTGAGCACCGCCTTTGTATTGATTGCGGTGTTGCTGGCGGCCGTGGCCATCAGCGGCAAAATCCTCAAGGTATAGGCCCGGCAGTCAGCGCGCTTTGCGAGCATCGTCCTGCTCCCGCCAGCGCTCGAGGCTTTTGTTGCTCAGCCAACCCTCTTTGTGGGGTGGGCCAAACAGTCGTGTGCCGTTGGCACGTTCCAATGAAGGCAGCAAACCTGGGCGTTCGATAATGTTCTTCGCCGTGTAGACACACAACTCACTGTATTGGGGCCTGGGCATGCCGGTAGACGTATCCAGTACAGGGCTGCCCTTCTGATCAACTTCGTAAGGGTCCTGCATGACCGCCTTGAGCTTGGCAATCTCAACGTACTGGTGTTGTTCGAACAGGAAGGTGCGGTCCATTGTCTTGTCTCTCAACTGTTCAAACTGGCTTTGCAGCGCTTGCACCACTTGCGCGTTGCCATGGGTATGAAACGGATCCTGGCTGAACACACTCGCCGAGCTGTTGCCATGCAAAGCCTGGGCTGCCGCACTGAGGCTGTCACGCGTGATATCGCCGTCGCGGCTGAAGATGGTGTCGCTTAACCGCGCACGCTTGAGAATTTCCCTGACGACCTGAATGGCGCCGTCCAGTGCCTCGTTTTCACCCATGGGTTGAGCGGCGATCCGCTGCAATGACATCCAGGTCAAGCGCCCCTCATTAAGGAAGGGGTGCAACAGGCCAAAGGCTTTTTCAAGGGCCTTTGCCAACTGCTTGTCCGTTGAAGTTTCACCCGGCAGGGAACTGCTCGCCCGTTCAGCGGGGAAGTTCTGTAGGTCTCGATGACTTAGAGCGGATAACGTTCCGCGCAAAAGAGTGGGCTGGCGAGAGATCCCTCGCTCCGGCACGGAAGAAGCTTCCTGCCAAGTGACCGGTGATAGCGTCGTTGCTCGCGCAGCTGACCCGCCAGGGGCGAGAGGCCGACCGGGAGGTAGTACACCCTCGATTTTCATGGGTTTTCTCCAACTCTATTCAGATGCATATCCGCTTGGTGACCTGTGTCGGAATGACAAGATCAACGAATGGATTCCACTCGGACAAGCACCTCATGTGTGGTTGGAGGGAGACGGCAGTTCCGGATGAGCAGCGAATACCAATGACAATATGTAAAAGCCCAGGCAAGGCAGCATCAACCTGACTTTCGACTACGCCACCACGTCGCCAGGCTATTGATCAGCCCGGTGCTTTTCAGTGAATCAGCGCGGGCCACTGGGACCTGGCGGTCAGCCAACATGCCCCGGGAAAAATCATCCGCAACGGGCGCCTGAAATTTTCGCTCGCCGGCAAACGCTTTCATGCGGCGGGCTTGGGCCACATATTCCTGCGCGGCAGTGGGCATACCTTCTGATACTCCGCCCTTCTCGGACAGCGCAGGGTTTACTTGCTGGGTGTTTTGCAGAAGTTCAAGGCGGCAGGATTGGGAGGAATTAAACGAAGTTGAAGTCATGTGTTTTCCCTCAGGCGAAATCTGAAAAGCAGTGGGCCAATGCACCACCGCAGTTACCACCTATGTGGCAAATAAGCGTAAGCCGTTCCTTAAATGATTGAATCAGGCGCCGTTTTCGCAGCACAGCGCCTGAAGGCGGGTTATTGCGACAGTAAGGCCAATGCTTTGCGACGGATCTTTCCATCACCGTCGGCACTGACGAGGTTATCCAACAGTTTGAGCAGGTCGCCCCGTTTCATGACTGCCTGGGCCAATTGGATCAGGTGATCCTTGGCTGCATCGCCTGTGAGCTCCTGACTTGCGAGTTTCCTCAAGTCTTTGAATTTCAGGTGTGGCCCGCCGCTCCCATCCTTGAGTTCATCGAAATGCTCGAGCATTTCAGCGGCCAATTCCTTGTCAGTCTTGTACTTGAAGTAGTTATCTCCCTGGATAACCGCGTTCAGGCTTTTCCAATCAATAAGATCATTCAACGCACCGGTGCGACCGTCCCGGTCAAGCGCCGCCATCAGCTCCGGACGTCGCAGCAGCTCATTGGCCAAGCGGGCGTTTTCCCTCATGACCGGGTTAGGTGACCATCCTCGTTTCGCCATCGCAAGAATGCTGTCAACGCTAATAGACCCAGGGTTATTTGGATCTCTAAACGCGTTGAAGCTGTCGCGCAATTGCTGCGCCAACTCTTCGTTACTCTTTAATGAGTATTGCGGATCCGGCCTGCCGGGGGCGACCGGATAAGGCCTACCCCCTGCAGTAGGGTCGGGGCGCGGCGGTGGATTGCTTGCCCCGGGGTTGGGCCTTGGCGGCGGGTTGCTGCAGCCCGGATGCATGGGCGGCCGATGCCCCAGGAACCAATGACTGAGCCAGCGCTTGAGTTGGCTCAGTAAGTGATGCAGCCCGGGAGGGTTGTGTTGATGGCCAAGCACATCAGCCGCGGTTGTTGCCGGCTGATGGTGATCGAACACCGGCCCGGCCTTGTTTTGCGTGGTCGGGAAGTTGACATGGGCAGCACGCTGATCATTGAAAGAAGGCGCAGCAGGTGCCTCGCGAGTGTGTTTGACGACGGCCTTGCCAGTGACTTGTGAAAGGTCTGGCGTTGTTGAAGCAGAGACGGATGTATCCATCGATACCGACATAGGTTTCTCCATTGCAGTAGGCGCGATTTCAGCTTGTCGCTCCAACGCAGTGTCGAAGCCCATCAGCTTTCCCATGTGTGGTTTTGTGTCGGAAACAGTTCCTGACGCAGCAACAATACGTGCTTTGACGGTGTAGGAAACAGATCAGGCAGGCTTGCATTACGCCGGGCGCGGGCAAAAAAAATCGCAACCCTTGGGCTGCGATTATTGCCATCAACCGAAGATCAGAATCCAACGCTTGCCTGTACGAAGAACGTGCGCGGCTCGCCCAGGTATATCCCGGCGTTATTGTCGCTGGAGCGTGTGTAATGTTGCTGGTCGAAGAGGTTTTTCACCCCCACGCCAAGTTTCAGGTTCGACAGTTGCGCACCGAAGTCATAACCGCTGCGCACGTTGACCGAAACATAACCCGGAATATCACCGTACTGGCCGTCAGCGGTGCCTTGGGTGATATAGGTGGTGCCGGTGCCTGGCGCACGCTGGCCAGACTGAGCATAGACGTCCAGGTTGTGCGTCCAGTGATTGACATCGTAACGCAGGCCCAGGGTCGCCACTTCACGGGAATACAGCGGCAGATCGCGGCCCTTGAACGGTACGTCGCCCTCGGAGGTGGCCTTGGTGTAGGTAAAGCCGGCGTTGGCGGTCAGACCGTCGAGGCGCGGGTCAAGATTGGACAGGTCGTAGTGGGCCGACGCTTCGATACCGGCGTGCTTGGTGGCGCCGAGGTTGGTCCAGCCTACGTCATTGCTGACGTATTGCAGTTCATCCGAGAAGTCGATGTAGAACAGCGTCACTTCGCCGCCCCAGATGCTGTCGTTGTAGCGCGTCCCGATCTCGTAGGTCTTGGCTTTTTCCGGGTTCAGACCGTTGGCGGTCTGGTTGCCGGTACCACCCTGCCCCAACTGGAAATACTGCAAGCTGCCGAAGGAGGTTTCGTAGTTGGCGAACAGTTTCCATGCGTCGCTGACGTGGTACATCACGCTCAGGGCCGGTAGCGGTTCATTGTTGTGAATCTCGCGGCGTTTTTCCTCGGTACGCTTGCCGTTCAAGGCCACTACCGGGCGGTCATGCCATTCGGTGCGGATGTCTTCAAAGCGGATGCCCGGCGTGATGGTCCACTGGCCGATGTCGATTTTGTTGTCGATGTAGAAAGCGCTGGCTTCGGTGCCGCCGGTGCGGTCTTGATAAACGTGGCCGTCGCTCTGCCCACCTGGCGTGGGTACGTTGTTGACCAGGTTAAGGCTGGTGGCCTGCTCGTGCATGCCTTCCTTCAAGTAGCGGTAGCCAACGCTGACTTCCTGCGTGCTGGGGCCCACATCGAACACATGGGACACCCGTGGCTCGATGCCGAAGGTGTAGTAGGTGCGTGGGTAGGAACTGAGGGTTTTCAGATCGCGGTTGGCGATGTTGCTGCCTCGGAAGCTGTCGGAATAGTAGGTCAGCACTTCAGCCTGGGTACGGTCGTCAATCTGGCGGATGTACTTGAAGGACACGTCCTTGCGGCGGCCGCTGAAGTTGTCCCAGTCGCGCACCGACTGGTACGGGTTGGCGTCAAACTGCTCCTGGGTCAGGCCGCCGGGCATGTCGGCGCTGGCATCGTAATAGTGGAAGTTCAGCGAGAAGTCGTCTTGATCGGTCGGCGCCCAGTGGGTCTTGAAGATTACATCGTCAATGTCATTGGAGTTGTTGCTGTTGCGATAGCCGTTGCCATTGACCCCGGAGTACAGCAGCGCGGCGCCGATGCCGTTGTCGGCGGTGCCGCCGATAAACGCATTTTCGACGTGCTTCCAGCCACCGTGGGCGGACGTTTGCAGGGTAGTGCCGACTTCCCCGGAGAATTTTTCCGGGATGGCGCGGGTCACGAAATTGATCACGCCGCCGACGTTCTGCGGGCCATAGCGCACGGACCCGGCACCACGCACGACGTCGATGCTGTCAAGGTTACCGGCGGAAATGGGCGCCATCGACAGTTGCGGCTGGCCGTACGGGGCGAAGGCTGCCGGTACGCCGTCAATCAGCACGGTGGAGCGTGGCGACAGGCGTGAGGTCAAGCCGCGTACCCCGACGTTGAGAGAAATATCGCTGCCCCCGGTGCCATTGGATTCCTGTACCTGCACGCCAGGCACGCGGCGCAATACGTCGCCGACGTTCATCGCGCCCTGCTCCACCATGGCTTCGCGGCGCACCACCGTGCGTGCACCCGCATGGTTTTGCACCACGGCGGCATCGGCATCGCCGAGCCAGTCGCCCACCACCTTGATGTCGGTGACGCCCAGTTCCAGCGGCGAGCCAGCTTCGCCAGTGCCGGAGCTCAGCGTGCGCAAGGTTACGGAGCCTGCGTCGATCTGGTAATCCAGCCCACTGCCTTCCAGCAATTGGCGCAGGGCTTGTTCAGGCGAGAGGTTGCCATCCACTGCTGGGGCTTGCTTGCCGGCGACCATGTCGGGGCTGAAGAACACTTGCAGGGAGGTCTGCTGGCCCAGTTGGCTCAAGGCTGCACCCAGGGGCTGGGCGCGAATATGAACGCCTTCGCCAGCCTGTGCGGCAGGCAGCGCGATGCTGACTGCGATAGCCAGGGCGAGAGGCGCCCAGCGGGAGGTTTTATTGTTGTGGAGGGCGAGTTTTTTCACGTCGAACCTAGTCCTGTGATCGCAAAAGTGTGCGGCTGTTAATGCAAACCAGTTGCAGTTGCAGGAGAAGACGAACAATGCGAAAAAAACCTGAATGTCAGCGTGAAATAATTTCCTGGCTGCCGTCCGGCAAGGTGCGCAAGGCAACCGGCAGAATATGTGGCAAGGCTTTGAGCAAGGCGTCGGTGTCACTGGCGTTGAACACGCTGGTCAGACGCAGGTTGCCCACCGCTGCCGTGGTGATGCGCAACGGTTGCTCGCGATAGCGCGACACTTCCCGCGCCACTTCGGCCAGGCTAGCGTTGTTGAACACCAGTTTGCCGGTGCGCCATGCGGTCAGCTCTTCAGGGTTTACGGCATAGGCCGCAGCCACTTCGCCCTGAGTATCGACATGAGTGCCCCGGCCGGCGGTGAGCGTCACGACTTGAGCCGACGCTCGTCCCTGCACCTTGACGGTGCCGGTCTCGACCACCACGCGGGTGCGGTCGTCATCGCGACGCACATCGAAGCGTGTGCCGGTGACCGTTACCTGCCCTGCCCCGGCGGCCACCACGAACGGGCGACTGGCGTCGTGCTCGACACTGAACATCGCCTCACCCTGCTTGAGCTCAATGCCCCGCCGACCTTTTTCGTAGTGAACCGCAACCACACTGCGGCTGTTGAGGTCCATCACAGAGCCGTCTGGCAAGGCCACCTGGCGCTGCTCGCCCACCCGGGTAGTGAACTCGGCGCTGTAGAGCTTGGACTGGCCCAGCCCGCTGAACAAACCCAGGCCCACGGCAATGGCAACCACACCGGCCGCTACCGCATAGCGCAACACCGCCCCACCCCTGGGGCGCTCGGCCGGCGCATCGCACAAAGCCTGCAAACGGGGTTGGGGCAGCAGATCCGTGGCGCTCCACAGCCCTTGCAGCACATCGAACTCATATTGGTGTTCGGGCTGCTCGGCACGCCAGGCCTCGAAACGTTGCCGTTCTTCGGCGTTCAACGGGCCGTCTTGCAGGCGCACAAACCATTGCGCCGCTTCGTCACGGACACGCTTATCCATCGTGGAAGATCCTGTTTCAAAGCGGGTCATGGCGCCATTGCATCCAGGTGGTCACGCAGATGCCGCAGGGTGCGGATCATATACTTCTCCACCATGTTTTTAGACAGCCCCAGGCGCACGGCGATTTCCTGTTGGGTGAGCCCCTCGATTTTCTGCCAGATAAAAATCTTGCGACAGTTGAGCGGCAACTCGACCAGGGCCCGCTCGATGGAGTCGGCCAACTGAATCGCGTGCATGTAATGCTCCGGATCACCGCTGTGGGGGGCGTGATCAACGGCCTGCAACGTCAACGCCGCGCGGCGTTCTGCGCGCCGGTAGGCGTCCACCGCGATATTGCGCGCGGTTTGATGCAGGTAGGCGCGCGGTTGTGCAACCTCGCTGGCGTCGGACTCAAGCACTCGCACAAAAGTGTCGTGGGTCAGGTCCTCGGCTTGCTGACGGTTCCTCAAGCGGCGCGTCCAGGTGCCGATCAACTCTTCGTAGTGCTCGAAAAAGCCTGTTCTGCGGGGCGGCTGAGGATTCATCGCGAAGGCACTGAGGAGGCGGGGCGTGAATAGTAATGCTTCCTATTAAGTGGGGCAATTGCTGTCCATCGCCGGTACGCCCGCCGCACTCAAACCCCTCAACTTTTTGAAATCACGCTACTCATGTATTGATGCAGATCGCGGAAGTCCTGAACGCTCCACGCGTGCGGCGCTATCTTCACACCGTTGTCCTTCAACGTCTTTGGAATCAGGTTGCCATTTGGGCGAAGTATTATCGACGAGACGATCACGCCCGGATAATCATGCAGCCGCTGTTTGAACGCGGCGGTTGTAAGGTCAGGCGTGGGGGGATTGCTTTTTTTAGCCAATGGCCCGGTGGCCTTTATATCGGGTCCATGGCACACGCCGCATCGCTGTAGATAGAGCGTTTTTCCATTGCTGTTTTCCGCAACAGCCAATGATGTCTGAGCCAGTGATAAAACGGCTGATAAGCCAATGAGTAAACTTTTCATCCTTGGGGTGCGTGTCGACATACACATTCCTTTGCTCCATCCCTTACCTTTTGTTTTCAGCATATTACGATAAACCTTTGCCTTGCGCCCCGGCGCTACACCTGCGGCCCGCGGTCTAGGCGTAAAAGCCGTGCGGTGAACTTCCGCTCCCCGTCGCCAGTCAGCTGAAAGGACTCGGATAAACACAGTGGGTGGGCGATGCAGATTTCCTTGCAGCAACAAGTGGCTCTGGTCACCGGCGCCAGTTCCGGTATCGGTGCTGGCGCAGCCAAAGCCCTGGCCGACGCGGGCGCGGCAGTGGTGCTTAACTACAACTCCCAGGCGGCCCCCGCCGAGGCCCTTGCCGCACAGATCAATGCCAACGGCGGTCGGGCGCTTGCCATCGGTGGCGATGTGTCCAAGGAGGCTGATGTCGAGCGCCTGTTCGCACAGACCCTCGATGCCTTCGGCCACCTGGATATTCTGGTGGCCAACTCCGGCCTGCAAAAAGACGCCAACCTGGTCGACATGAGCCTTGAGGACTGGAACACCGTGATCGGTGTCAACCTCACCGGGCAGTTCCTCTGTGCCCGAGCGGCGGTGCGTATCTTCAATCGTCAGGGCGTTCGTGAGGGGGTGTCACGAGCGGCCGGCAAAATCATCCATATGAGTTCGGTGCATCAAGTCATTCCGTGGGCCGGGCATGTGAATTATGCAGCGTCCAAGGGCGGCGTGGAGATGCTGATGCGCACCCTCGCCCAGGAAGTCAGCGAGCAACGTATCCGCATCAACGGCGTTGCGCCGGGGGCGATTCGCACGGCGATCAACCGCGCAGCCACTGAAGGCGCTGCGGAGAAAGAGTTGCTCAAATTGATTCCTTATGGCCGCATCGGCGATGTAGAAGATGTGGCCAATGCAGTGGTGTGGCTGGCCAGTGATGCTTCTGATTACGTGGTCGGCAGTACGTTGTTCATCGATGGCGGCATGAGCCTTTATCCGGAGTTTCGCGGCAATGGTTGATCTGAAAAAAGAACCCCAAAGCGCCATCGATGCCCACGGCATCATCGGCGACATGCGCAGTGCCGCACTGGTAAACGACCGTGGCAGCATCGATTTTTTCTGCTGGCCGGAATTCGACAGCCCGTCGATCTTCTGCGCACTGCTCGACACGCCCGACGCCGGTACCTTCCAGCTTACCCCGGACCTGCCCAACGCCCGCCGCGAGCAGATCTACCTGCCTGACACCAACGTGCTGCAAACACGCTGGCTGAGTGACGAGGCGGTGGTGGAAATCACCGACCTGCTGGCCGTCAGCGAAGACGTTGACGATTTGCCGCTGCTGATTCGCCGCGTACGGGTAGTCAGTGGCCAGGCAACTCTGCACCTGCGTTGCGCCGTGCGCCACGACTACGCCCGTGCCAAGACCCACACCACAGCCGATGACAGCGGCGTGCTGTTCAGCGCCGACGGTCAGCCCGGCCTGCGCCTGGTAGGCAGCCACCCGCTGACCCTCGAAGAAAATGCAGTCGTATCCCGCTTCACCCTGGCCCAGGACGAGGGCGCCGAATTTGTGCTCGGCGGCCAGGATGATCCGCGGGTGGTCAACAACTGCACGGACCTGTACCTGGAACGCACCCTCAAGTTCTGGCGCGGCTGGATCTCCCAGTCCAATTACCGTGGGCGCTGGCGCGAAATGGTCAACCGCTCAGCCTTGGCGTTGAAGCTTTTGACCTCGCGCAAGCACGGCGCAATCATCGCCGCCGCCACCTTCGGCCTGCCGGAAAGCCCCGGCGGCGAGCGCAACTGGGATTACCGCTATACCTGGATACGCGATGCGTCGTTTACCGTCTACGCGTTCATGCGCCTGGGGTTTGTCGAGGAAGCCAACGCCTATATGCGCTGGCTCAAAGGCAGAGTCAGCGACTGCTGCGGCCAGCCGACCAAAATCAATATTCTCTACGGCATCGACGGTCGCCAGGAGTTGCCGGAAACCACACTCGATCATTTGCGCGGCCACGGCGGCGCCCAGCCGGTGCGCGTGGGCAACGAAGCGTTCGACCAGATCCAGCTGGATATCTACGGCGAACTGATGGACGCGGTGTATCTGGTCAACAAGTACGGCGAAGCCATTTCCCACGAAGGCTGGAAACATACGGTGGAAGTGGTCGACCAAGTGTGTGAGATCTGGAACCGCAAAGACGTAGGCATCTGGGAAATGCGCGGCGAGCAACACCACTTTCTGCACTCGCGCCTGATGTGCTGGGTGGCCTTGGACCGAGCTATTCGCCTCGCCTCCAAACGCTCGCTGCCCGCCCCATTCGCGCGCTGGGACCAGACACGCCAGGCTATCTACGCCGACATCTGGAGCAACTTCTGGAACGAAGAGCGCGGGCATTTCGTCCAGCATATCGGCAGCACGGCGCTGGACGGCTCGATGCTGTTGATGCCGCTGGTGCGCTTCGTTGCGGCCACCGACCCGCGCTGGCTGGCGACGCTGGAAGCGATCCAGAAAAGCCTGGTGCGCGACGGCATGGTCTACCGCTACCGCAATGACGACAGCCAGATCGATGGCCTGCAAGGCACCGAAGGCGCATTTGCCGCCTGCTCGTTCTGGTACGTGGAATGCCTGGCCCGCGCCGGGCAAGTGGAAAAGGCCCACCTGGAGTTCGAACAGCTGCTGCGCTACGCCAACCCGCTGGGACTGTACGCCGAAGAATTCGACAGCCAGGCTCGGCACTTGGGCAACACACCTCAGGCGTTGAGCCACCTGGCATTGATCAGTGCGGCAACCTTCCTGGACCGCAAACTCAGTGGGGAGAAGACTGTATGGCAACCCTGACGTCCCCTGCCCCGCTGTTGTATGTGCGCACGTCCATGCTAGACGTGGCTTATGAAACCCACGGCCCCATCGCAGGCGAGCCGGTGATCCTGCTGCATGGTTTCCCTTATGACCCTCGCGGTTATGACGAAATCGCGCCGGTGCTGGCCGAGCGTGGTTATCGGGTGTTGGTCCCCTATTTGCGCGGTTATGGCCCGACGCGGTTTATCAACGACCAGGTCATGCGCTCCGGCCAACAGGCGGCGTTGGCCAAGGACCTGCTGGATTTCATGGATGCGCTGTCCATTAAGCAGGCCACGCTCGCCGGGTATGACTGGGGTGGGCGCGCGGCGTGTATTGTCGCGGCGCTATGGCCCGAGCGGGTACGCGGCTTGGTGACGGGGGACGGTTACAACATCCAGGACATCGCCCAGTCCCTCGAGCCTCGGGCACCGGAAACCGAGCATCGATTATGGTACCAGTATTACTTCCACACCCAGCGTGGAGTCGACGGTTTGACCGCCAATCGACAAGAGCTGTGTGAGTTGTTATGGCGGCTTTGGTCGCCGACCTGGCGTGAAGGGCCAAGTCTGTATGGCAAGACTGCGCCGTCATTTGATAACCCGGACTTTGTCGCGGTGGTGATTCACTCTTACCGCCATCGTTTCATGTATGCGCCGGGTGATCCCGCGCTGGAATCCATTGAGCAGGCATTGGTGCAGCAACCGGCGATAACGGTGCCCAGCATTTCGTTATGCGGGGCCGACGACGGTGTGGGCCCGCCGTCGCTTGAGGATGACGATGTGGAGCACTTCAGTGGTTTTTATCGCCGGCAGGTTTTGCCAGGCATTGGTCATAATGTTTTCCAGGAAGCGCCCCGGGTCACGCTTGAAGCATTGCTGGAACTACTGGAGCGCTGAAAAACGCTCCCGGTAAGCTTGAGGCGTCACTGACAAGGCCCGCACAAAGCTGCGGCGCAAAGTCTCTTCACAGCCAAAACCGCACTGCATGGCGATACGTTTGATGGAGGTCGTGCTGTCTGCCAATTGCCGGCGCGCAGTTTCGACACGGATCAGTTCCACGGCCCGGGCCGGGGTCTGGCCGGTCTCGGCGCGGTAATGGCGCACAAAGCTACGCTCGCTCATGCCAGCCTGGGCCGCCAGGGTGGCGATGTTCAGATCCAGCGTCAGATGGTCGGCGATCCAAGCGTGCAGGTCGGCAAAGCGGCTGTCGCTCCTTTGCAGGGATAACGTCACGCTAAATTGCGACTGACCGCCAGGGCGCTTGAGGAATACCACCAAGTGGCGCGCCACTTCCAAGGCAATGGCGCGACCCAGGTCATCCTCTACCAGGGCCAGGCACAGGTCGATCCCGGCGGTCACACCAGCAGACGTCCACACGGCGCCCTGCTGGATGAAAATCGGATTGGCCTCCACCGTGAGTGCGGGAAACTTGCGCGCCAGTTCTTCACACCGCGTCCAGTGCGTGGCCACTCGGCAACCATCGAGCAAACCGCTGGCGGCCAGCAGAAAGGCCCCGGTGCACACCGAAGCCATGCGCCGGGTGTGCCGGGATTTATCGCGCACCCATTGCACCAGTGTCGGGTCTTCGGCGGCAGCGTACACGCCCCAGCCACCGGCGATCACCAGGGTATCGCAAGGCGCGTCGATGGCGGGCAGCGGTTCAGCCAGCAGCGCCAGGCCGGCAGAAGTCCTCACCGGTTCAGGCTGAGCGGCGATCACGTTCACCGCGTAGGGCAACGGTAAACCACGTTGGCGCAACAGGTCATTAGCCGACGCAAACACTTGCATAGGCCCGGTGACATCGAGCACCTGGGCATTTTCAAAAGCGAGTACATGAATAATCTTGGGCATGATTGGCGTGATTAGTGGGCTCAATGGCGTACCCGCCAAAGCCTAGGCTTCTACAGTGAGGTCGTCCATTCTT
This sequence comes from Pseudomonas sp. B329, assembly GCF_023127835.1. Taxonomy (NCBI): domain Bacteria; kingdom Pseudomonadati; phylum Pseudomonadota; class Gammaproteobacteria; order Pseudomonadales; family Pseudomonadaceae; genus Pseudomonas; species Pseudomonas sp. B329. Next base: position 30,536 of record NZ_SPKP01000019.1, on the reverse strand, counting down.
TTCGGAGCTTGCACCATGACCTTGCAGATCGGCTTTCTGTTGTTCCCCGGCATCCAGCAACTGGACCTTACCGGCCCCTATGATGTCCTCGGTTCGCTGCCAGACGTGAAGCTGCACCTGGTGTGGAAAGACCTCGCACCGATCACCTCCAGCACTGGCCTGGTGTTCACGCCGACCATCACTTACGCCGACTGCCCGAACCTGGATGTGCTCTGCGTACCCGGTGGCGCCGGTGTGGGCCCGTTGATGGAAGACCCGCAAACCCTGGATTTTCTCAAGGCCCAGGCACAGACAGTGCGCTACCTGACCTCGGTGTGCACCGGCTCATTGGTATTGGGCGCAGCAGGGTTGCTGCGCGGTCGCAAGGCCACCACCCACTGGGCCTACCACCACCTGCTCGCCCCGCTCGGTGCTGTTCCCGTGCAGGAGCGCGTGGTGCGTGACGGCAACCTGTTTACCGGCGGCGGGATCACCGCCGGCATCGACTTTGCCCTGACCCTGGCCGCAGAGTTGTACAGCGAAGCGGCGGCGCAACTGGTGCAACTGCAGATCGAATATGCGCCGGCCCCACCGTTTGACTCCGGCCGCCCGGAGACTGCGCCCCGGCATGTGCTGGAGGAAGCCAACAAGCGCACGGTGGAGTCACGCAGAGTGCGTGGGGAGATTGTTGCGCGGGCGGCTGCGCGGTTGGGGTGAATGTTCATCCGTGGCGAGGGAGCAATCTCCCTCGCCACAGTACAGCGCTGTTTCTTAACTGACAGGCATCGCCGTTACTGCGCTCGCGTCTCGCCGCCTCCCTCTACTACCCGATCAACCAGCAACTGAACGCCCTCTACCATCCGGCAAATCCCCAACACCACACTGCGTTGCGAACCTTCAACCTGTACGGACCGGACACGCTGTTCAAAAGTGAGCCGCCGTCAGGGCGGAACCCTGAGTGGCCGTTACCGCAGGAATGGATATGTACTCGGTATGACTGTGTCGGCTGTCAGGCCGCCTTCGCGAGCAAGCCCGCTCCCACATTTGGATCGCGGGGTGTCAGGTAGAGAAGCATCGCCTGTCAGGCCGCCATCGCAGGCAAGCCAGCTCCCACAATTGGATTGTGAGGTGTCAGGTAAATGAGCATCGACTGGCAGGCCGTTACGGGAGCAAGCTCCCTCGCCACACAGAAACCTGCTTGGCTTCCCGCGTGTCGTCAGGCAGGACGCGACATCACCGCCAAGCGCACGGCCAACGCCATCAGCACCGCCGCCAAACCCCACTTCTGCAGCCAGGCGCTTTTGGTGCGTTTGGCGAAGAAGCGGCTGAGCACCCCGCCAAACATGCCCAGCAGCACGTGAAACACACTCGCGATCAGCGTCAGCACGGCGCTCGCAGGCTCTACAAAAATTGTGCTGGATACATTACTGACGCAGCAAACCAGTGATTGCTGAATGCCACAACCAACGTCTAGAATGCGAAACATTATCAATTAAGCCTGCTGCGCCAGGATGACCATGTCGAGCGATCACCCACTGGACCATGCCGCCATCGGCCAGCTATACCAAGCCCACCATTCCTGGCTGCGCGGCTGGTTGAGCCGACGCACCGGCTGCCGTGAACACGCCGCTGACCTGGCGCAGGAAACCTTTGTGCGCCTGCTCAACGCGCGCAAGCAACAAACCCTGCAGCAGCCGCGTGCTTACTTGAGCAGCATCGCGCGCAGTTTGATGATCGACCAATACCGACGCCGCGAACTGGAACGTGCCTACCTGGAAAGCCTGGCGCACTTTCCTCAAGTCGAGGTGCCGAGCGAAGAAACCCGCCTGCTGATCCTCGACAGCCTGGCGCGCATCGACCGTTTGCTCGACCAGCTCAAGCCACGGGTGCGCGAGGCGTTTCTGTTGGCCCAACTGGACGGCCTGACCTGCGCGCAAATCGCTTTGCGCCTGGGCGTGTCCAAGGCCACGGTGGAGCGTGATCTGTCCAAGGCGCTGCACGCCTGCTATCGGTTACGTTATGCCGAATGCTGATCCGCGCCTGGTGGACCAGGCCATCCAGTGGATGATCAAGCTGCGCTTCAACACCGCTGACGACGCCAGCACGGCGGCCTTTGAGCAGTGGCTGCACACCAGCGCCGCGCATCAACTGGCGTGGCAGCGCGTGGCGACCATGAATGACGACTTCACCCAACTGCCGGCGCATGTCAGTCGCCATGCCCTCGATGGCGCGCGCCAACGTATCAGTCGGCGTGAAGGCTTGAAGCTGCTGGGGTTGTTGGCCGGCGCCGCCGGGTTGGCCTGGCTGGGTCGCGACTACACGCCCCTGCCCGCCCTGATGGCGGACTACCGCACGGCCACCGGCGAGCGGCGCTGGGTGGCATTGAACGATGGCAGCAAGGTCCAGCTCAACAGCGCCAGTGCCATCGATATCACCCTGAATGCCGAGCGGCGTCTGGTGAACCTGCGTCAGGGTGAAGTGTTGGTCAATACCGGCGCTGACAACCGTCCGTTCTGGGTGCACACCCGCGATGGTTACCTGCGCACCCTCGGCACGCGCTTTGTGGTACGTGAAGAAGCCCAAGGCACGCTGCTGGCTGTGCAGCAGGGTGCGGTCGCGGTGTATGCCGACAGCCATGACGCCAGCTCACGCCAAATGATCAAGCCGGGCGAACAGGTGCTGTTCAACCGTAGCGGCATTCGCCCTTCTCCCACCAATGGCCTGGATCCCTGGGCCTGGAGCGACGGCGTCATCAGCGCCCACAATATGCGCCTTGACGACTTCCTGGCCGAACTGGGCCGCTACCGCAACGGCTTGCTCCGTTGCAGCGAAGCCGTCGCGGGGCTGCGGGTTTCGGGCACCTATCAACTGGAAGACACCGATCAGGTACTCAAGCTGGTGGCGCAATCGTTGTCGATCAATGTGACCTACCGCAGCCCCTATTGGGTGACCGTCTCCGCTCGGGTTTGAGCGGCCGAAAATAAATGAGGTGAATTCTCATTGCCATTCGACCTGTAAGGAAAGGCCGATCAACAGGCCGGTGTTGTCCACTTCCTTCAGGAGCATCCCGCGGTCATGCAAGCGTTCCCCTCCAAGCGTTCCCCCCTCAGACACGCCCTCAATGCCACTCTTCTTGGCGCGTGCGTGGCAGCCAGCGCTTTGCCGTATACCGCAACAGCCCAGGAACCCGGCAGCGAGCGCCAGGCCCGCACCTGGAATATTGCGCCCGGGCCTCTGGCCGGCGCCCTTGATCAGTTTGCGCGGCAGGCCGGTATCAGCCTGTCGTATGACGCGGGCAGCGTGGCCGGCAAAAGCAGCCCGGGGCTGAGCGGCACCCTGGCCCCACAACAGGCCCTGAGCCAGTTGCTTCAGGGCCAGGGTTTGCAGGCGCAAAGCCAGGGCCAGAACGCCTGGTTACTGCTACCTCAGCAGCAAGCCGGCTCGGCACTGAACCTGGGCGCCACCACCATCACTGGTGATCGTCTAGGCGCCACCACCGAAGGCAGCGGTTCCTACACCACCGGTGCGGTGACCATCGGCAAGGGTGAACACAGCCTGCGACGCACGCCGCAATCGGTGAGCGTGATGACCCGCAAGCTGATGGATGACCAGAACATCACCACCATCGACCAATTGCTGGAGCGCACGCCGGGGATCACCAGCTACGAGTCGCCCATGGGCGGCAAGTATTTTTACTCCCGGGGCTTCAAGATGCTCGGTCAGTACCAGTTCGATGGTGTGCCGCTGGACATCGGCAAGGACTACATACAGGCCGACAGTTTCAGCGCGAACATGGCGATTTATGACCGGGTAGAGGTGCTAAAAGGCGCCGCCGGTATGCTCAAGGGCGCCGGCACCGCCAGCGGTGCAGTGAACTTCGTGCGTAAGCGGCCCCAAGCCACCCCGACCACCAGCCTCGGGCTGTCGGCGGGCACCTGGGATAACTACCACGCCGAACTCGACACCGGCGGCCCGTTGAACGACAGCGGCACGGTGCGCGGCCGTGCGTCGGTCAGCCAGCAGAATCGTGGCTCCTACATGGACCTTGCCAAGCGCCAGGACCAGGCGTTTTACGCGGCGCTGGACATGGATGTCAGCCCTGACACCACCCTAGGCTTCGGCGCCAGCTATGAGGATGTCGACGCCACACCGTGCTGGAGCGGCCTGCCGCGCTACCGCGACGGCAAAAGCCTCGGCCTGAGCCGCTCCACCTGCCTGGGCCAGGCCTGGAACGATTGGCAAAGCCAGCGCACCACGCTGTTCGCCGATCTGACCCATCACTTCAACGACGACTGGAAGCTCAAAGTCAGCGCCGTGCATAGCCGCAACCTGCAAGACATCAAATACGCCGCCAGCGAAAGCACCGTGGACTATGGCAACCCGGCCCCTACGCTCACCAGCTACGCCGCGCTGCTGGATTACGATCACAAGGACTACGGCCTGGATGCCTACATTGATGGTCAATTTGAAGCGTTTGGCCTGCAACATGAGTTGATCCTCGGCGCCAATGGCAGTCGTGGCACCCAGGACGATGTCTACGCGATCCGCAACCTGCCCCAGCGCCAAAGCGTTTTCAACCCCAACCACCACTTCCCGGAACCTGCCGACGATACCTTCTGGCCCAACATGTACCGTGGCGGCACGGTCAAGGAAACCGCCACCCAATACGGCGCCTACGCCACCTTGCGCCTGCGCCTGGCCGAACCGTTGATGCTGGTTCTCGGCAGTCGCGTCAGTTGGTATGAAAACCGCCGTGAGTCCTTGAACCTGGCCTGGGGCGAGTGGGCCGACCAGGATGCACGCACCAAGGAAACCGGCGTGGTCACGCCGTTTGCCGCGCTGATCTACGACCTCAATGACAACCTTTCGGTGTACGCCAGCTACGCCGATATCTTCCAGCCACAAAGCTCCTACGCCACGGTCAGCGGTTCGGCGCTCAAGCCGAAAATGGGTGAGAACTATGAGCTGGGTATCAAGGGCGAATGGTTTGACGGGCGCCTCAACAGCTCCCTGGCGCTGTTTCGCGCCATCGAAAAAAACGCCGCCCAAACCGATTTCGAGACCCGCTGCGGCAGTTCCTCTGACGGCTACTGCTACACCGACACGGGCAAAGTTCGCGCCCAAGGGGTCGAGGCCGAGCTGAGCGGCGAATTGCTTGAACGCCTGCAAGTGTTTGGCGGCTACACCTACACGCAAACCAAGAACCTGAAGAACATCGACAGCGCAGCCGAAGGCGCGGTGTCCAACACCTACGTACCAAGGCATATGCTGCGTTTGTGGGGCGACTACCAGTTGGACGGTGCACTGTCAAAATGGACAGTCGGCGCAGGGGTCAACGCCCAAAGCAGCAACTACCGGTTGCAAACTATCAAACTGGAACAGGCCGGGTATGCGTTGTGGAATGCGCGCATTGCGTATCAGGTGGACGACACCTGGACTGTGGCGCTCAACGGCAACAACCTGTTCGATAAAAACTACTACCAGACCGTGGGTACCTCAGGCTGGGGTAATCTTTATGGAGAGCCGCGCAACCTCACGCTGAGCCTCAAAGGCAACTTCTAAACATCAGCAGTCCTTGCACCAGAGCCGGCAAGCCGGCTCTGGTTCGACAACCCCCCTTCCCCCGCCCTGCTTCTGTCAAAAAAAAGCTTTTTTTCGCTGGCAGGCAAATCCCCACGTTTGTTCCTACACTCCAAAAAGCCATCATCGATTCTCGATTTTTCTGAAAGCACGGCCTCTCATGTCAATAAATCGTCATATCATGGGGGCCTCATGAGAGCCATTGAAGGCAACGGCAAAAAAAGCCAAATCATTGACACGGAACCTCAAGGAAGCCACTATTTAGCCATCACTCCGTAAATTCCTGCGTCTGAACAGGCATTACGTATTACCCAGCAACTGCAGTTGTTCGATTTGCACCACTTGTAAAGCAAACCTGCCTTATGGATGAGCAAAACGAATAGGAACGTTCTGGTGGTGTATTGAGGATCTGATCTATGCGCGGTAAATCGTCGGTCGATAGCCTGTTTTTGACTCGTCCCGGTTTCGTTGAGTTTTTTGTCGTCTTCGTAAAACTGATCCACGGCCTCACTGCTGTAGTGCCGGCAATTATCCTGTTGTTCTACCCGGAACCCGTCGCCGAGCACATGCGCAACCACTACCTTGGCCTGCTGGTATTCTTTGCGCTCTTGACCATCATTCTGTTCCAGGCCCTGGGGGTGTACTCCGAGGATCTGTTCAGCAATCGCCTGCGTTTTCGCGTGATGCTGGTGGCCTGGGTCTCAGCGTTTTGCATCCTGCTGTTCATGTACCAGATCCTGCTGCTGTTCCCACAGTTGAGCCCACGCAACCTGGCGGCTTGGTTCTCCATGAGCCTGGTGCTGTTTGGCGTGGAGCGGATATTGATGCTGCGCCTGTATCGCCATTTGATGAAGAACGGCAAATTCTTGCAGCGTACGGTGATCCTGGGTTTTACCGAGACGGCGGTGCATGTGGCTGAACACCTGTCGCGCAACAGCGATATCCGTTCCGGCCTGATCGGCTTTATCGACGACCGTACCGAGCGCATTCCCAAGGAATTGAGCCGCCTGCCCTTGCTGGGCAATACCCGCGACCTGGAAAAGCTGATCCGCTCCGAACAGGTCAACCAGGTCATGATCACCCTGCCCTGGGCTGCCGAGCAGCGTATCAACGGGCTGGTCAAACGCCTGCGGCAGATGTCGGTGAACGTCATGCTGGTGCCCGACATGGCTGCCTTGCGTTATGGGCATAACCGCATCACCGATGTGGGCGGCATCTTGATGTTCAACACCTCGCAGTTGCCGCTGCGCGGCTGGTCACCCTTTATCAAGCGTTGCGAAGACCTGCTGCTGGCCAGCCTCGGCCTGTTGTTGCTGTCACCGGTGATGCTGGCGACGGCCATCGCGATCAAACTCGATTCCAAGGGCCCGGTGCTGTTTCGCCAGAAGCGCTTTGGCTACAACGACAACCTGATCCGAGTGTTCAAGTTCCGCTCGATGTACGTCGAACAGACCGACCTCAACGCCGAGAACCAGACCACACGCCAGGACCCGCGCATCACCCGGGTAGGCAGGATCATTCGCAAGACCAGCATTGATGAGCTGCCACAACTGTTCAACGTGCTGCTGGGCAATATGTCGATGGTCGGCCCGCGCCCCCACGCCACGGCCACCAAGGCCGCCGGGGTTCCGTTCGAGCAAGCGGTCAGCGAATACAGCTCACGCCACCGGGTCAAGCCAGGCATCACCGGCTGGGCACAGATCAATGGCTACCGTGGCGAGACCGACACCCTGTTCAAAATCCAGAAGCGAGTCGAATACGACCTGGAATACATCGCCAAATGGTCGGTGTGGCTGGATCTGTACATCGTTTTCATGACGGTTCCGGCCGTCCTTTCCACCAAGGAAGTTTATTGATGAACCCTCTTAACGGATTGATCCCGTGCATCATCTCCGGTGGTTCGGGCACGCGGCTGTGGCCGGTTTCGCGGCAGAACATGCCCAAACCCTTCATGCGCATGCGCGACGACCAGAGCCTGCTGCAAAAGACCTTCCTGCGCGCCAGCCACTTGCCGGGGGTGGAGAGCATCCTGACAGTGACCAATCGTGACCTACTGTTTCGCACCCTCGATGACTACCGCGCGGTGAACACCCAGCGATTGGCCCTCGACCTGCTGCTGGAGCCGTTTGGTCGCAACACCGCTGCCGCAATCGCCGTGGCCGCCTTGCATGTGCAGGAGCATTTCGGCGCGGACGCGCAGTTGCTGGTGATGCCCGCCGACCATTTGATCCTGGATGAGAGCGCGTTTGCCCAAGCAGTGGAAAAAGCCCGCGCACTGGCCGAGGCCGGTTACCTGGTGACCTTTGGCATCCAGCCTGACCGTGCGGAAACCGGCTTTGGTTATATCGAACAAGGGGCGCCCCTGGGGGCGGGGTTCCAGGTCCAGCGCTTTGTCGAAAAGCCCGACCAGGTCACCGCCCAAGGCTACCTGGACGGCGGCAAGCACCTGTGGAATGCCGGCATGTTCTGCTTCAAGGCGGCCAGCCTGGTGGACGAATTGGCCAGCCACGCCCCGGCAGTCCTGGACGCAGCCAAGGCTGCACTCGAGCATAGCCAGAGCCTGCAAAACAGCAGCAGTCGCCAGCGCGAACTGAGCCCGGAAGGTTTCGGCACCGCGCCGGACATCTCTATCGACGTGGCCTTGATGGAAAAATCCGCAAAGGTCGCGGTAGTGCCCTGCAACATTGGCTGGAGCGATATTGGCTCCTGGGAAGCCCTGCGCGAACTCACGCCCAGTGACGACAATGGCAACCAGATCAATGGCGAAGCGATCCTGCACGACGTGCATAACTGCTATATCGACTCGCCCAAGCGGGTACTCGGTGCAGTGGGCGTGCGCGATCTGATCATCGTCGACACCCCGGACGCACTGTTGATCGCCGACGCGCACCGCAGCCAGGACGTGCGCTATATCGTCGCCGAACTCAAGCGCCAGAATCACCCGGCGTTCAGTCTGCATCGCACAGTCACCCGCCCGTGGGGCACCTACACGGTGCTGGAAGAAAGCACGCGCTTCAAAATCAAGCGCATTGTGGTCAAGCCCAAAGGCTCGCTGTCCCTGCAAATGCACCATCACCGCAGCGAGCATTGGGTAGTGGTCAGCGGCGCAGCGATGATCACCAATGGCGAGCGCGAAATCCTGCTCAATATGAACGAGTCCACCTATATTCCCGCCGGCCACAAACACCGCCTGACCAACCCCGGCATCATCGATCTGGTGATGATTGAGGTACAGAGCGGTGAGTACCTGGGCGAAGACGACATCGTGCGTTATGACGACATCTACGGCCGCGCGCCGGTGGAAGAGAAACCCTGATGCGCACGTCCCTGATCATCCCCACCCGCAACGCGGCCAGCCATCTGGACCGCTTACTGCCGGCGCTGCGCATGCAAACCCTGCAACCGGACGAGATGCTGGTGGTCGACAGCGCATCGAGCGATGACACCGTGGCGCGCTTTCGCGAGTTTGGCGCGCGCGTGGAGGTGATTGATGCCCGCGACTTCAACCACGGCGGCACTCGGCGCTGGGCCAGTGAACAGGTGGGCGGCGACGCTTTGATCGTCATGACTCAGGACGCAATCCCCGCCACGGCCGAGACGTTCGCCAACCTGATCGCCGAATTGCAACTGGAGCCGCTCAATGGCGTGGCCTATGGACGGCAGCTGCCGCACCCCGGTGCAGGGGTGCTGGGGGCACAGTCGCGGCACTTCAATTACCCGGCGGCCAGCCGCAGCAAAAGCCTGGCCGATGCACCGCAACTAGGGATCAAGACCTGCTTCAGCTCCGACTCGTTTTCGGTGTACCGACGCAGCGCCCTGCAGGCGGTGGGTGGTTTCCCCCAGGATGTGATTGGCAGCGAAGACGCCTACGTCGCCGCACGCATGTTGCTGGCCGGCTACCAGGTGCGCTACGCCGCCAGTGCGCAGGTTTATCACTCCCACGATTACCGCTTGCTGGACGAGTTCAAGCGCTACTTCGATATCGGTGTGTTCTACGGCCGCGAGGCGTGGATTCGCCAGGCGTTCGGCGACGCCGGCGGCGAAGGTAAGCGTTATGTGCTGGCCGAACTGCGCGCATTGCGCGAGGCGAACGCGCTGCACCGTGCGCCAGAAGTAGTAATGCGCAGCGCCTTTAAATTGCTGGGTTATCGCCTCGGCCACCTTGAACGCCACTTGCCCAACTCGCTTAAACGGCGTCTGGGCATGTTTTCCACCTACTGGACTTGAGCCGTCATGAAGACTACCAACCGACGTTCCCGTCTTACCCTGCTCAGCCTCTTGAGTGCCTCAATCTGGCTGGCGGGCTGTTCGACCCCCGCGCGGGTGCCGCTTCCTGACAACAATACGCTCAAGGCCGGCCATCAAGCGGCGCTGACCCTGGCCGACCTGCCACCACCCCAGGTGCTGATCCAGACCGGCGACTCGCTGCGGATCGTGCGCGACGCCCAGGAACCGGCGGCGGCCGATGACATGACCGTATTCGTCGTGCGCCCCGACGGCGTGATCTCGGTACCCAATATTGGCCGGGTCAAGGCCGCCCTGCGCACGCCCGAAGACCTGGGCAAGGAAATCACCGAGAAGTACAAGCGCATCTACCGCGAACCCGCGGTGACGGTGAACATCGCCAGCGCACCGAGCAACAAGGTGTTTATCGGCGGTGCGGTGTCCAACCCGGCGTTTTTCGACCTGGCCGGCAACGTCAGCGTCGAGCAGGCACTGCTCAGTTCCGGTGGTGTATTGCCCTCGGCGGATGCCTCCAACGTGGCCTTGCTGCGCACCGGGCCAGATGGCAAGTACAGGACGTACTTCATCAGCCTGGAGAGCATGTTGACCAACCCCAATCACCCGCGGGTGGCGTTGCAGCGCGGCGATTTGATCTTCGTGCCGCAGTCGGGCATCGGCGCGACGGTGGAGGCCGTGGATATGTACTTCACCAAGCTGTTTCCGGTTAACAAAGGGGTTGGACTGGGCTTGAATTATCAGCTCAACAACAAGTCCGGCGATACCACTTACAACATCAGACCATGATCATGACGCAGGCTTTGTATCACTTGAGCACGCCGATTTCATTCGACGAACAACATCTATCCAATGGAGTGATCCTGTGATCGAAATCCGCTCTCTTCGCGACCTGCTGCGGCTGTTTTTCATCTACCGCCGCGAATTCAAACTGGCAGTGATCACCACGATCGTCGTCGCGGTGCTGGGTGCCTTCCTGTTGCCGGCTCGCTACGAATCCGACGCGCGCTTGTTGGTCAAGCCGGGGCGGGACAACACCACCTTGCCGATCGAAGCCGCCAACCGCCAGACGCTGATTGCCCCGAGCACCCAGCACGACCCGATTGTCGACGAAGAAAAAATGCTCACGGGCCGGCCCATCGTGCATATCGTTGCCGAGCGCTATATGGCGATGACCTCCGAGCCGCCGCAGGGCTTCTGGAAGGTCACCAAGTTCTACATCAAGAAGGGCCTTGGCGAAGTCATCAACGGCGTGCGCAGCGTGCTGCAGTTCGTAGGCCTTGCCGAGAAGCAAAGCCCGCTGGAGCGCCTGGCGACCTCGCTGGAGAAGAACTTCAAAGCCGGTCACGAGCCGGGTTCTTCAGTGATCGAGATTTCCTTCACCTGGGACGACCCGGCTGTGGCGCAAAAAATCGTCGAGGAATGGGTCAACGCCTACCTTGAGGAACGTGCGCGGATTCTCGGGCGCAAGAGCCTGCATACCTTCTACGAAACCGAACGCGCCAAGGTGGCGGAAAATATCCAAAGCCTGAAGGACCAACTGCAAGGCCGTTTGAAGCAGATCGATTCGATCAGTGTCGATGCGCGCCTGAAGAACCTCACCAGTCAGATCGACCGTGTCACCGACGCCAAGGTCAGCGCACAAAACCAGATCTCGGGCATTCGCAGCCTCCTGGCCAACGCCAGCCAGCAGATCAAGAGCCAGCCGGCAGACGTGGTGACGATGCGCGAAACCAGCCTCAATCCCACCCAACTGGACCTCAAGCGCCAGCTCAATGCGCTGCAAGTGGAACGCGCACGCCTGTTGCGCACCTACCTGCCGGGCACGCCGCAGGTCAATCAGATCGAGCAGAACATCCGCGACATTGAAGCCCTCAGCGCTCAGGAGGCTACGCGCCTGGAACGCTCGCAAAACACTGCGCCCAACAGCTTGGTGATCAACGTCAAGCAGCAAGTGATCGACGCCCAATTGCAAGAGCGCAAACTGGCCGGGGAGATCGAGAACTACGACAAGACCCTCGCCGAACTGCGTGACCAGCGTGACAAGGCGATGACCGATGAGCCGGAACTCAACAAGCTGAGCCAACAACTGCGCGCCGCCGAAAAAAGCTACGCCTTGTACTCGGACAATCTTGAACAGGCGCGTATCGATCACGAACTGGACAACAGTCAGATCAGCAACATCGCGCTGATCGAACACGCCACCCTGAACCCGTCACGTGTGTTTCCCAAGAGCCTGCTGATTCTGTTGTTCGCCATTCCCGCCGGCGTAGCCGTGGGCTTTTTGACCATTTATGTGCTGTACCTGCTGGACCAACGCATCCACGATGGCACCCGCTTGCAGGAGATGTTCCAGGTGCCGCTGTGGAGCAGCATCCCCGACGTGCAAGACGCCACGCCGGCCGCCGTCACCGCCAGCCTCTATCGCCTGTACAGCCTGCTGCCCCTGGAGCGCATCGCCAGTGAAGGCTTTGCCCTGGGCCTGACCTCGGCGCGGCATGGCGAGGGCGTGACGTTTATCATCGAGCAGCTCAAGCGCCTGCTGGAAGAACGTGGCCACCGCGTCTCGGTCGACGGGGCGAACGCGCCCACGCCGGGTGAAGTGCTGTTGCTGGACGCCTCGGCCTTGTCGTCCAACCCGCAGGCCTTCCTGACGCTACGCCGTGCCGACCAGATCGTGCTGGTAATCGAAGCCCGCACCAGTACCGTACCGACCATCGAAAACGCGGTGTCGCTGCTGACCACCGCGTTCGGCAAAGTCGACGGCATGATCCTCAACCGCCGCCGCTTCGAAGTACCGGCCAAGGTCCTGGCGCGGATCAACAGCTGGCGCGGTGCGGCCTGATGCGTATTGCATTGCTGGCCCCTCTGCCACCGGAGCAGACCGGAATCGCCGATTACGCCGCGCATTTGCGCAACGCGTTGATCGAACTGGGCCTTGAAGTGGTGACCCCCCTCGCGGGTTGCCAGGACCTGGCTGAACAGTTGCGGCGCTTGCAAGCCTTTGACTGGCACGGTGTGGACCTGGTCCATGCCGAATTGGGAGGTGGGCGCTTCGGTGAGTTCCAGGCGCTTGACTACCTGCGTCGGGCACATCCACAACTGCCGTTGACCGCTACGGTGCATGATCCGGAGCGCTTGATCTGGCGCCGGGCCAAGCTGTTTTTCCCCTTGACCCTGCTCGAACGCCTGCCCCACCCGCTGCCCCAGGCGGCGGCGCTGCTGGCCGACCCGCTGACCTTGCACGAAGAACGACGCCTGGCCAAAGGTATGCGCCGGCTGATCACCCTCACCCGCCTGGGAGGCGACTGCCTGCGCCAACGCATGGGCCTGCGCCCGCAGCAAGTGGCGGTGATTGCTCACGGCAACCTGCCCATCGCGCCCCAGGACTTGCCGCCGCTTGCGCCGCTGCGTCTGTTGTATTTCGGCTTTATCTATCGCGGCAAGGGCATTGAAGATCTGCTCCAGGCCCTGGCCCAGTCACTTTCCGCCCACCCGCAATGCCGAGGCCAGGTGCGCCTGACTCTGGCCGGCGGCACTGCTCCGGAAATGACCTTTGACCCGGCCGGCAACTACCTCGACGGCCTGCGCCAACAGATCAGCGCGCTGCACCTGGAGGACGTGGTGGACTGGCAGTTGGACCTGCCATCGGCGCAGATCGCCTCTACGATCCAGGCGCACCATGTGATGGTGCTGCCCTACCGCGAATCGAAAAAACTCGGCTTCCTGGGGCAGATGCGTGGCACCAGTGGCGCACTGTCGTGGGCCAATGCCTGCGGGCGCGGGGTAATCACCTCCAATGCGCGTGCCTTTGCTGAAGAGGTGGCCGGCGGCAATGGCATCACCTATCAGCAGGGCGATATCGATTCCTTGAGCAACGCCTTGAGCCGCTTGATCCTCGACCCGCAACAGGCCCGGCAATGGGCTGCCCGGGCAGCGGAAATCGGCCACCAACGCCAGTGGGCCACCACGGCCCAACGTTTTGCCGAATTATTTCGGGATGCTTGTGAGGAGCCGTTGCGATGAATATTTCATCTGTTCGCCCGATGTGGCGCTATCTGCCGCTGGTGCTGGCAATCGCCGTGGGTGGCGCCCTGCTGTCGAGTGAAAAAGTCGATGCGCAGCCGGTGAATCTGGCCCCGGAGCGCACTGTGGTATGGAAGGACTTCCTTGGCGTGAACGCGCACTTTCTGTGGTTCACGCCCGAGCAGTACCGCCAGCAGATCAAGCAATACAAGAAACTCGGGTTGCAATGGGTGCGGGTCGACCTGCACTGGGATCGCCTGGAGCCCACAGAAGACGGTTATCAACTCAGCACCTTCGATGAACTGGACCGCACCCTGAGCGCTGAAAAAATCCGCTCGGTGTTTTACCTGGTGGGCTCGGCGCCCTTTATCACCACCGCCCCCAAGGGCGCGCAGTTCCAGGACCAGTATCGCCCGCGGGACCCCGAAATCTACGCGCTGCGCCTGGCACTCCTGGCCAAGCGCTACCCCAATATTGATGCCTGGCAGGTGTGGAACGAGCAGAACCTGCCGAACAACTGGCGCCCCAAAGTCAACGCCAAGGAGTACGGGCAATTGTTATTGGCCAGTCACCAGGCGTTGAATATTGCTGCGCCCGGCAAACTGCAGGTCATGGGCGGCATGGCGTACTACAGCCAGATGCCGCCGCGTGGCAAAACCCTGATGTTCGAAGCGCTCGGCGCGCTGGGCGTGCAAAACCTGGGCATGGTCGCGGCCTATCACCCTTATTCGATGACCCCGGAAACCGATGAACCGGGCAAGAACGAAGTGCTGCTGCGCGGCGATCAACTCAATACCATGCTGCACGGCGCCGGGATCAAGAACGTATGGGCTACCGAGTGGGGCTGGTCCAGCTATGCCGGCCCCAAGGAGATGCAGGACCTGATCGGTATCGACGGGCAGGCCGACTACACCTTGCGCCGCCTGGCGTTGATGGCGTCCCAGGACTATCAGAAGATTTTCCTGTTCGCGCTGTCCGACCTCGACCAACGCGCCTCGCCACGCGACCAGCATTACGGCCTGCTGAACCTGGACGGCGAACCCAAGCCGGTCTACACCGCCCTCGCCCGCTTCCTCGAGATCACCGGCCCCTCCCTTAAACCCGGCACCACGCCCAAGCTTGAGGATGTGCCGGACAGTTTCTACAGCGTGGCCTGGACTCGGCCTGACGGAAAACACTTGTTGATGTACTGGAGTGCCAAAGGCAGCAGCATCAGCCTGCCGGACATCAAACACGCAGAACTGCTGGACCCGCTGACCGGAGCCCGGCAGCCCCTGAACGACGACAACGGTATTCGCCCAGCGGTGAAGCCGAGTTTGCAGATACTGGTGTGGTAGCCCCGGGCATGGAGAGCTGTACATGAGAATCCTATGGATTGTGCCCTATCTGCCGTGGCCGACCACCAGCGGCGGCAAGACCCGGCAGTATCATTTGCTGCGCACCTTGAGTGAGCGCGGGCATCGCATCACGCTGCTGGCGCAATCGAAGACACCGGCCGATGACGCGGTGCACGCAGCCCTTGAACCGTTGCTCGAACGCCTGATCGTGGTGCCGCGCCGGCCGCTGAAACACCCGATGACCCTGCTCGCGGGCGTATTCGCACCGTGGCCGCTGTTGACCACGGTCAATGGCCTGTCGGCACCGTTGCAAGCCCAATTTGCGCAACTGTTGAACGAGCGCTGGGACGTGATTCAAGTGGAACACAGCTACAGCCTGCAACCGTTTCTGCGCACCTTGCAGCAGCGCCAGCGCGAGTTTGTGCTGACCGAGCACAACCTGGAGTCAAGCCTGGGTGGCGCCACTTATGACCGTTTCCCCAAGTGGGCTGCGCCGTTCGTGCAGTACGACCAATGGCGCTGCCGGCAATGGGAGCGCAAGGCGTTCGATGCCGCCGCCCATGTGATCGCGGTGACCGACGCAGACGCCCAGGCCATGCGGCCGTTGACTGCAACGCCGGTAAGCGTGGTAGTCAATGGCGTCGACAGCCGTGCCTTCGCCCAGGTCAGTGCCGATGCGCAGAGCCAGCGTTTGTTGTTTGTCGGCAATTACGAATACGCACCGAACCTGGACGCTGTGCAGTGGTTGCTTGAGGAGATATTCCCCCGGGTCTGGCTGCAGTGTCCGAACGCGCGCCTGGCAGTGGCCGGTTACGGCTTGCCCGAACACTGGCGCGACCGTTGGCCGGATGAACGTGTCGAGTGGCTGGGGTTTGTTCCTGATCTGTGCGCCCTGCAACGGCGCTGCGCCGGTTTTGTCGCCGCGTTGCGCCATGGCGGCGGCTCCAAGCTCAAGGTGTTGGAGGCAATGGCCGCCGGCTTGCCGCTGGTCAGCACGGCCCAGGGTGTTTCCGGTTTGGCGGTGCAATCCCAGGCGCATTACCTCGCGGGCGAAAGCGCCGAGGCCCTGGCCGATGCCATCGTGCGTTTGCTGGATCAGCCGCTGCTGGCCCGGCAACTGGCCGATGCGGCACGCGATTATGCGCGGCATTACCACGACTGGGCGGTGGCCGGTGACGAACTGGAGCACATCTACCGCACCTTGATCGCCTCTAAGGAGTCTCAGCCATGCGCGTAGCCCTGGACTATCGCCCCGCTACGGTTGCGCCCTCGTCGGGCATCGCCCGCCAGGTCCTGGCGCTGGAAGATGCCCTGCGCGCACGGGGCAACACCGAGGTGGTGCTGTTCACTGAGGCGCCCCTGGACCACCCGCAACGCCAGAACGCCATTTGCCCACCGTGGGCCAGCCCGCTGGATGGCCTGCAACGGCCGCAGGTACGCTTGCGGTTCGAGCGCAAATTTTTGCCCAGAGCCTTGCACGAGCAACAGATCGACCTGCACATCGCCACGGCCAATATGGGCTTGCCGCTGTGCCGCAAACCCGCCGGCACCCGTTATATCCTGGTGCTGCATGACCTGTTTCAGCTGACTCAGCGTAACTTCCATCGCTCCAGGCTCAAGGCCCTGGCCTATCGCTTGATCGACGGCGCCTCGATTGCCTGGTCGGTGTGGCAGGCTGACCGGGTGTGGTGCCCTTCGCAGTTTTCCTGCAACGAAGCCGCCCGCGTATTCCCCTGGGCCCGGGCCAAGTTCCGGGTGTTGAGCAACCTGGTGCCCGAATTGAATGCAGCGCCAGAACCGCTGCCAGACAACCTGCCGGCGCGTTACTGGCTGGTGGTGGGCACGCGGGAGCCGCGCAAGAACATGGCATTTTTCCTGCGCCAATGGCAGGCCTGCCGTGCGGCGAACCCTGAGGTGCCGGACCTGGTGCTGGTGGGCCATGCCAGCGATGTACCGTCCGCCCTTGGCGAACTGCCGGGCCTGCATTGGTGCAGCGGTTTATCCGACGGCCAACTGCAAGCCCTCTACCGTCATACCGACTGCCTATGGCAGCCGTCTTATGCCGAAGGCTTTGGCCTGCCGGTGGTGGAAGCCTTGAGTGTCGGCACGCCGGTGGCGGTGGCACGCGGTTCCGCCCTGGATGAAGTCGCGCCGCCCGGCGCCCCGCGCTTCGACCCACACGATGCCAGGCAATTGCAGAACGTCATGCAGCAACTGGCAACCGCGGGCGACAAGGCAGACGCCGAAACGCAGCGCGCCTGGGCCCGGCAATTTGCCGAACCGGCCTATCGCTCGCGCCTGGATACTTTGCTCAAGGAATTGGACCGCTAATGCTGCCAGGAAAACTCATCAGTCTGCTCCTGGGCCTGGTCTTCGGCATTTTGCTGTTGGCCCTGTCGCCGATCAAGGCCTTGCTGGTCGTGGCCGGCGCGGGTGTGGCCTTGACCCTGATCCGCTTTCCCCTGTGGGGCTTGCTGATTTTCGCGGTGTTGGCCACCAGCATTCCCTACACCACGTTGGAACTGGGGATCCGCACCACCATCAGCGAAGCCGTGTTGGGGCTGACCTGGGTCGGGGTGTTCTGGCAATCGTTTATCGGCAAGACCCGCGGCTTGATCCTGTGGCGTCCGACCGAGCGCGCGCTGATGTGGCTGATGCTGTTCAGCACTATTCCGTTTATCTGGGGCATGGTCATCATCCATGCCGAAGGCAACGGACCGGTGAACTGGGTACGCTGGCTGATGAACCTGTCGTTGCTGTTTATCGTGCCGTTGCTGCTGCGCACCGACGCCGACCGCGACAAGGTGGTGGTCGCCCTGCTGCTGGGCAACCTGGCGATGCTGTTGCTGTCGATTTTCATGTTTTTGAAAACGCGCAACGCCATGTCGATGATCGAGGTGCTTACCGACCTCAAGTACGCCCACCCGGAAGCGGTGAAGGATATTTTTTCCGCCAACTACACGCGCATGGCCTCGCCCTGGGTGCACCCAAACCTGACGGGTGGCGTGCTGGTGCTGTTTATCCCCCTGGCGCTGTTCTACGGCTGGACCCGCAGCGGCTGGCGCCGGGCGCTGGGCCTGGCGGTGGCGGTGCTGGGTTGCGCCGGCCTGCTGCTGAGTATTTCCCGTGGCGCCATCGTGGCCCTGGCGCTGGTGCTGATCTGGCTGACCTATAAGCGCGTACCCAACAGCGGGCGCATCATCGGTATCGGCGTGGCGTTTGGGGTTGCGCTGGTGATGTTCTACCCGCCGTTGCAGGAGCGCTTGCTGACTATCTTCTCGTCCACCAATGCCAGTACCGAAATCCGCTTCGACGAGTACGCAAGATTCCCCGAGGCCATGTCGACATACCCCCTGGGGATCGGCTTCAAGATCGACCCACCCGTACCCGGAACCAACCTGTTGGGCATCTCCAACCTGTGGCTGAACTTCATCTACAAGGTCGGCATTCCGGGGATGCTGTTGTTTATCACCGTCAC
This sequence comes from Pseudomonas sp. B329, assembly GCF_023127835.1. Taxonomy (NCBI): domain Bacteria; kingdom Pseudomonadati; phylum Pseudomonadota; class Gammaproteobacteria; order Pseudomonadales; family Pseudomonadaceae; genus Pseudomonas; species Pseudomonas sp. B329. The sequence goes on along the minus strand of NZ_SPKP01000019.1, from coordinate 11,897 downwards.
GGTGTTGTGGTGGCGTGAAGTGCGGCCCCTGGGCCAGGTGCGCAAGGTCACCGCCGACAACGCCCTGTGGCTGGGGTGTATCTGCGGCGTGATGGCAGCGCTGTTGACGGGGATTTTCGACCACTATTTCAGCTTCACCTTTGTACTGATCGCGCTGTTCTGGCTGTTGATGGGCATGAGCCTGCAACAGGTGCGTCTGCGCCCCTCCATTACCGCCCCTGTTGCTGCTATTGCGCCAAAGGATAACCAACCATGAAACACCGGATGATTCACTCCACCGATTTGCGCGATCGCCTCCCCACACTGGCCGCTGAACTGGGCGTGAGCCTGCCGGACCTGGAAGAGGCGCTGGACTGGTGCCTGGCCAACGACGTGGTGTTTGAAGAGGGCGAAGGCGACAACAAGCGCTTCTGGATAAACTCCATCGACCTGGAACCCGCCCTTGAGCACCCGGTGGCCCGCCTTTTGTTCCGCCGTATGAAGCAGGACCTGCCGGGCAAGCTGTTGCCGCGCTATGGCAAAAACTGGGCAACGATCAAGGATCGCTGGCGCAACGCCTGGGACATGGCCTACAACATTTTGATCAACAAGATCCCCAGCCACCATGTGCGCATTGCCTGGCTGCGCCTGGGCGGCGCGAAGATCGGCAAGGGCACAAGCTTGTGGCGTAACACCGAAGTGTTGGGCATCCACAACTTGAGAGTCGGTGACGATACGGTGATCGGTTGGCATTGCCAGGTAGACGCCCGCGCCGGGCTGGTGATCGGCAACCACGTGGCGATTGCCTCCCACGTGCTGATCATCGCCGGCAGTCATGATTTGCAGGCACCGGAGTTCTGGTCGATTTCCGGGCCGATCTACATCGACGACTATGTGTGGATCGGCAGCCGGGCGTTGATCGGCTACGGCACGCACCTGGGTCATGGTTCGGTGATCAGCGCCAATACCGTGGTGGCCAAGGCTGTGGCCCCCTACAAAATCATTGGCGGTTCCGGGGCCAAAATCATGGGCGAACGTTGCCATGATCTGAACTACAAGGTGGGTGGCAAAGGCCTGTTCACCCTGTTCCACTGATGTTCGGCAGCACGCTCTGGCTGACCGTCGCGACCCTCGCCGGGCTGGTCGCCGGTTTTGCCCGCGAATGGCTGCTGGTGGCGGCCTGGGGCGCGGGCAGCCGCAGCGACGGGTTTCTGGTGGCGGTGTTTTTGCCCGAAGCGTTGCGCATGACCCTGGCCGCCGGCTTGCTTGCGGCGGCTGCCCTGCCCCTCTATCAACAACGCGACCCACAACGCCAGCAAGCCTGGCTGGCCAGCCTTTCTCCACGCCTGCTGGGAGTAGGCCTGGCCCTGTTTGCCGTATTGGCGCTGGGCGCGCCGCTGTGGGTGCGCCTGATCGGCCCCGGCCTGGACGCCGCAGCCCATGCCGAAGCCGCCGCTAACTTGCGCTGGCTGGCGGCCTGTGCGCCGGGCCTGGTGATGCATGGGTTGTTCAGTATTCCCTTGCAGGCACGCCAGCGTTTTGTGCTGCCGGGGCTGGGCTCTTTGCTGTTCAACCTGCCGCCGGTGCTGTACCTGTTTATCCGTGGCAGCGCAAGCGACAGCGGCGAACTGGCCATGAGCTTTTTTGCCGGCAGTGTATTGATGTGCCTGCCACTGCTGGCGCCGGTCTGGTCTTTCGGCTGGCGGCCGTGGCAAGTCACTGGCGACAAGCTGGCGGGCCGCGAACTGTTGGGGCGCATCGGGCCATTGTTGGCCAGCAATGTCGCCAGCCAGGGTTTGGCGCTGCTCGAACGCTTGATCGCCAGTTACCTGGGGGAAGGTGCCGTCACGTGGGTCAACCTTGCACGCAAACTGATCAATCTGCCCTTGATCGCCCTGATGAGCCTCAACCAGGTACTGCTGGGCATGATGAGCGGCGAACAAGGCCAGCAGCGCCTGGCCCTGCTGCGCCGAGGCCTGGATGCTGCGACCCTGCTCAGCCTGCCGGCCGCCCTCGGCCTGATCGGCGCCAGCCCGGTGCTGATTCATCTGCTGATGCCCGCCCAAAGCGCCGACAGCCCACTGCCCGCCCTGCTGGCCTGGTTCGCGACGCCATTGGTGTTCGGCGCCTGGAACGCTATGCTCGCCCGCTACGCCTATGCCAGCGGCGACACGCGCCTGCCCTTGCGCTGCGAATTGCTGGGCAGCGGGGTCAACGCTTTGCTGTTGGTGCTGCTGCCGTACTTTCTGGGTTTGCCGGGTATCGCCCTGGCGGCGTTGGGCGGGGTTATCGTCACCAATCTGCTGCTGATGCAGCGCCAGCAATTGCTTGGGCAACTGGGCTGGCCGCTGCAATGGGGGCTGAGTGCGGTTTTACTGGGTTTTGCAGCCGTGATATTGCACCCGCTGCACAATGATGGGTGGCAACTGGGCTTGAGTACCGTGACGGCGGCCCTGGTATTGGGAGGGTTGGCTGGGTGGTTCAAGCCGTGGAAACAGTGAACTGGAGCCACCACCGCAATGGCCTGCGCAGGAGCTGGCAAGCCAGCTCCTGCACGGACTCAGTCATCCAGCTGTTGAGGCGCAGCCGGCTTGGTTGCCTTACCCGCTTTGGTAGCGTTCTTGCCAGGCGCAGGCGCCGGTTCTGGCACAACCGGAGCAGCCGCTTCTTTCTCGGCCATCGGCATCTGGTCGATGGCGCTGAAAAATTCCTTCAGGTCGAGGGTATCCGGCGGTACGGTCTTCTCCAGTTTCTTCTCGCCATCCTTGCCGATCAGGATCACCTTGGTGCCGCTGCCGACGCCGAGCTTGAGGGCACGGATCAGCGCGTTGGTTTCAGGCGGCGTGAGCTTTTTGCTGTCCTTTGGGTCCTTGGCGAACTTCTCCCCTTCGGCGCCAATGCTACCGAACTTGACGGTGTAGAACACCATGCTGCGCTCTTCGAAGGACTGCTTGGTGGCAGCCTCTTCCAGTTGTTTCTTCAGCGTTGCCAGTGTCGGGTTTCCAGCATCAAGCTCCACGACCACCAGCGGGCGCGTCTTGCCCAACTCCTGCTTGAGCGGATTATCATCAGCGGCCAACAACGGCCCCGTAAAAGCCATCAAGGTAGCCAGGGTCAGCGACCGGATGAGCATGCGCACCTCCTTTGAATTCCATGCAGGGTTCTTGAGTTTCATGTCTGCGACAGTCAAATTCAAGGATGATTCCTACATCACTTTGAGAAGAGTAGGTCAGGACACCCGCTACGCAAGGGCTTGGAGAGTGGCCAGGTCATTGTTTCTTCCGGTTACGAGACCTTCCACTGCGGCCAATGCCGGGCAAAAACCGGGGCCACGACAGGGTCGGCGTCTACCCGCTCCAGGCTCTGTGCAAAGCCCGGCGCCAGGTTGCCGAGCACCTCGCGCGCGTCATCCCAACGCGACACCGCCGCCGCCATGATGCCCAGTGCATTTGGCACGTTGCCCGGGGTAAACAGCTGGTCGGCAAACTGATCGGCAAACACGATCCAGGCCTGGTGCAGGTAGCGCCGTGTGCCGCTGACCAGTTGCGCTTGCTGCGCCTCATCGGCATTACCCAACCAGCGTTGCGGGTAGTCGATGATGCCGATCGCCGAATAGCAATTGGCGGCGATGTACAGCAAGCCGCGCAGGATCTGCGCACGATCGCCGGCCAGCAACTCGGCCTTGGGGTACTCCAGGCCCAGGTGGATCAGGATAGCGGCGCTTTCGGTCAACACTTGGCCATTGGGGGTGACCAGGGTGGGGATCTGCTTGAGTGGATTGATACGTGCAAGAGCGTCACTGCCCTCGCCGTCCTGCCAGGAGCTGGCGTCCACGCGATGCCACGGCACGGCGCAGCGCTGCAGGGCGATTTCGATCATGCAGGAACCGGATTCGTCGGTGCCATAAAGTGTGTACATGGGCGTTGCCTCCTGAGCGATGGGCGATAGGGACAGTGTGGTCCATTGCCTAGAATAGCCCCATCTGCCCGCCCACCAGGGTACCGAAGTCATCATTCACAAACGGCAGGATCGCGTCGGCAACGGGCTGCAATTGCCGGGTCACATAGTGGTCGTAGTCGACGGGCGCTTGCCGCACTTCCAAGGGTTCGGGGCCGTTGACGCTGATCACGTAGCTGATCCAGCCACCGCGCTGGTACTGGCGCGGGCGCCCCAGGCGGTCGTTGTACTCGTCGGCCAAACGTGCCGCGCGCACATGGGGCGGGACATTGCGTTCGTAGTCGTGCAAGGGCCGGCGCAGGCGCTTGCGGTAGATCAGCAACTCGTCGAACTCGCCGCTCAGGGTACGGCGCACGTAGTCGCGTATGTAGTCCTGATGGGGCTGGCGATGGAAGATGCGCCGGTAGAGTTCCTGCTGAAATTGCCGGGCCAGAGGCGACCAATCGCTGCGCACGGTTTCCAGGCCTTTGTAGACCATCTCTTCGCTGCCATCGTCGCGCACCACCAAACCGGCGTAGCGCTTCTTGCTGCCCTCCTCCGCGCCACGGATGGTCGGCATCAGGAAGCGGCTGAAGTGGGTTTCGTATTGCAGCTCCAAAGCACTTTGCAGGCCGTACTCGGTGCTCAGGTGGGCGCGCCACCAATCATTGACGTGCTGCACCAGCGCCAGGCCGATGCGATTGGCATCCTGCGGAGAATGGGCGCTGCCGAGCCAGACGAAGGTGGAGTCGGTGTCGCCGTAGATCACTTCATAACCCTGGGCCTCCACCAGCTCGCGGGTCTGGCGCATGATCTGGTGCCCACGCAGGGTGATCGAGGATGCCAGTCGAGTGTCGAAGAACCGACAGCCGCTGGAGCCGAGCACACCGTAAAAGGCGTTCATGATGATCTTCAGTGCCTGGGAGAGCGGCGCATTGCGCTCGCGCTTGGCCTCTTCGCGGCCTTCGGACACCCGGGTGACGATGGACGGCAGGCAATGCCGGGTGCGGGAGAAGCGCGCACCGCGAAAGCCTTCTACCGAGTCGCTGTCGTCGGGATGCTTGAGGCCTTCGATCAAGCCCACCGGGTCGATCAGGAAGCTGCGGATGATCGATGGGTAAAGGCTTTTGTAGTCCAGCACCAGCACCGATTCGTAGAGGCCCGGGCGTGAGTCCATGACAAACCCGCCAGGGCTGGCCTGGGGCGGTTTGTCGCCCAGGTTCGGCGCGACGAAACCCTGGCGATGCATCAACGGCAGGTACAAGTGGGTGAAGGCGGCGACCGAACCGCCGTTACGATCGGCCGGCAAGCCAGTGACGCTGGCGCGCTCCAGCAAGAACTTGAGTAACTCGGTCTTTTCAAAAATCCGTGTGACCAGCTCACAGTCCTTGAGGTTGTAGCGCGCCAAGGCGGGCTTGTCCTCGGCGAACATGCGGTTGATTTCGTCCATGCGCTGGTACGGGGTGGAAATGTCCTTGCCTTCGCCGAGCAGGGTTTGTGCGACGTTTTCCAGGCTGAAGGATTCAAAGCTCCAGGTCGCCGAGCGCAGCGCTTCGATCCCGTCGATGATCAAGCGCCCCGCCGCTGCCGCGAAGTAGTGATTGCGGCTGCCGTGCTCGCGCCAGGTCATGGCTTCACCGCCACGCCCCAGCAACAGCGGCACGTTCAGACGTTGGGCGTGCTCATGCAGGACGCGCAGGTCGAACTGCACCACATTCCAGCCGATGATCGCATCGGGATCAAAGGTGGCCAGCCATTGGTTGAGGCGTTCGAGCAGTTGCGCACGGGTGTCGCAGTAGTCGAGCTTGAAGTCCACGGCATCGGTTTTGTTTGGCGGGCCGAGCATATACACCTGGCGCTCGCCGCAGCCTTCCAGCGCGATGGAATACAGATCGCCCTGGGCGGTGGTTTCGATGTCCAGGGACACCAACTTCAAGCGCGGGCGGTAGTCGGGCGCGGGCTTCATCTGCGCGTCGAGCAAGGTGCCGTTCGCGTCGGGCGTGCCGCCGAACCATACGGGGGCAGTGATAAAACGCTCCATCATGTAACGCTCGGGCGGTCGCACGTCGCCTTCGTAGACATCGACCCCGGCGCTGCGCAGGCGCTTTTCGATGTCCATCAATTGGCGGTGCTGGCGGGCATAGAGGCCCAGGACCGGGCGATGGTGGAAGTCGCACAGTTGCAGCGCACGCAACTCCAGATCACGCTCGCCCTTGAGCAGCCAATCGAGCGGCTTGCGATGGACTTCGGGGATGAACATCACCGAGGTTTGCACGGGTAGGCGAATACACCGAGGCCCGTGGTCGGTGGCCAGCCAGAAACTGACCTCCGTGCCTAACGGGGTATCGCGCCAATGCCGGGTCAGGACAAAACCCTGCTGTAAATCCACCGTACCGCACCTCAGGAATCGCTTTCAGGGCGTGATTCTACTCGGCATCTGTACAAACGCGGCAGGTTAACGCGCACGCAGAGCGCAATCGCATAAATTTGTTGCAGGACATTAATAACAATCACTATCATTTGCGTCGGAGTCGTATCCGCGCAGTGAGGAAGCGCAACGTCGCTGCCCCCTTCCTCATAAGTTAGCCGTCTGGATCGACCATGCCCCTCTGCAATCTTTTCGCTGCGCCATTTCGCCCGACCCTGCTCGCCCTTTGTTGCTCCGTGAGCCTTGCTGCACAGGCGGCAACCCCAGCGGCCTCAGACAACGTATTGGAACTGGGCGCCACCAACATCAATGTCCAAGCCCTGGCGCCCACAGCGCTGCCCCCTGAGTTTGCAGGTGGCCAGGTTGCACGCGGCGGCCAATTGGGTGTGCTGGGCAACCAGGACATCATGGATGTGCCCTTCAGCATGTCCTCCTACACCGAAAAGCTGATTCGCGACCAGCAGGCGGAAACCGTCGGCGACGTGTTGCTCAATGACTCTTCTGTGCGCCAGGCCTCAGGGTATGCGAACCAGTCCCAGACGTTCATGATTCGTGGCTTGCCGTTGAATGGTGACGACATTTCCTATAACGGTTTGTACGGTGTCCTGCCGCGCCAGATCATTTCCACTGACGCCTTGGAGCGCGTGGAGGTATTCAAGGGCCCTAACGCCTTTATCAACGGCGTCACCCCCACCGGCTCGGGGATTGGTGGCGGCGTGAACCTGCAACCCAAGCGAGCCGATGATGTGCCACTGCGTCGTTTCAGTACCGACATCAGCAGTGATGGGCGGATTGGCGAACACTTGGATATTGGCCAGCGCTTCGGCGAAGACAACCGGTTTGGCGCACGGGTCAACCTGTCCCAGCGCGAAGGCGATACCGGGATTGATGATGAAAACCAGCGTTCGAAGCTGTTTGCCGTCGGCCTTGATTACCGCGGCGATGCGTTGCGGCTGTCCGGTGATTTTGTGTATCAGAAGCAGCGTATCAACGGTGGGCGTAACTCGGTGTTCCTTGGCACCATCACCCAGGTGCCGGATGCGCCGTCGGCAGACACCAACTACGCGCCAAGCTGGAGCAGTACCAACCTTGAAGACACCTTGGGGATGCTGCGCGCCGAATATGACCTGAATGAAAACTGGACCGCCTACGCGGCAACCGGTGCCAAGCACAGCCGTGAAATGGGGCGCTACTCGTCGGTGACCTTGAGCGATAATCTCGGCAATGCCAGCGCCAGCGGCTCGACTATCGCCCACGAAGAAAACAATACCAGTGCCATGGGTGGCCTCAATGGCAAGTTCCACACCGGCCCGGTGAGCCATCGGCTCAACTTCGGCCTGGCAGGCATCTGGACCGAGGCGCGCAACGCCTATGTATTCGCCAGCGCAAAAACCCCGACCAATATCTACAACCCCGTGACCGGCGCGCCGCCGGCCCTCAACAGCCCACGCAATACCCCAGGTACCGACTTCAGCGATCCGACCATCACCGACAAGACATTCGTGCGTAGCGTCGCGGTATCCGACACCTTGGGGTTCTTCGATGACCGCCTGTTAGTGACCGTTGGTGCACGTCGCCAGCAGATGGTGGTGCAGAGTTACAACTACATGAGCGGTACCCGCACCGCCAACTATGACGAATCGATCACCACGCCGGTGTACGGCATCGTGTTCAAACCGTGGGAGCACGTATCTCTGTATGCCAACCGCATTGAAGGCCTGGCTCAGGGCCCGACGTCGCCGCTCAAATCAGGCAACCTGACGGTCATCGGTGGCGGGCAAGCTTATGCGCCTGCCCGGTCCAAGCAGATCGAAGCGGGTGTCAAAGTGGACATGGGCACCTATGGCGCGACCCTGGGTGTATATCGTATCGAGCAGCCCGGCGCGGGTTATGCCGAGGCCATCGACGCCACCACCGCCCGCTACGTGCGGGAAGGTCAGCAGATCAACAAGGGCGTCGAGCTCAACGTATTCGGCGAACCGGTCAGCGGCCTGCGCTTGCTGGGCGGGGTGACCCTGATGAAAACCGAACTCAAGGGCACCCTCAACGGCGCCAACGACGGCAACCGTGCCATTGGCGTACCGTCATTCCAGCTCAACGCCGGGGTGGATTGGGATGTGCCCGGCCTGCAAGGCGTAAGCCTCAGCGGGCGTATGCTGCGCACCGGCGGGCAGTACGCCGACGCGGCCAACAACCTGAGCCTGCCGGCCTGGAACCGCTTCGACGTGGGTGCGCGCTACACCTTCGCCGTGGACAAGCGCGAGGTGACATTGGGTGCCACGGTAGAGAACGTCGCCAACGAGAAATACTGGGAGTCGGCCCAGGGCGGGTTCCTGAGCCAGGGGGATCCGCGAGTGGCGAAGTTGTCGGCGTCGATTGATTTCTAGAACGTGATTACGTTGGGGGGCTGATCTGCCCCCTTGCCCACCATCATACTGGTCGGGTTTCGCTCAGATAGGTTTCGATATTGCCCATCTGCTCATCCCAACCACGGGAGTTCATCTTGAACGCCTTCTGGCGCCGTGCCTCGGGAACCTGGTCGAAACCGGATTCGACAACCCGCAGCAGGATGCCGGGGGCGTGATCCTCGATGGTGAACTCCACCAGAGTCGGTGTTTCGTTGTCGTAGTCGATGCCCTCCTCTACCGCGAAGGGGTGCCACCAGAAAGAGAACAGGGTTTGCGGCAGGACGCGTTCGATCCTGGCCTTCCAGACCACATGTTCGTAGCCTGGGTAAGTAATTGGCGCTTCGATGGTTTGCCCGGCTACAAAGGTTTTGCCCTTGAGCGCGATACCGAACCAGCTGCCAAATTGCTCGGCATCCGTGAGAGCCTCCCAAACTTGTTTACGCGATGCATTGAGCAGGACTTTGCGTTCGATTCGATCTAATACGTGCATGAGTCACCTCCTTCTTTGAACAGTAGGCGACATCGACCAATGCGCAACCTTGCGTTGTGCGCGATGATGATGACCCTCTCCTTGACCTGGCCATAGGTTATGACTGACCCATTGAATGGAAGTTGCTTGTGCAAAGCTGTGCGCTATCAGGTGGACAGCCTGGACATGCCCATCAGCCACTGCCATTGCGACAGCTGTCGCAAGGCACACGCAGCTGCGTTTGTTGCCACTGCCGGGGTGATGCGCGAGCATTTTCGCTGGACGCACGGTGAAGAGCTTTTGGCATCCTTTGAATCCTCGCCGGGGAAACTCCGACGCTTCTGCTCGCGCTGCGGCTCACATCTGATTGCCGAACGGGGGCATCAGCCCCACGTGATCGTGCGGGTGGCGACGCTGGACGATGATCCCGGCGTCAGGCCCACCTCGCATATCTGGATGGCCCATGAGGTGCCATGGCTGGCCTATGAAGGCTTAGAGCGCTGGGACGAGTGGCGGGCCTGAGTCAGACGCGTGGGTCGCCTGGCGCTTTGGCTGGCGTCGCATACTGCGGCTTGAGATGACCTTCCTGGTCAAGCAACCAGGCATCCATGATCTGCCGCACAACCGGCCCAGCCACACGGCCTCCGGCCTCGCCGTTTTCAATCATGACGGAAATCACGATTTTCGGATGTTCGGCCGGCGCAAAACCGACGAACAAGGCGTTATCGCGATGACGCTCCAGCGTCTTGTTGCGGTTGTAGCGCTCACCCTGCTTGATCGCCACTACCTGGGCAGTGCCGCTCTTGCCGGCGATGCGGTATTGGGCGCCTTGCGCTGCCGCCCGGGCGATACCGCGTGGGTCGTGCATCACCAATTGCATACCATGGTTGACCTGCTCCCAATCACGCGGGTCTTTTAAGACCACGTTGGGCATCGGGTTCTCATCCACCGGAGGCACGCCGTTGATGGTCTTGGCCAGGTGCGGACGGTTCCAGATGCCTTTATTGGCGATCAATGCAGTGGCTTGGGCCAGTTGCAGCGGTGTCACTTGCATATAGCCCTGGCCGATGCCAAGGATGACGGTTTCGCCTGGGAACCAGGGCTGGCGACGGGTCGCACGCTTCCAGGCCTGAGAGGGCATCAGACCTGCGGACTCTTCGAACATGTCCAGGGACACCTTCTGACCAAGGCCGAACTCGGCGAGGTAGTCGTGCAGGCGATCGATGCCTAGCTTGTGGGCCAGGTCGTAGAAGTAAGTGTCGTTGGAACGCATGATGGCGGCGTCCATGTCTACCCAACCGTCGCCACTGTGGTTCCAATTGCGGTATTTGTGGTCAAAGTCCGGCAACTGGTAATAGCCAGGGTCAAACACCCGGGTTTGCGGGGTGACAACGCCACTGTCGAGACCCGCGATAGCCACTTCCGGCTTAATGGTTGAACCCGGCGCATAGAGCCCACGTAGCACGCGGTTGAACAGCGGCCGATCAATGGAATCGTGCAGCGCGGCGTATTCCTTGAAGCTGATGCCGGTGACGAACAGGTTCGGATCGAAACTCGGTTTGCTGACCATGGCCAGTACTTCACCGGTTTGCGGATCCAGGGCCACCACCGAACCACGCCGGTCGCCCAGGGCTTCTTCCGCGGCTTCCTGAAGCTTGACGTCGAGGCTCAGGACGATGTTTTTGCCAGGGATCGGATCGGTGTGCTTGAGCACGCGTAGTACGCGCCCCTGGGCGTTGGTCTCGACCTCTTCATAACCGACATGGCCGTGCAACTCGGCCTCGTAAAAACGCTCGATCCCGGTTTTACCGATGGATTGGGTACCGCGGTACTCCACGGAATCAAGGGCCTTGGATTCTTTCTCATTGATGCGGCCGACGTAGCCGATGGAGTGGGCAAAGTGCGCACCCAGCGGGTAGTGGCGGACGAATTGGGGCTCGACGTCTACCCCTGGAAGACGGAACTCGTTGACGGCCAAAACGGCGATCTGTTCTTCGTTCAACTCATAGAACAGCGTGACCGGAACAAACGGGTGACGAGCCTGCTTAAGCGCCTTATCGAACATCGCTCGGTCTTCGGCAGGCAGATGCAGCAGATTGACGAGCGCGTCCAGCTCACCCTTAAGGTCGGTGGTGCGTTCACGGGTGATGGTCAGGTTGTAACTCGGACGGTTGTCGGCCAGGACTACACCATTACGGTCATAGATCAAGCCGCGAGTTGGCGTGATCGGCAGTACGTGAACCCGATTGTTTTCCGAGATCGTGGAGTGGTAGTCGTACTGCACCACTTGCAGAAAATACATACGCCCCACCAGGGCACAGGTGATGCCTACCACCAGCAGTGCACAGGCCAGCAAGCGCTTGTTGACCAGGCGGTTTTCTTTTTCGTGATCTTTGATAGGTATCGGCTCAGGCATTTCTACAGCATCTCGTTGGAAATTAGCGACGCCGCCTCCTGCGGGTAACGATCAGTCCTTGTGAAAATGTGCTGCACCATACCAAAAATGCAGAAACACTTTGCATTGATTTCCCCAACGGCACGTTATTTAAGCGAGAGTCCCAGAGGCAGCCGGCTTTTCGACCGCCCAAAACAAAACCCCTGTTTGCGTTAGCAAACAGGGGTTTCGGAATTTAATCTTGACGATGACCTACTCTCACATGGGGAAACCCCACACTAC
>NZ_SPKP01000018.1:0-84140 GCF_023127835.1 Pseudomonas sp. B329 | reverse complement strand
GTTTGCGCGAGCAGGTCAGCGTCGGTGAAACCGTGGTGGTCGCCCAGGAGGGCCCGACCGGCAAGCAGTTGGTGGCCTATGTCGTACCGCTGGACTCAACACTTCTGGACGACGCAGTCGCTCAATCAAACGGCCGCGAAACCTTACGTCGCGCGTTGAAATCCCGCTTGCCGGACTACATGGTGCCGACGCACTTGATGTTCCTCGAACGTATGCCGCTGACCCCTAACGGCAAGCTCGATCGCAAGGGCTTGCCGCTGCCGGATGTGAGCCAGATGCAGCAGGTGTATGTGGCACCTCAGAGCGAGTTGGAGCAGAAGATCGCCACCATCTGGGCCGACGTGCTGCGCCTGCCGCAAGTCGGCTTGCATGACAACTTCTTCGAATTGGGTGGCGACTCGATCATTTCGATCCAGGTGGTCAGTCGGGCTCGCCAGGCCGGGGTGCGCTTCACGCCCAAGGATCTGTTCCAGCATCAGACCGTGCAAAGCCTGGCGACCGTCGCCCGGGAAGGCGAGGGCACGGTGCAACTGGACCAGTCGGCCCTGACCGGCGAGTTGCTGCTGCTGCCAGTGCAACAAGGCTTCTTTGCCGATGACATTCCCCAGCGTCACCACTGGAACCAGTCTGTGGTGCTGCAACCGCACCAGCCGTTGCAGGCGCCGCTGCTGGTGGCGGCACTGCAGGCGTTGATCGTGCATCACGATGCCTTGCGCAGCACTTTCGTCGAGGGGCTGCAAGGCTGGAGCGCAGCTTACCGCGGCCCCGATCAGCACCAGGCTGAACAGGTGCTGTGGCAAACCACCTTGAACAGCGTCGAGGAGCTGGACGCCCTGGGTGAAGAAGCCCAACGCAGCCTCGACCTGGCTGTCGGACCGTTAGTGCGTGCTGTGTTGGCGCAGTTGGCCGATGGCTCCCAGCGTTTGTTGCTGGTGATCCATCACTTGGTGGTGGACGGTGTGTCGTGGCGCATCCTGCTTGAAGACCTGCAGAGCGCTTACCAGCAACTGGCGCAGGGCGCTCCTGTGGCGTTGCCGGCCAAGACCAGCGCCACCCGCGCCTGGGCCGCACGCTTGCAGATCTATGCCCGTAGCGCTGCGCTGCAACACCAACTGGCCTGGTGGCAGACGCAATTGCAAGGCAGCCCGGTCGGCTTGCCCGGCGCTGATCCACAGGCAAGCTTGAGCAATCAGCTGGCGCTGAGCGTGAGCACGCAGTTGGACGCCACGTATACGCGACGTTTGCTGCAAGACGCGCCGAGTGCCTACCGTACCCAGATCAACGACCTGCTGCTCACCGCCCTGGCGCGGGTGATTACACGCTGGAGCGGCGAGGCTTCGATGTTGATACGGCTGGAAGGCCACGGTCGTGAAGACCTGTTCGATGAGATCGACCTGACCCGCACGGTCGGTTGGTTTACCAGCCTTTACCCATTGCAATTGGTTCCGGCTGACTCCCTGGGTACATCCCTGAAACACATCAAGGAGCAATTGCGCGCCGTGCCCGACAAGGGCCTGGGGTTTGGCGCATTGCGATACCTGGGCGATACCGAGGCGCAACTGACGCTGGCGGCCTTGCCACGCCCACGTATTACCTTCAACTACCTGGGGCAGTTTGACGCCAGTTTTGACAATGGCGAACAGCCAGGGCTGTTCACACCGACCGGTGATGCCAGCGGTGCCGAGCAAAGCCAGCAGGCGCCTTTGGGCAACTGGCTGGAGATCAATGGCCAAGTCTTTGGCGGCGAGCTGAAATTGAACTGGAGCTTCAGCCAGGCGATGTTCGATGAAGCGACGGTGCAATGCCTGGCTGATGAATATGCAACTGAACTCAAGGCGCTGATCGACCACTGCTGTGAGTCGACGCACCAGGGCGTGACGCCGTCGGACTTCCCCCTGGCGCGTTTGTCCCAGGCACAGTTGGATGGCCTGGCGCTGAACGTGGCCGAGGTCGAAGACCTGTACCCGTTGTCACCGATGCAGCAAGGCATGTTGTTCCAATCGCTGTACGGCGAAGGCTCGGGTGACTACATCAACCAGATGCGCATTGATGTGCAGGGCCTGGACGCAGCGCGCTTCCACCAGGCATGGCAGGTGGCGGTGGAGCGTCATGAGATCCTGCGCAGCGGTGTTGTCTGGCAGGCGGAGCTTGAGCAGCCTTTGCAGGTGGTCTACAAGCAGGCGCACCTGCCGTTTGTGCAGTTGGATTGGCAAACGCGTGCAGACTGCAACCAGGCTCTTGATGACTTGGCCGAGTCGGCACGGGCCCAGGGCTTTGTGCTGGAGCAGGCGCCGTTGCTGAGCTTGACGGTGGTGCGCACGGGGGTATCGAGCTACCACCTGATCTACACCAATCACCATATCCTGATGGATGGCTGGAGTGGTTCGCAGCTGTTCGGTGAGGTGCTGCAACAGTATGCGGGCGAGGCGCTGCCCGCGCCGACCGGGCGTTATCGTGACTATATCGCCTGGCTGCAGGCGCAGGATAAAGCTGCCAGTCAAGCGTTCTGGAAAGACCAACTGGCCAGCCTGCAAGAGCCTACGCGTCTGTCCCGTTCCGCACAGACTGAGGCGGACGCGGTCCTGGCGGTCAATGGCGAACATCGCTTGAGCCTGGATGCCGCGCAAACCGAACAGCTTAGAACCTTTGCCCAGCGCCACAAGGTGACCCTCAATACCCTGGTGCAAGGCGCCTGGTTGTTGCTGTTGCATCACCACACCGGGCAAGCCACCGTAGCCTTCGGCGCCACGGTGGCAGGGCGTCCGGCGCAACTTCGCGGGATTGAACAGCAGGTCGGATTGTTCATCAACACGCTGCCCGTAGTGGCGACGCCGGATGCCCAGATGTCGGTCAGCCACTGGTTGCAGCAGCTCCAGCAGCAGAACGTTGGCTTGCGTGAGCAAGAACACACGCCGCTGTTCGAGATCCAGCGTTGGGCCGGGCTGGGCGGTGAAGCCCTGTTCGACAGTATCCTGGTGTTTGAAAATTATCCGGTGTCCGAGGCGCTGGAGCAGGGTGCACCGTCGGGGTTGCGGTTTGGTGCAGTGCACAGCCTGGAGCAGACCCACTATCCATTGACCGTGTTGTTGGCCCTCGGCGAGACACTGGGCCTGGAATTCAATTACGCCCGCCAGGCCTTCAGCACCGCGCATATCCAGCGCTTGGCCGAGCACTTCCAGCAGTTGCTGCTGGCCCTGGCCACCGATGGCAGTCAACGTCTTGGCGCGTTGCCGTCACTGGCGCAGGCCGAGCGTCAGTTGGTGGTGCAGGATTGGAATGCCACGGCGGTGGACTACCCGCTCGATCAAGCAGTACACCGCTTGATCGAGGCTCAGGTATTGCGCACGCCGGATGCGCAGGCGTTGGTGTTTGACGGGCAAACCCTGAGTTACAGCGCGTTGAACGCCCGGGCCAACCGGCTGGCGCACCGCTTGATGGCGGCCGGAGTCGGCCCGGATGTGCTGGTGGGCCTGGCGCTGGAGCGCTCGGTGGAAATGGTGGTCGGCCTGTTGGCGGTGCTCAAGGCCGGTGGCGCCTATGTGCCGCTGGACCCGGAATACCCCGGTGACCGTCTGGCCTACATGCTGCAAGACAGTGGCGTGCAACTGCTGTTGACCCAGGCCCACCTGCTGGCGCAGCTGCCGGTTCCAGCGGGTGTGAACACTCTGGTGCTGGAGCAGGGCGATGCGTGGTTGGAGGCGTTCGGCAGCCACAACCCGGATATTACCGTGCATGGCGAAAACCTCGCCTACGTGATCTACACCTCTGGATCCACCGGCCAACCCAAGGGCGCCGGCAACCGCCATAACGCACTGACCAACCGCCTGTGCTGGATGCAGCAGGCCTATGGTCTGGACGCCCGCGACAGCGTATTGCAGAAAACCCCATTCAGCTTTGACGTGTCGGTATGGGAATTCTTCTGGCCGTTGATGACCGGCGCCCGCCTGGTGGTGGCGGCGCCGGGGGATCATCGTGACCCTGCCAGGCTGGTGAGCCTGATCAACTCGCAGCAGATCACCACGCTGCATTTCGTGCCGTCCATGCTGCAAGCGTTCTTGCAAGACGCGGCAGTTGCTTCGTGCCAGAGCCTGCAACGCATCGTCTGCAGCGGTGAGGCATTGCCCGCGGACGCCCAGCAACAGGTGTTCGCCAAGTTACCCCACGCCGGGTTGTACAACCTGTACGGTCCCACCGAAGCGGCTATCGATGTGACCCACTGGACTTGTGTCGAGGAAGGCCGCGATGCCGTGCCGATTGGCCGACCGATTGCCAACCTGGGTTGCTACGTGTTGGATGACAATCTGGAGCCTGCACCGGTGGGCGTGTTGGGCGAATTGTACTTGGGCGGTATTGGCTTGGCGCGGGGTTACCATCGCCGCGCGGCACTCACCGCTGAGCGTTTTGTGACTGACCCGTTCGGTAGCGGCACACGTCTGTATCGCACCGGCGACCTGGCGCGTTATCGCGACGATGGCGTGATCGAATATGCCGGGCGCATGGACCATCAGGTCAAACTGCGTGGCCTGCGTATCGAGTTGGGAGAAATCGAAGCGCGCCTGCTGGAGCTCGACAGTGTCCGCGAAGCCGCAGTGCTGGTGGTGGACGGCACGCACCTGGTGGGTTACCTGGTGCTGCAACAGCCGCTTGAGGATTGGAAAGCGGCGGTGGTTGCGTACCTGGCCGCGCAGTTGCCGGACTACATGGTCCCGGCGCAGTGGGTGGTGCTGACGCAGATGCCGCTGAGCCCGAACGGCAAGTTGGACCGTAAGGCACTGCCCAAGCCTGAGGCTCAGAGCGCTGGGCAACACCAGGCGCCTGTCACCGAGATCGAGCAGCAGATCGCGGCGATCTGGCGCGAGGTTCTGGAAGTGGAGCGTGTGGGGCTTCGCGACAATTTCTTCGAACTCGGCGGCCATTCGCTGCGGGTGCTGATGCTCAAGGAGCGGATTCGCAAGGTCAGCGGCGTGAACCTGTCCGTCAGCCAATTGATGCTTAACCCCACCGTGGCGGGGCAGGTCAAGTGCTTGCAGGGCGATAGCCGAGCGTCGTTGATCGTCAAGCTTAACCAGCAGACGCAAGGCACGCCGTTGTTCATGTTCCACCCAAGCTTCGGCTCGGTGCATTGCTACACCGCGATTGCTCTGGCCCTGCGTGAGCAGCGCCCGGTGTACGGGGTAATATGTCGCGCATTGGCTGAAGACGGCGCCGCGGTGCCGCATTGGCAGGTGATGGTCGAGGATTACACCGCGCAATTGTTGGCGGCCCAACCCCATGGCGCGTTCCGCCTGGCCGGCTGGTCGTTGGGCGGTAATCTGGCCATGGAAGTGGCCTACGGCCTGGAGCAAGCCGGCCGCGAGGTTGAGTTTGTAGGCTGGATCGACGCTGCGCCGCCGCAGTGGGTCAAACCCTACTGGGATGCTGTGGAGGTCGAGGACGACCTCGAAGTCTCAGCCAATGAGCGCCGTGCCGCCTTGTTGGGGGTGATGTTCCCCGAATTTGCCGAGTCCATCCAGGGTGCCTGGCAGCAATGCCGGCAGGATACCGAGGACGAAGCGCAGCAATGGCTGGGATTCGTGAGCTGGGCTGAACAGACCTTGGGCGAAGCATTTACTGCCGTCAAAGAGGAACTGCTGCGTGGCAATGAGGCGCAGATATCCTGGGACGTTGACCGGGCACTGAGTGAGCGCTTGCTGCAGGCTGACTTCAAGCCGATCAAGGCTCCCATCAGTTGCTGGTGGGCAGCCAAGAGCCGGGCAGGGCGATTCAAGGACGTGATTGAGCAGCAAATGGCGACGGTGATCAGCCAGGGGCGTATCGAGCGCTCGGTGATGATTGAGACTGATCATGACGGCATTATCGACAGCGCAGTGTTCATCAGCAGTTTGGCGGATGCGATGAGGTAAGCCGCCGCTTTACGAGAAGCCCGGATCCTGTATCCGGGTTTTTTGTGGGTGAGCGGCATAGTCTTTTTGGCCGATGCCGATCAATGAAGCAGCCACAGACTATTTTCGTACAAAAAAAACGCCCGGTGAGCGTTCAACTCTCACCGGGCGTGCGGTCGATCAAGGGGTGCGATCAGAAGTCCCAGCGGGTGCTGACCATCACGTTGCGTGGTTCGCCGTAGGCGGCTGAGTCATAGAAGCCCACGTTGCTGTAGTAGGACTTGTCGAAAATGTTATTGAAGTTAACGGTGGCCGAGAGGTTCTTGGTGACTTGGTAGCGAGTCATCAAGTCCACCAGCCAGTAGGATTCCTGAGTGATGTCCTGGTTGGTTTTGGTCACGCCGTTCCAGATTGAATTCCAGCCCTTGGTCTGCCAGCGCAGGCCACCACCGATGGTGAACTGGTCCAGGCTGCCCTTGAGTTTGTAGGTGGTGTTCAGGTTGACCTGGTGCTCGGGTTCGAAAGTGGAGATTTTCTTGTCTTTGTTATCGCGCACGATCTTATGGGTGTAGCCGCCCTGGACTTGCCAGCCTGGGCTCAACTCACCGGAGATCTCCGCTTCGTAGCCTTTGGTGACTGCCTTGGACCCCTTGAATGCATACTGAAATCCGTCTGGGGCTGGGGTCTGGTTGTTGTAGGCATCGTCCGGGATAGCCCGATTGGTCTCGTGAACTTCAAAATACGCAATGCTGGTGTTCAGGCGACCCTCAAAGAATTCGCCCTTCAGCCCCAGCTCGTAGTTTTGCCCTTCATCCGGTTCCAGCAGCGTTTTGTTCCGATCTTTATAGGTGCTTTCCTGAGGTTGGAAAATATCGGTGTAGCTGGCGTACACCGAGAAGTTGTCGTTGAGGTCGTAGATTACACCGGCATAAGGAATGAATCGGCCGGTTTCCTTGTAGGACGGGTTGTTGCCGGTGACGTGATAATTGGCCACGCGCCCACCCAGGATCACGTTCAGGTCGTCTATCACGTTAAAGCGTGCGGTCAGGTAGTAGCCGGTCTGGCGAATGGTGTCATCGATGTGCTGTTGGGCTGGGCCGTAGATCGGTTTGGCGATATGGCCGTTCCAGTTATAGAAATCGACCTTGTTGCCTCCTGGCCATTCCGGCGACCAGTAGCCCTTGCCTTGCCAGCGCGAGGTGCCGATGGACCCCCCCACCACCAGTTCATGTTCGCGACCAAACAGGCTGAACGGCCCGGTGGCGTAGAGATCGGCCGACGTGCTCTTGGTTTCGCCGGTGTATTTCTGCCCGTTGATCTCGGCGGTGCCATCGGCTTTCGGCTGGATGAACTGAATCGAAGCCAGGTCCGCATGGTAGCCGTTGATCTTGTGGTCGAGCTGGAACTTGGTCACCCAGCCGTCACCCAGGTCATGCTCGAGCATGGCGAACGCGGTACGGGTGTTCTGCTCCCAGGAACTCCAGGTGGTGCCGTTGTTGTACGAGCGCGGCATCTTGTTGATGCTACCGTTGGAGTTGACCAGTGGGAAGGACCCGGACCAGCTCGACCCCTGCGGAATGTTGTCCTGGTAATCGAAGCCCACCGTCAGCATGGTGTCCGGGGAGAGGTCGAATTCGGTGATGCCGTAGTAGGTTTCGGTCTTGCGCGAGTAGTGGTCCATGAAGGACTTTTTGTCTTGATACGCCGCCACGGCACGCCCACGGACATTGCCGCTGTCGGTCAACGGGCCGCTCACATCCACCTCGCTGCGGTAGTTGTCCCAGGAACCCGCGCCCAGTTGGACGTGGCCCTTGAATTCCGAGGTTGGCTTCTTGCGGACCAGGTTGATGGTCGCGCCCAGGGAGCCGGCACCGTTGAGCAGGCCTGTTGAGCCCTTGAGGACCTCGACACGGTCGTAGATCGCCATGTCGCTCAGGGTGTTGCCTGCGGAGTAACCGACGTTACGCACGGTGGACGGAATACCGTCGTACTGGAAGCTGTTGACCGAGAAGCCACGGGAATAGTAGTTGGTACGGTCGGAGTCATAGGCTGAAACCGTGATACCCGGCGTGTGGCGCATCACATCATCAACGTTGTTGAGGCCAAAGTCTTCGATGTGCTGGCGCGTGATCACCGTGATCGACTGTGGGGTTTGCCGTGGCGTCAGGGTCAGGCGGGTAGCCGTGGCAACGGTGCCCGGCGTGTAGGAACCGGAGTCTTCGGTGATATTGCCCAGGTAGTTGGCTGTCACCTGGGTCGGGCTCAGTTCCATTGAACCGCCGCTGCTGGCGGCGGCAACGGTCAAGGTATTGCCATTGAGGCTATAGGTGGTCTGGCTGCCAGCCAGCAACGCGTCAATGGCCTGCTGCGGCTGCATCTTGCCCTTGACGGCGCGGCTGTTCTTGCCCTGTACATCGCCTGGGCTGTACAGCACTTGCACATTGGTCTGGCGGCCAAATTCCTGCAGTGCGCTCCCCAGCGACTGTGCAGGAATATTCAGCTCGATCTCCTGGGCTTGCACATAACCTGCAATTGGCATCGACACAGCCAGCGCCAGGGTACTCGGCAAGAGGTTGATGTTCAGGGCCCGGCGCATGGATAGCGCTTTGCTCAGGGGGCTGAGACCGAGTCGTGCTGGCATGGATGCTTTCTCTTCTGTGTTTTAAGTGGGCAATTATAAGTGTTTATTGAGGCTGGTTCTCATTACCACTAGTGAGACGTTCCTACTTCGCAAAACCGGAAAAAATATTCCGATGCATCATGCAGGCTCCATTTCATGCAACACCTGGCCGGCGCGCAGGCGCACCAATTGGTCGGCAATGTCGAAATAACGGTCGTCATGGCTGATCACGATGATGGTCTTGCCCAGGCGTTTGAGGTCCGGCAGTAGCTCGGTGTAGAAGATGCGGCGAAAGGCCGGGTCCTGGTCGGCAGCCCATTCGTCGAACACCAGTACCGGGCGCTCCTCCAGCCAGGCATTGACCAGGGCCAGACGTTTGCGCTGGCCGGTGGACAGGTCGGTGGTGCTGAACACGCCATCCTTGACGCTGACCTTGTGCGCGATTTCCAGGCGTTCCAGGTATTTGGTCGCGCTGTCCAGGGACTGGGCGGCGCTGCCTTGTACCAAATCGTCGAACAGGTAGTAGTCAGAAAACACCGTAGTGAACAACTGCCGATAATCGTCGCGTTCAGGGTCGGTCACCGCTGTGCCGTTGAGCACAATCTCGCCGGCCTGAGGCGGATACAGGCCCAGCAGCAGCTTGATCAAGGTGGTCTTGCCGCTACCGTTTTCGCCGACGATAAATACGATATCGCCTTGCTTGATGCTGAGGTTGATCGGCCCCAGATGGAACGGCTGGCTGCCTTCTACCGCTGGTGGGCTGTAGCTGACGCCACGCAGTTCCAGGCTGTTGACCAGCGGCTTTGGCGCTTCACTGTCGTCCATCAACAAGTGGGGCTCTGGCGAAGAAAAACGCTCCGACAGTTCGCTGATGCGCCCAAAGGCAATCTTGGCCTTGCCCACGACCGGCAAGTAACCCAGCAGGTGCTCCAGCGGCCCCTTCATGTACAACAGCACCAGCACGAAGCCAGTAATCACCGTAGGGTCGGGGTTGGGGTTGTACGCCTGCATCGCCAAAGCCAGGCCGATGACCACGAAGAACAACATTGAGCCAAAGGTCTTGGCCAGAATATAAATATTGACCGAGCGCACCTGGATGTCGCTGATGCGGTCAGCGGTTTCCTGGATGCGATGGGTGTTCATGCGAAACCGCCGCGGGCGGTGCATGCGCAATTCCTTCGCGCCGGAGGCAATCGCATTGTAATAGCGCTGCAATTCATCCTCGTGGCTGCGGGCCAGGTCGAAGCCCTGAATGCCTTTGCCGCCGGCAATGAACTGCACGGCGCTACCGACAATGATCGCGACCACCATCATCAGAAACATCGGCACCGACAGGTAAGCCAGGTAACCGAGGCAGCCCAGGGTAACGGTAGCGGCGATGGCCAGGGGGGTGAAGGCAAAGGAAAAATCGCTGATGGTGTCCACGTCGTGGGTCAGCACTGGGATCAGGCGGTGGGAGCGATACTGCTCGATCTGCCCGATCGGAGCTGACAGCACCTTTTCACCCAGATCCTTGCGCAGGGCGGCAATGATCCGTTGCCCGACATAGTTGGTGCCGATGTCGGAAATGATCGAACTGATAAGCGCCACCACGCACAAGGCGGCAAAGGTCAGGACCACGCCCTGTGTCATGCCGCCCTCGGAATGCAGAGCATTGTTGATGGTTGCCAGCAGCAGGGTGATGGCCAGGCCGCCGACCATGCCGAGGGCGACGGAGACCGTCACAATGGTGCGAAAGGGCCGGAGCAATGCGAGCAAACCTTTGAAGGCGCCGCGCTTGGGGTCGGTCATAAATACTTCCCGGGAAATGAAAAAGAGGGGGCTGGGCACACAGACCCTTACCCATGACAAACGAAGTGCCGGCGTGACTATTTAGCTCGCTGTGCCGGGCGGTGGCCGTGGGCGATAAATTGCCTGGGGCCTGGTTCGTTCTTGTTGTGTAGGCGCACGCGTATCGACGCTGTGCGTGGCCCTTTCAGCGAGAGCGAAACAAATGACGAAAAAGAACCTGGTGTATGTCTGGTCCCTGAGAAATGCCGCTGCCGACAAGGCCGGGCAGCCGGTGGCCTATAAGGACCACGAGCGCTACATGAAGTCGGTGCTGGAGTTTCTGGTGGGCTCGCTCAACGACACGCCGCTGGGCGAGGTCTACAACCTGGTGGGCGTGGTGTATGACGACGATGAGCAAAACCCGCGCGACCAGCAGTTGGTAGCGGACTATGGCTTCGCCTACAAGCCGGGCCGCCAGTGGTTGTACCCGGCGGATTTGCGCGTGCAGGGCAAGTTGGTCAATGACCTGCTGCTGAGCGTGCCATCCACCTATCGCCGGCTGCCACGGGGCAGCGCCGAACATATCGCCGGCAAGCAGGATTTCGAGCGGCGCCTGCATGACACCCTGGTGGAGTTGAAGGCCGACATCGTGGTGCTTGACGGTTTGCTGGTTATCCTCGATGAACTGGTGCGTCCGGGCGCGCCGTTTGCGCGGCGCATCATGAACATTCATCCGGGCATCACCCGCATCGAATCGCCTTACGAGCGCCGTGGGGCCTATGCCACCTGGAATGCGTTGTACGGTGCGCGTGGGCAAGTGGTTGTAGATTGGGCGACCAGGCGGACGCAGCCGTGCGAGCCGCTGTACCTGACCGGTGCATCGTTCCATTACGTGGATAACGGTATCGACTCCGGCGAAGTGTTCCACGACGTGCTCAAGACAGAGATTTCGCCCGAGGACACCATCCTCGAACTGCGCTGGAACAACTTCAATAACAGCCTGTTCCCGGCGCTGCACGAAGGCTTGGAGCTGTTGGCCAAACAAGGCTGAGCACAATCTTGCTGGTGCATGGGATCTAAATGTGAGAGGGGGCTTGCTCCCGATGAGGGCATGTCAGTCAATGCATGGGTGGCTGACACACCGCTATCGGGAGCAAGCCCCCTCCCACAATTTAGAGCTCGCGCACTACCCGAAAGCCAATCCAATCCCCGCGTGTCTGCGGATAGATGTTGTTGCGATTGCCCGAACGTGAAAACACCGGCGCCTCGCCCCAGTCATTGCCGCGAATCTGGTAAGCCTCACAGTTCGGCTCCACCCACGCACTGCCATCAGTCGGTGCGCCGATGTAGTTCGGGTGCTCGCAATCGGCTACCCGCTCATACACATTGCCGTGCATGTCATACATCCCGAACGCATTCGGCGGGTAGCTGCCGACCGGCGACGAATAGCTATAGCCGTCCGCCGGGCCGTAGGTGTTGGCGTGCCTGGCGATGCTGTAGCCCTTGCCCTCGTCGAACGGGAAGGGGAACGGTCCGGTGGTACCGGCGCGCGCGGCGTATTCACGCTGGGCCTCGCTGACCATGTGGTACGTGTGCCCAGTCTTCTTCGACAACCAACTCACGTATTGCTTGATGTCGTCCATGTCCATGCACACTGCCGGCTGGCGTGGGCCCTGGGGGTAGCGTGGCTTGCTGGCGATACATTCGCGGCCGGGGCGGTCGTCGCCGTTGGCGATCTTCACGCCGGTCTGGCGCACGTAACTGTCCCATTCGCCGGCGGTGATGTGGAAACGGCTCATGGCGAACGGTTTGGCGAAGGTCACTTCATGCATCGGGCCTTCATCGGGCTCGCGCCCCACTTCATCGTCCGGGGTGCCCATGGTGAAGGTGCCGGCGGGCAGCACCACCATCTCGGGGCAGTCCTTGCAGTCCTTGAAGACCTTGCCCGGCTGCGGGGCGGCAGCCTGGGCCAGGTTGGGCAGCAGGGCGCCACACAGGGCGGTGAGCGCCAGGGCGGTCAGGGGTTTGAGTCGGGATGGAGTCATGTGGGCATCTCGTTCAAAGGGAAAAAGGTCATAACCGCTGGCTCAGCAAGGTCATGAAGCGCTGGATCTCGGCCGAGTTGTTGAGCAGGCCGGGCGAGGTGCGAATCACCGGGCCGACGTCACGGTCTACCGCGTCCACCACCACGCGGTTTTTCATCAGGTGGGCCGCGACTGCATCGCTGTCCTGGCCCTTGACCCGAAAGAAGGTGAAGCCCGCCGACAGCTCGGGGCTGCGTGGTGTGACCAGTTCGATCTGCGAGTGAGCCAGCAACTGGTCTTTCAGTTCGGTATTGAGCGCATGGATGCGTGCCTGTACCGGCGCCTTGCCCAACTGCAGGTGCAACTTGAAGGCTTCGTCGGCGGCCCAGCGATGTTCGAAGGCGTGGTAGCCGCCGGGTGTCATGGTCGTGGCGAAGTCCTTGTCTTCCGAGAAGGTCGGTATCATCGGTGTGACGTATTTGTTTTCGGTCTCGCGGGCGCACACCAGGCCGGTGCCGCGCGGGCCGAACATCCACTTGTGGGTGCCTGATATAAAGAAGTCGCAGTGCATGTCCGGGAAGTCGAGGTTCTCGACGCCGAAGCCGTGCACGCCGTCGACCACATAGAGAATGCGGTCCGGCTCGTCGCGGTTGCGGTTGTGTTCGTCCACCAGCTTGCCGATCTCGCCGATGGGCAATTTCACGCCGCTGCCCGACTGCACCCACGTCATGCCCAATACGCGAGTGTTGGGGCGGATATTGCGCTGGATATTGCTCAGCACCTCATCGACCGATACCTGATTGGCGTTTTCGAACAGGCGTATTTTACGAACCTGGGTCTGCTCCTTGCGCACTCTGAAATCCAGGCTGAACTCGGTGGCATAGTGCTCGTGCACGGTGGTGAGGATTTCCTGGTCGGCGCGCACCTTGATCCCGCCGTAAATCATCGCCAGCCCTTCGGACGTGCTACCGGTGAGGGCGATCTGTGCAGGTTTGGCCTTCAAATAGCGGCCGGCCCACTCGCGTACCTGGCCTTCGCGCTTCCAGGTCTCCTGCAGGTCCCAGTCCATGGCCAGCCCGGGGTTGCGGTCGATCTGCTGGCGGTAGCGTTCAATGGCTTCGCGCACCGGCTTGGGGTGCGAAGCCACCAGAAAGTTGGAAAAGTGCAGGTAGTCCGGGTCCTGGTTGAACAGCTGTTTGAGTCCCGTCCATGGGTTGTTTGCAGTGGCTGCCAGTGCCTCGGGGAGCAGTGCGGCGCCCAGTGGCAGGCTCGCGGCAAAGACGCCGGCCTGCTTGAGAAATGTACGGCGGTCGGTCATGGACTTACTTCGTGCTGGTTAGCGATTGGCCAATGGTTTGGCGGCTTTTTGTACCTGGTCCCACACCCGCAGGAAGTTGCCGCCCCACAGTTTGGCAATATCGGCTTCGGAGTAGCCGCGCTGGATCAATTCGGCGGTGACGTTGCGTACTTCGCCAACGTTCTCCCAGCCCTGCAAACCGCCGCCGTCGTTGAAGTCCGAGGCGATGCCGACGTGATCGATGCCGATCTTGCGCACGGTGTAGTCGATGGCGTCTCCCAGGTCCTTGAGGGTGGCCTTGGGTTCTTCTTCAAGGATGGCGTACAGCGCGCCGGCATACTCGCCGAAGCGTTGCTCGGGCCAGGCGGCAATGATTGCATCGCCGGGCATCAAGGCCATGGCCAGGTTGGGCAGTGGTGGCAGGTCGAAGCGTGCGCGCAGGGTGTTGAGCTTGTCCTGGGTCGGCTGGCTCAAGGGGCGCAGGTACGCGGGGAAGCCCACCACCTGCACCACGCCGCCGCTGTTCTTGATCAGTTGCAGTTCTTTGTCGCTGAGATTGCGCGGGATATCCACCGACGCCCGAGGCGCCGAGTGGGATGCCACTATCGGCGTGCGGCTCAACTGCGCGACTTGTTCCAGGGCCTTGGTCGACATCTGCGACACATCGATGATCACGCCCAGGTCATTCAGGCGATGCACCGCCTGCCGGCCGATCGGCGACAGGCCTTCAAGGGCGTCGGGCGAGTCATTGAAAAACGGCAGCGGGCGCGAAGAGTCGGACCAGGCGTTGTTGCCGATGTAGCTGAACCCGAACATGCGCATGCCGCGTGCAGCCCACAGGTCCAGCTGGTTGAGGTCGTTGCCCAGCGGGTAGGCGTTGAGCATGCTGATAAAGATCGCGAACTTGCCTTCGCCGTGCAGGCGCCGCATATCGTCCGGGGTGTAGGCGATGCCCACCTGGTTGGGAAAGTCGCGCACCATGCCGGAGATGATCTTGTAGCGCACCTCCTGCTCGTGGCGGGCCTCTTCGACAAAACCGTCGGTGGGCTTGTGCGGGGCGTTGTCGCCGTTCCAGATCTCCGGCCAGCCGAAGATCGTCAGTGCGGCACCCGACAATCGGCCCCGCGCCGCCTTGGCCAGGTCGAACTGGCCGCTGCCATCCTTGTCGGCTTCATTGCCTGCCGTACCGAAATCCAGGGGCAGGGTGATGTGGCTGTCGAACGACAACAGGCGATCCTGCATTTCATTGGCCTGCTTGATCACCTCCAGCGGGTATCCGGCGTTGCCCTTGAACCATTGGTCCCAGACCAGAAAGCCGGCCCCGGCGCCGATAGCCAGGGCCAACGGCAGGCCGATATACAACGCCTTTTTCGAACGTGATTTTGTCATTGCCATCTCAGTCAGTTGCGGCCTTTGCTATCAGGGAAGAACGAGCGCTGGCGGGGGAAATTTAGGCAGCACTGGCGCGACGGTAAATTTCAGCGGGCTGCAAACGTTCTAGCTCTGATCAAGCTGTTTCCTAAGGTAGCCAATGACAATCTCTCGACGTGGGTTCATCGCAGGCCTGGCGCTGACCGGCGCGGCCGTGCCGGCGGCCTTTTATGCCCATCGTGAGCTGACGCGGGAAGAAGAATTCCCCATCACCCCCGGCGAAGCCACGGTCGACCTGGCCGACACTCAGGGCCAGCACCTGGCGAACACCCTGCGTGGCGTCTGGAGCCTGCGCCTGGCAGGGCGCGATGCCGGCCTTGCGGGTTTGCCGTTGCACGGCCTGGAGCTGCTGCTCGACATCGCCCCTCGTGGCCGTGGGCTGCGGGGTTACCTGGATACCGCCGAGAACCTGCGTGCCGACGGCGAGCCACGCTATCGAGTCTTGGGCGACCTGCTGACGGGCGAGAGCGCCGTGCTCTATTGGCGGTTGATCGACCGCGACTCAGTCGGCGGTGTGCCGGCCTATGAGTTCAAGATGACCCTGGATGAAGTCTGGGCTGCCTTCGGCAATGCCGGCAGCGCCACGCTCAGCGGGCAAATCCTCGACCTCGATCGCCCCCTGGCGTTGATCGAGCGCGACAATCGTTTCATCGCGCACAAACAGCTGTTCCCCGAGGCTCGACAACGCATCGGTCTGAATCCCACGTTGCTGGCCTGGCTGGTTTCTCCCGAACATCGCCTGTTTCACCAACTGTGGCACGCCACGCGTGACCAGTGGCACAAGCTCTCCGAAGAAAAACGCGAGGCCCTGCGTGGCATCGGCTGGCAACCGGGGCCCCGTGGCCAGGAGCGCGATGCCCGCGGCAAACGCAAGGATCGCAATGGCTCGGGCATCGACTTCTTCTTCATGCACCGGCATATGCTCGGTACTGCGCGCTCCATGCAAGACCTGCCGTCGTGGCCGCAATTCCCCGCGCCGCAACCGGCGCTGGAGCGTGATCGCCTGGGCTTTGTGCGCTACTTCGACAACCACGACGGCTTCGCGCTGCCGCCCTGTTGGTCGGCGCCGGACGACGCCGACTACACCCAGTGGGTCAGTGATATCAAGGCGGCCGAGACCTACCACAGCAACTTCCAGGTCTGGGAATCCCAATACCGCGACCCGCGCTACCTGGCCAAGTTGACACTGGGCCAGTTGGGTTCGGAGATGGAGCTGGGCCTGCACGACTGGCTGCACATGCGCTGGGCCTCGGTGCCCCGCGACCCGTCCAACGGCGCACCTGTGCCGTTCGCCCGTGACCCAGCAGACTTCTCGGCACGCTGGTATGCGCCGGAGAATGACTTTCTTGGCGATCCGTTTTCATCCCACGTCAATCCGGTGTTCTGGCACTTCCACGGCTGGATCGATGACCGCATCGAAGACTGGTTCCGCGCCCACGAGCGCTTCAATCCGGGCGAAGTGCGTCGCCTTGAAGTCAACGGTGTGGCCTGGTTTGCGCCGGGCCGTTGGGTTGAAGTGGGCGACCCCTGGCTGGGCCCGGACACCCACGGTTGCAGCACCACGCCGGGCTTGCAGCAGGGTCGCTCGATGGAAATGGACCCGGAGATCATGAAACTGGCCCTGCGTATTACCTTCGGCGCCGATGAGGACCTGCTCAAGGGGTTGTTCAAACGCGTACCGCGGCGGCCTTGGTATGCGCGGCATTTGAAGGTCAAGCGCGAGACATGACTGCGCGGTAGACCTTGACACCTTCAGGTCCGTACGCAACGATCAACTCAATTTTAATAAATTGAGTTTCGGCCATGGCTAAGATCCAGAAACCGGTTGATTTCGAGGTGTTATTAAAACGCCACGGCCTGGAAATTTTCGAGCTGGCTCGCACTTTCAAGGCGATCGACGACAAAGGTAGGTATTTGCACTGGGATGAGTTTCGCCGTTATCCCGCACCGGGCCTCAACAAAGAGGCCGCGTGGGCCGCTATCAAAATGTCCCGTGCGTGTGCGAGCAAAACCTTGGAGCTGCGCAGTGAATGCGGCAGGCCTTTTTTCCTGTACACCACTGATTTTTGCGACGCGGTGATTCATGCCGTGGAGTCAGTCACGTCCAGGCTAGGAGGGGCGACTGCTTCCTCTCCTCAATACCGCGACAACACTCAGTATCTGGTCGATTCATTGATGATGGAGGAGGCAATCTCCAGTGCCCAGTTGGAAGGCGCTGCTACCACTCGCAAGATCGCCAAGGACATGTTGGCCAAGGAGCGCACGCCGCAGAATGACGATGAGCGGATGATCCTGAACAACTATCATCTGATGAAGCGGGCCAAATACAGCAAGGATGCAAACCTCTCTATCGCGCTGATCTGCGAGTTTCACGGCATCGCTACGGCGGGGATTGAAGAGGGCGACGTTCATCCTGGGCAGCTTAGAATCGCTGACGATATTTTTGTGGGCGGGGCTGCGGAAGAAGTCGTTCACCAACCTCCTCAGGCAGCGCTGCTGCCGGACAGGCTCGAAGCGCTTTGCCGGTTTGCAAATGACCGACATGACGGCCAAGCCGGCAGGCATTTTATCCATCCCGTGGTGAAGGCGATCATCCTGCACTTCATGCTCGGTTATGAGCACCCATTCAGGGACGGCAACGGGCGCACTGCGCGGTGTTTATTTTACTGGTTCATGCTCAAAAGCGGTTACTGGCCCTTTGAGTACATCTCCATCAGCACACTGCTCAAGGAGGCACCCATGCAATATGGGCGCTCATATGTTCATACGGAAACCGACGCTTTTGATTTGACCTATTTCGTCATTTATCAATTAAGGGTTATCGAGCGCGCCATTAACGAATTCATGGCGTACTTTGAAAGCAAACGTAAAGAAGCCGTGGAACTGATGGGCTGGCTGGGTACGCTTGGATTGCAGGCTGAGCTGAATTACCGACAAGGGCATTTCTTGAAAAAAGTGCTCCACCACCCTGGGCGCATCTTTACGCCCAAGGAACTCACGCACGACTATGACATTTCGGAAAACACCGCACGCAAGGACCTGGAGAGGCTGGCCGGCATGAAGGTGCTGTTCAAAGTGCAGGAAGGCAAGAGTTTCTTGTACGTTGCCAGAGAGGATGGTCAAGCCAACTTGAAGAAGCTGAAGCCGAAAAGCTAGGGTTTTTCAATCTTGCTCCTCTGCCCGCAGTTGCGCACTCATCTGATCGCAACTGCGCGCCCAGTCGCTGAGCCATTGGGGCATAGGCGGCGAAGTCTCTTCCAGACCCAGTTCGCGCACGAAATCCGACGGCGGCACGTTGCCCTTGGCGCCGCGGAACACTCCACGGATCACCACCACGCCAATCACTCGGCCATGGCTGACGAAGCGGTGCTCCATCAGGCTCCACTTGTGGTCCCAGCCGAGCATTCGGGTGTGCACTTCAAATACCTCAAACAGCTTCAACTCGCGGCGAAACTTGCCCCAGGTATCGCCTACGATCGGCACTGCCTTGTGGCGCAGCGCCACACGAAAGGCACCCGTGCGCAACACAAAATCCATGCGCGCCACATCTGCCAGGGTGAAATAACGACCATTGGTGACATGCCGGTTCAGATCCAGGTCCAACGGCCAAACCCTCATGCGCACCACCGTAGTGGCCAGGCCATGTACCGGTTTGCGCCAGGGGCGACGCAATAGCATGTGCAGTAATCGAAACCAGAGATTCATGAAAAGACGCCAGACAGTTGAACAATGACCGCACTGTAAAGGCGAGGAATCGGATAAGGTAGGTGCGCAAATGACTTATTTCATGCGAAAAGCGCAAACTGGTTTTTAAATGCACATTACCTTGCTTCTGGCTGACCGATGTTCCGCTGCCAATGCCACCCTCGCCATGGAAGTACTCAGTGCGGCCAACCTGTTTGCGGATAGCCCGTGCTTTGAGGTGGTGCTGGCTTCCCTCGATGGGCAGGCGGTGGTGACATGGGGCGGCCAGCGCCTGGAGGTGGATTGCAGCGTGGCGCAGGTGGCCCGGACCGACCTGGTATTGATCCCAGGCTTTCTGTTTACCCTCAAGGAAGTCTTGCCGACGTTTGCCGCTTACGGCCCTTGGTTGCGTGAGCAGCATGGTCGTGGCGCAGTGCTGGCCTCGATGTGCACGGCCGCGTTTCTCTTGGCCGAAACAGGCCTGTTGCAGGGCTTGCGCGCCACCACCCATTGGGCGTTTACCGAGTTCTTCCGTCGTCGCTATGCCCAGGTCTGTCTGGATGAGGGGCAGATCCTCTGCGAAGAAAACCGCTTGATTACCTGCGGTGGCGCCACGGCGGCGATGGATTTGATGCTGCACCTGATCCGCCGCTTCGGTTCTGCGGAACTGGCTTATACCTGCGGCAAATATTTGCTGATCGATACCGGGCGCACCGAACAGTCGGTGTATGCCATGTGGTCGTTGCCCAAAAGCCACGGGGATAGCGAGATTCTGCGCGTACAGCACTGGTTGGAGCAGCACTTTACCGAGTCATTGGTGATCGACGAGGTGGCCCGGCGCTTCGGCTTTGGCGTGCGTAATTTCAAGCGCCGCTTCAAGGACGCCACCGGTCATACGCCAATCGGCTACCTGCAAACCCTGCGTCTGGAACGGGCCAAGCAGATGCTTGAGTCAACGCGCATGACGCTCGACAGCATTACCTATGCCGTTGGCTATGAAGACAGCAATTCGTTTCGGCGCCTGTTTCAGCAGCGGGTGGGTATGTTGCCGGCGGCGTATCGCAAGAAATTCCTGATCGTCCAGGGCTGACTCAAATGTGGAAGGGGCGGTGCGACGATTCGACTTCCCCCGGAGGCGACCTGACAGCCGAGCAAATCGCAGACGAAAAAACCGGCTGATCAGGCCGGTTTGGGGTATCCCGCAAACAGCGCGGGGTTATACGTGGGAGCTCAGCAGACGCTCGGCACCACCTTCGGCCAGACCACGTTCCTGCAAGCGGTCAGCACCACCTTCGGCCAGACCACGTTCCTGCAAGCGATCGGCACCGCCTTCGGCCAGACCACGTTCCTGCAAGCGGTCAGCACCGCCTTCGGCCAGACCGCGTTCCTGCAAGCGGTCAGCACCGCCTTCGGCCAGACCACGTTCCTGCAAGCGATCCGCGCCGCCTTCGGCAACACGGGTTTCTATCAGCCGGTCGGCACCGCCTTCAGCGACTACCGGGTGGGCAAAAGCGTTTGCAGCGAGTACCGAGAAAGCGAGGCTAAGCAGGATTTGGCGTTTCATGATGGTGTGCTCCGAGTGCTTTAGTTGGGTGCCGTTTGGCATGGGTTTGATGTTACGCGCTGCATGTTTTAAGAGAACTTCATTGCGCTGATGGTGACTATCGATGCCAGCGATGGTCCCGCTTACGGGGCCATCACCGTGACCGTCATGGCATCTGCGGCAGTTCGTTGGGGCGCAGGTCAAACACCAGCACTTCGGCGTCCTCGCCATGGCTCAGGCGGATCTGGCGCTCGTCCCGCACTCGCACACCGTCGCCTTCCTGCAAGCGCTGACCATTGAGTTCAACGCTGCCGCGTGCCACATGGACGTAGGCGTAGCGATCCGGTGCCAGCTCCAGGCGGGTACTTTCGTCAGCGTCGAACAGCCCGGCATACACCCGCGCGTCCTGGCGCACTTTCAGCGAACCGTTGGCGCCGTCCGGCGAGATGATCAACTGCAAGCGCCCACGTTTTTGCGCTTCACTGAAGTGCTCCTGCTGATAGCGTGGCTTGGCGCCGGCTTCGTTGGGCACGATCCAGATTTGCAGGAAATGCACACCAAGGCGCTGGCTGTGGTTGAACTCGCTGTGGGCCACGCCGCTGCCGGCGCTCATCAGTTGCACATCGCCGGGGCGAATCACCGAACCAGTGCCCAGGGTGTCCTTGTGCTCCAGTGCGCCTTCAAGCACATAGGAGAAGATCTCCATGTCGCGGTGGGGGTGCTGGCCGAAGCCTTTACCCGCGGCGACACGGTCATCATTGATCACCAGCAGGTCGGAAAACCCCTGCTCCTTAGGGTTCCAGTAGTTGGCGAAAGAGAAAGTGTGGAACGACTTCAACCAACCGTGATTGGCGGCGCCGCGTTCGGAAGCTTTGCGAAGGGTCAGCATGGTCCAGTCCTCAAGTGAGCGCAGGCTGCGAGATGCAGAGCGCTTGCGTTGAGAAGAAGGTTAATGGTTAACAAAAGATTGATTAAGAAGGTGGAAATAGAATTACTGTCAACTTCAGGTTGACAGTAAAAGTCGTGCCATAATGCCCGTCGCACTCCTTCTCGATGGACATTTCCCGCTTATGAAAACCGTGGCCATGGCGCTGTTCCCGGACTTCCTGCTGCTCGACATGGCCGGGCCGCTTGAAGTGTTTTCGATTGCCAACCGCTATCTGCCGGCGGCCGATCACTACCAGATCCTGACCATTGGCACGGAGCCTGGTCCGTTGCGGGCATCCAATGGTGTGGTGGTCCAGACCGATCTACTGTTGGAACAGGCCCAGGCGGCTTATGACCTGCTGCTGGTGCCGGGTGGCCCAGGTGCCTATAACGAATGCCATCCCGCGTTGCTGCCTTGGCTGAAGGCCGCCGCGCCGCGTGCCCGGCGTTTCGGCTCGATCTGCACCGGGGCCTTTGTGCTCGGCCATGCAGGCCTGCTTGACGCGCGCCGCGTGACGACCCACTGGCACTACACCGAGCGCTTGATCAAGGCCTTTCCCAGCGCCATCGTCGAGACCGATCGCATTTACTTGCAGGACGGGCGCCTGATTACCTCCGGCGGCGTCACTGCGGGTATCGACCTGGCCCTGTCGGTGGTTGCCCAGGACCATGGCAAGCAAGTGGCGGTGGATGTGGCCAAAGTCTTGCTGGTGGTGATGAAGCGCCAGGGTGGCCAGGCCCAGTTCAGCCCCATGACGGCTGCGGTAGCGCCGCAGGAAACCGCGATCACCCGCGTGCAGAACCACGTGCTGGCGCATCTTGATCAGCCGTTTACCATCGAGTCCATGGCCGAACTGGCCGGCATGAGTGCACGCCATTTTGCGCGACTGTTCGCCAAGGACGTGCAGATGACGCCCATGGCGTTCTTGCAGGGCGCGCGCATCGACCGTGCCCGGCAACTGCTGGAAACCACCGACCTGCCGCTCAAGACCGTGGCGTTCCACGCAGGCTTTGGCAGCGTGCGGCATATGCGCTTTCTGTTCAGTGAAAAACTGGGCCTGAACCCGACCCAATACCGACAACAGTTCAGTTAACGACACAATGTCCGTCTGAGGCACTCGATTGTCCGTATCGCTCCCCGTGCCAGCATTGTCCTGTCATCGCTAGCTGGCAAGATAGGGCCGAGCCCATGGAAAAGGATGCGCAGGCACTCAAGCACGGGTGTTTCAGCGCAGTTACGGACATGCAAGATTCTGCGACGCTGAGCTTCGGCCCCTACACCTTTCATCGGCAACAGCGTCTGGTCAGCAAGTCTGGCTGGCCGGTGCCGTTGGGCGGGCGTGCGTTGGATATTCTTACGGTACTGCTGGAAGCGCCGGGGCAGTTCATCAGCAAGGCCACCTTGATCGAACGGGTCTGGCCCAACAGCGTCGTCGAAGACAATAACCTGCGCGTGCATATTGCCGCGTTGCGCCGGGCGCTGGACGGACGACGCCTGATCCTCAATCACCCCCAGCGTGGTTATTGCTTCATCGGCCCCGTGCAAGCCACTGTGCCGACGCTGCCGGCCGCGCATAACCTGGCTGCCCGGCTCAGCCCGGTGTTCGGTCGCGAAGAGCTGGTGAGCCTGCTGGCGCGGCGCTTGTCCGGGCAACGCTTGCTGACCCTCACCGGTGTGGCCGGCGTCGGCAAAAGTACGCTGGCCCTGGTCCTGGCCGAGCGCGTGTTGCCGCGCTATCGCGACGGGGTGTGGTGGCTCGACCTGACCCAGGTGCAAACCCTTGGCGAACTGCTTGCCAGCGTTGCCACGGTCATGCAGTTCAAGCCCACTGACAGCCTCGATGAGGTGTCTCGCCAGTTGGCCTCGCGCCAACTGCTACTGGTGCTCGACGGTGCCGACCTGTTGCTCGGCGCCTGTCGAAAGCTGGTGCGCACACTGCGCGAAAGAGCGCCCGAGGTGAGTATCCTGATCAGCAGCCGCGAACCCTTGCTGGCGCCCGGCGAGTGGGTGTTGCGTGTACCTGCGCTGGCACTGCCTTCACTGTCGGTGTGCCGCAGTATCGAGCAGGCCATGGCGTGGCCCGCAGTGCAGCTGTTTGTCGCCCGCGCCCGCGCCAGCCAGCAGGATTTTGTATTGCGGCCGCAGGACCTGGCGCCGTTGCGCGATATTTGTCGACGCCTGGACGGTATCCCATTGGCCCTCGAGCTGGCGGCCGCCCAGGTCGATGCGCTGGGCATCGGCGCAGTGCAGCAGCAGTTGCGCAGCGGCCTGCTGGGGCTGACGCGCGGTCGCCGCACAGCGGTAGAGCACCATCGCTCAATGACCGCGGCCCTGGATTGGAGCTACGAGCGTCTGAGCCTGCCGCAGTGCTGGCTGTTCTTGCAGTTGGGCTTGTTCAAGATGGCGGTGAGCTTGCCCACGTTGAGTGAGATGGTACGCGGTACCGAGCTTGAGCACGCCGACCTGACTTATCTGTTGGCGCGTCTGGTCAATACCTCGCTGCTGGTCATCGAGCCTGGTCTTGGCCCGCGGCGCTACCGGTTGCTCAACTGCGTGCGCAGCTATGCTTTGGCACAATTGCGTGATCCGGACCAGGTGCAGCGGTTGCAGCAAGGTTATGGAGACTGCCTGGATGCGTTTTCAGGCCGGCCGTTTGTCTTGCAACTGGTCGAGCAGGCCGCGCACGCGCATTAAGTCCTGGGTGGCGAAGCCTTCGGTAAATTGCGCGTGGATCGGGCTCAGCAGGTTCCTGGCAGCCAGGCTGCGCCCTTGCTGTTGCCACAGTTGCGCCAGGGAGTGCGCACATCGCAGCTCCCAGGCGAGCGCGCCTTGCTGGCGCGCCAGGCCAAGGGCCTGGAGCAAGAGGGCTTCAGCGACGCGCATATCACCTTGACGCGCCAACTGTTCGGCGCGCACCCGCAGGATTTCCGCGGCGCACCAGCCGGCAGCGCCAATGTGTGCCCTTTCGATGGCGGCCGCGTCGGCTTCACGGGAGCCGAGTGTGATCAAGGTATCCTCGATCAGTCCCAGACCCTGCAAATGGTTGTCACCCAGGATGCCGGCGTAATGCCCGGCCCAGGTCTGGAACAGTTGCACTGAATGCTTGTGGGATTGCTCCAGCAGCAGCGTTTGCAACGCGTGTGCGTCGTCTTCGGCGCCGTTGTAGCGGGCGATTACCACGCTGGCCAACGCCAGGGTGTAGCAAATCGATGTGCCGTGATTGATCTGCAGCGCCAGCTCCAGCGCCTGGCTGGCGGTGCGCCAGGCGCGCTCGGGAAAGCCTTGCAGCCACAGAATTCTCGCCAAGATGGTCAGGGACGCGACGTTCTGGTCGTACTGCACGCCCACGCCATGGGCGAAGCGGTTCACGTGGCCACTGTGGGTCATGCGCTGCAGCACCTGCTCGGCATGGTGACGAGCAAGCGGCTGATTGCCCATGTAGTGCTGGCCCAGCGCGCGCAAGCGTTGGACGCTGAGGTCCAGCAGCGGTTCGGTGCGCGGGTCGAGGCGCTCGAACTGTACGCTTTGCTCCAGCGCCTCGGCATAGCGTCCGGCACACAGGTTCACGGCCATATGGCCTGAGACCGCACGCAACTGGCCGGCCAGGTCCTGATTCATTTCGGCCAGGCGTGCGGCACCCACGAAGGCTGCGACGGTCTGGGGCGCGGGGCCCAAGGCATGGTACGAAAGACTGCCCAAAGCCAACTGCAATTGCAGGGTCAATTGGGTGCAAGGGGCCTTGACCTGATCAATCAGCGCCAGCGCCTTGTGCACATAACCGCCGTGCTCGCGCAGTAACGACAGCTCCTGCCACAGCGGCATCGCACTGACTGTCAGGCGAATGGCCAACAGGTGCTCGTTTTCCTCGGTAAAGCTCCAGTCGAGTGCGGCGCGCACGTCCTCGCGCAGCGGTGCGTAACGGTCGAGCCAGGGCTGCGTGGCGATCAGTTCCCAGTCGCCTTGCGCCTGTTCCATCAGCGCCAGGCACCTGGCGGCGTGGCGTTCGCGAGTGGCGTGCAGCTCGCCCGCCTGGCTGAGCTTTTCCAGGGCATAGGTGCGGGTAATATCCAGCAGGCGATAAACCATCTCGTCATCGCTGGCTTCCACGTTCAACAGCGACTTGGCCACCAGTTGCGTGATGGAGCCCAGCACCTGGGCCGGGGCAATGTTTTCCCCGGCGATCACCGCCGCCGCGCTGACCAGGCTGAAACCACCGCGAAACACCGCGAGCCGGCGCAGGCAGATTTTTTCGCATTCGGTGAGCAGGTCAAAACTCCAGTCGAGCGTAGCTCGCAGGGTTTGCTGGCGGGGCAGGGCACTGCGTCGCCCGCGGGTCAGCAGACGGAAGTTGTCCTCCATCTGCACCAGCAGCCCCTGCAAGCCAAAGCGTTCGATCTGCGCGGCGACCAGTTCGATCGCCAGGGGAATGCCGTCCAGGCGCTGACAAATATCGATTGCCAACGGCAGTTCGGCTTCGCTGAGGGCAAAGCTGTCCTGATGAGACATCGCCCGCTCGATCAGCAACTGCATGGCCGGGTAACCCAGGGCCTGGGCACGGTTGCCGGTGGCGGGCGGGCAGGCCAGCGGTTCGAGGCGTTGTACATGTTCACCCTCGGCGCGCAGGGCTTCGCGGCTGGTGCTGAGAATGTGCAGGTGCGGCGCATGGCGCAACAGGGTTTCGCTGATCAGGGCAATGTCGTCGAGCAGGTGCTCGCAATTATCGATCACCAGCAGCATCTGGCGCGCCTGCAGGCTGCGGGCGAAGCTGACCAGTGGCGCATTTTCGCCGGGAGTGAGGCCGAGCAGGGCGGCGAGATTGGGCAGGATCATCGATGCGGCGCTCAGCGGCGCCAGGTCCAGCAGATGAATCCCATCGCGGTAATGCCCGATCAGCAATTCGGCGACACGCAGGGCCACGGTGGTCTTGCCGATGCCACCGGCGCCGGTCAGGGTGATGAAGCGTTGCTGCGGCAGTTGCTGCACCAGCGCGTCGATCAGGGCCTGGCGGCCGATCATTCGCGTGCGTCGCAGCGGCAGGTTATGGCGCGGGCGCTGGGGGGCGCCGTCAGTGGGTAGCGTCATCGGTTCGATGCTCAGTGGCGCAACAAAGCTGTAGCCGCGCTGGGCGACTGTGACGATATAGCGCTGCCCGGCCTGGCCGTCACCCAGCGCCTTGCGCAACGCCGCCATGTGTACCCGCAGGTTGCCGTCTTCCACCACGCTTGTGGGCCAGACCCGCGCGATCAGCTCCTGCTTGCTCACCACATTGCCGGCCTGCTCCAGCAGGATCAGCAGGATATCCACCGCCCGCCGCCCCAGGCGCAACGGGCGACCAGCCTCCAGCACCAGGCGCTGGCGCGGGTGGATGCAGTAGGGGCCGAAGTGCACGGCCTGGTCGCTCAGGTCTGTCATGGTTGCCCAGGTTCTGGAGTAGGGGTTGGGCCAGCATATTCCAGCTGCGTCACGACCACTAGGCGGCGATCACGGCAGGCTTGGAGCGCGAGTGGTGATTTCGCCAGGTCATCGGGTTCACGCCTTCGCTACGCGTGAACATATGGCAGAAGTGCGCCTGGTCGCAGAATCCGCATTCCAGGCTGATTTGCGTGAGGCTCAAGGACGAACCGGTGATCAATTCCTTGGCCCGCAGAATCCGCTGCTGGCGAATCCATTCCTGGGGCGACACCCCGGTGGTGCATTTGAAGGCGCGGGAGAAATGGCTGCGCGACAAGGCGCAGGCCTGGGCCAGGTCGGCGATGGCCAGGCTTTCGCCGAGATTGGCGAGGATCAATTGCTTGGCGATGCGCTCGCGCCGGGGGCACAGGCCACCGGTGGCGGACAAACGAGGGGCATATTGCTCAAGTCGGGCCATGACAAATATCCGCAGTCGATGGGAGCGTTCCCGTGAATGGATGCAGTGTAGACGCGGCTTATCTTGTTGCCGGGCCGCCTGGCTGACGAGTTAATCGTTGTTAATTTCGCCAGGTGCCGTCGCATAAAAGACAGCACGGCTATGCAATCGCAGGCGTGCGGGGCATGCTTTGCTTGCCCTCTGCAAATTGTCTGGATACCGCCATGAACCGCAACGACCTGCGTCGCGTCGATATGAACCTGCTGGTGATTTTCGAGGCCCTGATGTTCGAAAAAAACCTGACCCGGGTCGCCGAGAAGCTCTTCATGGGCCAACCGGCGGTCAGCGCGGCGCTGGGCCGTCTGCGCGATTTGTTCGACGACCCGTTGTTGCTGCGCAACGGTCGCGGCATGGAGCCCACGCCACGTGCGGTGGCAATACTCAAGGAGCTGCAACCGGCCATGGACACCATCTCCGGCGCCGTCAGCCGCGCCAAGGATTTCGACCCTTCCACCAGTTGCGCGGTGTTTCGCATTGGCCTGTCCGATGACGCCGAGTTCGGGCTGTTTCCCGCGTTGCTCAGCCAATTGCGCGAGGAGGCCCCGGGCATCATCGTGGTGGTGCGCCGGGCCAATTACCTGTTGATGTCATCGCTGCTGGCCAGCGGCGAAATTTCGGTCGGGGTGAGCTACACCACCGAACTGCCGGCCAATGCCAAACGTAAGAAACTGCGGGATATTCCCTGCAAGGTGTTGCGCGGGGATGACGGTGAGGCGCCGCTGAGTCTGGATGACTACTGCGCCAGGCCCCATGCAATGGTGTCGTTTTCAGGGGACTTGAGCGGCAATATCGATTTGGACCTGGCGCGCATCGGTCGCTCGCGGCGGGTGGTGCTGGCGGTGCCGCAGTTCAGCGGGTTGCGCGCGTTGCTGGCGGGTACACAGATCATCGCGACCGTGCCGGACTACGCAGCGTGCGCGTTGACCGAAGGCACCCGCTTGCGGGCCGAGGATCCGCCGTTTGCGATTGATGCGGCGGAGCTGTCGATGGTCTGGAGCGGGGTGCATGACAATGACCCGGCGGAGCGCTGGCTACGCGGGCGGATTGCCGAGCATATGGCGGCGAGCTGACTGCCAAGTGACTGTCGGTGATCTCCTCCCACAGAAACCCAGACAGCACATACATCCAATTCCCAGTACCCCCGGCCCGGCAAACTCCTCCCATCGCTCAATCCTGCGGGGGAGTCACCCAATCATGGACCCAACACCTAAAACCAGCTCTGACGAAGTCGTCACGCTGGTCGTCAAGCACCGGGTCAAGCCCGGCCGTGAAACAGAGTACGAAGCCTGGCTACGCCGCATCGTGCGTATCGCTGGCGAACGCCCCGGCCACCTGGGCGTCGACGTGGTGCGCAGCCAGCAAAACGGCACGGCCCTGTTCACCTGCGTATTGCGCTATAGCTCCACCGATGCCCTGGAACTGTGGCTCGACTCCCCACAACGCCAGGCCCTGATCGACGAAGCCGCGCCGATGCTGGCTGACGGCGATCAGACTGAAATCGGCGGCGCCAATGAGTTCTGGTTCGCCCCTCAGGCCGACGGCGCCGCCAAGCCGCCGCGCTGGAAGCAGGCGGTGGTCAGCCTGCTTGTGATCCTGCCGCAAACCTTGCTGCTGCCCTTTATCTGGGGGCCGATCCTGCGGCTGCATCCGTTTTTGTCCAACTACGTGGTCTCGACCTTTTTGGTCACCCTCACCATCGTGCTGTTGGTGGTGTACCTGCTGATGCCGGCAGCCACCCGCCTGTTCGCTCCCTGGCTTGAAGCCTCTGTAAAGGAAACCCTATGAACGCCGATCTGATTCTGTTCAATGGCCAGTTCCACACCGTGGACCGGGAAAACCCACGTGCCAGCGCCGTCGCCATTCGCGACGGGCGCTTCGTCGCTGTCGGCACTGACGGCGAGGCCATGGCCCTGCGCGGCAACGGCACCCTGGTGATCGACCTCAAGGGCCGCACCGTCATCCCCGGCCTCAACGACTCGCACCTGCACCTGATCCGTGGCGGGCTGAACTACAACCTCGAACTGCGCTGGGAGGGTGTGCCGTCCCTGGCCGATGCCTTGCGCATGCTCAAGGACCAGGCCGACCGTACCCCCACGCCGCAATGGGTGCGCGTGGTCGGCGGCTGGAACGAATTCCAGTTCGCCGAAAAACGCATGCCCACCCTGGAAGAACTCAACCAGGCCGCGCCGGATACGCCGGTGTTCGTGCTGCACCTGTACGACCGCGCCTTGCTCAACCGTGCGGCGCTGCGCGTGGCCGGCTACACCAAGGACACGCCGAACCCACCGGGCGGCGAGATCGTACGTGACAGCAACGGCAACCCCACCGGGATGCTGGTGGCGCGGCCCAACGCGATGATTTTGTATTCGACCTTGGCCAAAGGC
Source organism: Pseudomonas sp. B329 (assembly GCF_023127835.1). NCBI lineage: Bacteria > Pseudomonadati > Pseudomonadota > Gammaproteobacteria > Pseudomonadales > Pseudomonadaceae > Pseudomonas > Pseudomonas sp. B329. The sequence continues at coordinate 54,669 of NZ_SPKP01000018.1, read as the reverse complement.
CCGAAACTGCCGCTGGAATATCAGGTCAACTCCACCCGCCAATTCATGCGCGAACTCAATCGCCTGGGCCTGACCAGCGCTATCGATGCCGGCGGTGGTTTCCAGAACTACCCGGACGATTACGCGGTGATCGAGCAACTCGCCAAGGACCAGCAGTTGACGGTGCGCATCGCCTACAACCTGTTCACCCAAAAGCCCAAGGAAGAACTCAGCGACTTCAAGAACTGGACCGGCAGCGTCACCCTGCATCAGGGTGACGACTACCTGCGCCACAACGGTGCCGGGGAGATGCTGGTGTTCTCCGCTGCGGACTTCGAAGACTTCCTCGAACCACGTCCGGACCTGCCGCTGACCATGGAACAGGAGCTGGAACCGGTGGTGCGCCACCTGGTGGAACAGCGCTGGCCGTTCCGCCTGCACGCCACTTACGACGAATCCATCTCGCGTATGCTCGACGTGTTCGAGAAGGTCAACCGTGACATTCCGTTCAATGGCCTGCCGTGGTTCTTCGACCATGCCGAAACCATCACCCCGAAAAACATCGAACGGGTGCGCGCCCTCGGCGGTGGTATTGCGATCCAGGATCGCATGGCGTTCCAGGGTGAGTACTTTGTCGAGCGCTATGGCGCCAAGGCCGCCGAAGCCACGCCACCGATCAAACGCATGTTGGCCGAAGGCGTGCCGGTAGGGGCGGGCACCGATGCCACGCGGGTCTCCAGCTATAACCCCTGGACCTCGTTGTACTGGATGGTCAGCGGCCGCACGGTCGGCGGTCTGGAGCTGCACGCCGAGGGCTTGCCGCGCCTTACCGCGCTGGAGTTGTTTACCCACGGCAGCGCCTGGTTCTCGTCCGAGCAGGGCAAGAAAGGCCAGATCAAGGTCGGCCAGTTGGCGGACGTGGCCGCGTTGTCGGCGGACTTCTTCAGTGTCGATGAAGAAGCCATCAAGTGGATCGAGTCGGTACTCACCGTGGTCGGCGGCAAGGTCGTCTACGGCGCTGGCGACTTCGAAGATTACGCCCCGCCGCGCGTGCCGGTGCTGCCGGACTGGTCGCCGGTGGCCAAGGTGCCGGGGCACTGGCGCCCGACTTCGCCGATGCAGGCGCAGGTACATCAGTGCAGCGGCCCGTGCGGCGTACACGCCCACAGCCATGAAAAAGCCCGTCTTTCCAGCGTGCCGGTCAGCGACTTCCAGGGTTTCTGGGGCGCGTTCGGCTGCTCGTGCTTTGCCTTTTAATCAGCAAATCGAAGGAGTTAACCCATGACTTACAAGCGCTTGAACAAAGATGACGCCGTTGTACTGCTGGTCGATCACCAAACCGGTCTGATCTCCCTGGTGCAGGATTTTTCCCCCAACGAGTTCAAGAACAACGTGTTGGCCCTGGCCGACGTAGCCAAGTTCTTCAACCTGCCGACCATCCTGACCACCAGCTTTGAAAGCGGCCCCAACGGCCCACTGGTTCCGGAACTCAAGGCACTGTTCCCGGACGCGCCGTACATCGCTCGCCCTGGCCAGATCAACGCCTGGGACAATGAAGAGTTCGTCAAGGCCGTCAAGGCCACCGGCCGTAAGCAGATCATCATTGCTGGTGTGGTGACGGATGTGTGCGTTGCCTTCCCGACCCTGTGCGCCCTGGCCGAAGGCTTCGAGGTGTTTGTGGTCACTGACGCCTCCGGCACCTTCAACGAGACCGTGCAACAAGCTGCCTGGGCACGTATGACCGCCGCCGGTGCGCAACTGGTGAACTGGTTCTCGGTGGCCTGCGAGCTGCAAGTGGACTGGCGCAACGACATGGAAGGTCTGGCCAACCTGCTGTCGCCGCGCATCCCCAACTACCGCAATCTGATGAACAGCTACTCGGCGTTTACTGCCAAATAACCGGTTCTCGAAACTTGTAGGTAATCCCTGTGGGAGGGGGGGCTCCCGATAGCGGTGTAACAGTCAGCGCTGTTGTGTCTGACCCACCGCTATCGGGAGCAAGCCCCCTCCCACATTTGATTGTGTTCACATTTTTGGTTTGTGGCGTGGCCACTGGCAGGTTATAAAACAGCCCATCGTCCACTGAGTAGCGACAATGAACCCCTTCGAAGACATGCGCCTGTTCTGTCAGGTCATGGAGTCCGGCAGTTTCACCGCCGCCGCCGAGCAACTGGGCCTGTCCAAGCAATTTGTCAGCCGCCGCCTGATCCAGCTGGAAGAACGCCTGGGCGTGCGCCTGCTCAATCGCTCCACGCGGCGCCTGGATGTCACGCCACTGGGCCAGAGTTACTACGAATCCGCCTTGCGCCTGCTCAGTGATGTCGAGCAGGTGGAGCAGGGCATTGCCGGGCAGAACAGCGAACCGCGCGGCACGATTCGCCTCAGTGCGCCGCTTTCGTTTGCCATGGCGCACTTGGGTTGCCTGCTGCCGCTGTTCCTGCAGCGCTATCCCGACGTGTCGGTGGAGGTTGATCTCAGCGACCGCCCGGTAGACCTGATCGGCGAAGGCTACGACTTGGTGCTGCGGATCGGCACCCTGGAAGACTCCACCTTGATCGCCCGCCGTATCGCCAGCATCCCGAGGGTGTATTGCGCCAGCCCCGATTACCTGGCGTTGCGCGGCACGCCGCAAAAACCTGACGACCTTGCCGACCACGATTGCCTGCCCTACGGTCACGGCCGCCAGGTGCAATGGCGTTTCAAAGGCAAGCTGCAAGCGCTGAATGTGAGCGGGCGCATGCGGGTCAACAACGGCGATTTGCTGCGTGATACCGCCATTGCCGGGCTGGGGGTTACCTACCTGCCGACGTTCATAGTCGGCGAGGCATTGAAGGACGGTCGCCTGGTCAGCGTATTGGACGAGTTCGCGCCCGAAGCCCTGACGTTGTCGGCGGTGTACCCCCAGCACCGGCAGAGTTCACGGCCGGTACAGGCGTTGGTCGAGTTCCTGCGTGAACGCCTGGCTGGCGGTTGCTGATACGTGTGGGAGCAGGCCAGCCAGCTCCTGTAATTTGAATAGCGTCAGGCGTTTGCAACGTTGGTTAATTCAAGGCCCGCCACATACCGCTCCAGATTCGCCAGGAACGTATCCGCAATCTCCTCCTTGCTGTTGGTAGAGATCGCCGACGTATGCGGCGACAACCGCACCCTGGGATGGGTATACAGCGGATGCCCGTCCGGCAACGGCTCCGGCTCGGTCACGTCGAGCGATGCCAGCCCGATCTGCCCGTTATCCAGCGCCTCCAGCAGCGCCTCCTGATCCAGCAAGCCACCGCGTGCGATGTTGATCAGGTGCAGCCCCGGCTTGGCGCTGCCCAGTACGTCACGGTTGATAACGTGCCGCGTTGCCTCGGTCAGTGGTGCCGCCACCACCAGGTGGTCGGCGCGGGCGAACAGGTCGTGGATGTCAGTGGCGGCCTCCACGCCGGCGCTGAACGGAGCCTGGCTCTGACGCAGCGCGATCACCTTGAGGCCAAGGCCCAGGGCTTTTTGCGCCAGGCTTTCGCCAATCGCCCCAAAGCCCAAGATACCCAGGGTGGTACCTTTGAGCGGGCGCAGGGCGGTGAAATTCCACTGCGAGTCTTTCACCCAGATGTCCGGCAGGTGTTTGGCGGCGGCAAAGATTGCTGCCAGGGCGAATTCGGCCAGGTTGTCGGCCGCGCTGCCCCGGGACGTGCTCACAGGCGGGCCGTTGAACAGCCACTGCGGGTAGAAGTCGATGCCCGATGACACCAGGTGCACCCATTGCGCGCCGTAGGGCCAGCCCGGTGGGGGCGTGTCGGGGGCGATATAGCCGCGCACATTGATCGGGCGCAACAGCAGGATATTGGCCTGGGGTGGCAGGTCGTTCGGCGCACCCACCGGCACACCGATCACCTGAGCTTGGGGGTGCAGCGGCGCCAGTCGTTCGCGAATGACCTGGTTGAAGTCTTCGTCCAACTGGCTGGCAATTATCACGTGGCTCATGGGCGCTCCTTCTGGTGTTGGGTAAACACGGCTCTGCCGACACCTTGCAGCACGGCGTCGTTTTGTGGGGTATGCACGCGGCTGCACAGCACATCGCGGTAATGCCGTTGCAGTGGGCTATGGCGTGACAAGCCTGGGTTGCCCGAGGCTTCGATGGCCAGCTCGACGGCGCGGATCGCGTTACCGGTCACCAGGTATTTCAATTGTGCGGCGTTGGCGGTCGGCGTGTGGCCTTGAGCGGCAGCCTCAAGCAGGCTGCGATTGGCGAACAGCAAGGTGTCGATATGGCCGACGGTTTCCTGAAAGCGCGGCAAAGTGGACAGCGCAGCACCCAGGTTGGATGGCTTGCGCTCTTGCAGCCAATTCACCAACCAGTCCCGCGCCGCCTGGGCCACCGCGTCGTAAACCGACGACAGCAGCACCGACATCCACAGCAAGCCTTCGCCATCCAGCTCCGGCTGCGGCGCGTTAAAGGGGCTGACGCTGACGGCGTGGTCCAGTGGCACCAGTACGTTGTCGAGCACCACCTCGTGGCTGCAAGTGGCGCGCATACCCAGGTGATCCCAGGTGTCGATGATGCTCACGCCGGGGCTGTCCTTGGCCACCAGCCAGGCGCCCACCAGCGGGTCTGCGTCGTCGCTGCGCGCCCATACGCTGAACCAGCTCAATCCATGGCTGCCGGTGGAGTAGAGTTTGCGCCCGCTGATACGCCAGCCGTCAACGGTGCGCACGGCGGTGGTGGCGGGTAAACCGCCACGGGCCGGTGTGCCCAGGTCCGGCTCGACGCGCAGGGCATTGATCAGCGCACCGTTGCGCACCGCGTCCTCGGCGATGCGTACGCGCAGGTGCCGGGGCCAGGTTTTGCTGTCTTGCAGGCGGGCGTGTTGCAGGTACTGCATCACCAGGATCAGCGCGGTGGATGGCTCGCCCTTGGCGACGGCGCTGATGGCCTTGCGCGCCTGTGCCAGGCTGGCACCGCCGCCGCCGAGGGCGCTGGGGACGGTGAGGGCGACCAGGCCGTGTTGGTGCAACAGGTTGAAGTTGGCGTGGGGGAAGGCGCCGCTTTCGTCATAGACATGAGCGGTCCCGGCCAGTTCGGCGCTGAGGCGGGTGAGCGTGGTGTCGAAATCGACGACGTCTACAGCGCGTAGAGACGAGTGAGTCATCAGCATGTACTCGGTCAAGTGTGGGAGGGTGTCTAGCCTTGAGCGGGGCTCGCACTGCATCCCTCTTTAGCGCGAGGCCTGGTCGAGGGTGGCACGCTTGGCGTTAAAGCTTGGGTCGAAGCCTTGGGAGACATCGATGCGATTGGGCAGCAGCCCCTCTTTTACATACGTGTCGGCGGTGGCTTGCAGGCCGCTGATCACCGCGTCGTCAATCGCGACCGGCGACAGGTGAGTGTCCTTGGCCACTTCGATATGCACGGCCAGCGGCAAGCCGGTGATCCTGGCCTGGGCGGCGGCATACTCATCGGGGTGGGCGTTGGCCCAAGCGTAGGCGCGGTCAACCCGTGCGACAAAGTCGTCCAGTTGCGCGCGCTTGTCGGCAATGGCCTGGCCGGTCGCAGCGAAGTACAGGTGATTGCTCAGCAGGTGTTTACCGCTGACCAGCACGCGAGCGTTGCTCTGTGAGGTGACCACGGTGGTGTACGGGTCCCAGGTGGCCCAGGCGTCTGCAGTGCCGTTGTCCAGCACCAGCCGCGATTCGGCAGGCAGCAGGAATATGAACTGCACATCCTGAGTGCTCAGGCCCGCATCGTTCAGGGCCCTGATCGCCAGGTAATGCCCGATGGAGCCGCGCCCGGTGACGATTTTTTTGCCTTTGAGATCGGCCGCGGTCTTGATCGGCGAGTCCTTGGGCACCAGCAGCGCGGTGGTGTTACGCCCTTGTGCATGGATGATGCTGATCACTTTGAGCGATGCGCCGGCGCCCAGGGCGAACACATAAGGAGCGTCACCGAGGGCGCCGACATCAACGGCGCCGGCATTCAGCGCTTCGCCCAAGGGCGAGGCCGAGGGGAATTCCGACCACTTGATTTCGTAGGGCACGTTGCGGGTTTCGCCAGAGGCTTCCAGCAGCGCCTTGATCGTGGATTTCTGGTTGGCCACGCGCAGCGGTTGCAGGTCAGCAGCCTGTACGCTGGACAGCAGGCCGAGGGCCAGGGCGGCGCCCAGTAGCAGGTGTTTGAAAGGGATGGCGTACAGCATGGGACACACTCCAGGCGTTGGATAAGGGGGATACCTCCACCTGGAGAAGGGGTCGGATAGGCGAAAACGATGCAGCAGCAGGTCAGATCACGTAGAAACCATGGGTGCCGTCGCGGGCCAGTTGCTCGACCAGGCCGAACTCCCAATCCAGGTAAGCCTGCATGGCTTCCCGTGGGTTGTCGGTGCCTTCGTAGGGGCGACGGTAGCGGTCGATACGCGGTGAGGCGAGGTGGGTTTCGCCTTCCTCCAGGGGCAGTTGCGCGGCGATCCAGGCGGCAGTGCCGTCCTGCAACACGAACACCTGCTGGCCGGTCAGCGCTTGCACCTCGGCCACCGCCAGGCGTGCCAATTGGCTGCTGCCGCAGGTCAATACGTAGCGCTGGGCACGCGGCACCTTGGCCAGGGCCTGGGGCAGTTGCGCACGCAGCACCCACCAGGCACCGGGGATATGGCGTTTGACGTAATTGGCGCTCGCGGTGAAGTCCAGCACCACGGTGTCACCATGGCCCAGCCAGTCGGCGAGGGTGTGCGGGCTGATCAGTTCGGCCTGGGGTGGCGCAGGCACTGGCGCGACCCACCCGCCGCGTTCGCTGAAGTGCTCGGCTTGCAGATCATCCAGCACGTGCACTTGCCAACCCAACTGAGCCAGCCAGGAGGCGGACATATTGGCACGCACGCCGTCATCATCGACCAGCACCAGGCGCGCACCGCGTACGCTGGCGACGTGGTCGGTTTCCTGCACCAGTTGCCCGCCGGGTGTGGCGCGTGCCCCGGGCAGGTGCCCGGCTTCGAATTCTTCCGGGGTGCGCACATCGAACAGGTAGGTGGTGCGCGTCGTGTCCTGCTGCCAGTGGTGTAGATCGCCAAGGGTGGCGCGGCCGACACGGGCCTTGTCGGCAACGCGGCGTGCAGCCTCGGCGGCGGGTTGGCGATGTTCCTCTGGCGTTGGCGCGAAGCGGCGGGCTTGGCTGTGGGCAAGTGTTTGCCCGGCCAGGGTCCAGCCGATGGTGCCGTTGCGTAGCGCCGCGACCGGGTTGGGAAGGCCGGCATTGATCAACGACTGGGTACCAATAATGCTGCGGGTGCGCCCGGCGCAGTTGACGATAATGCGCGTGGCCGGGTCTGGCGCCAGTTCGCGGGCGCGCAAGACCAGCTCGGCACCCGGCACGCTGATACCGGTTGGAATACTCATGGTCTGGTATTCGTCGAAACGGCGGGCATCGAGCACCACCACATCGGCCTGGCTGTCGAGCAGGGCCTGGACTTCTTCGGCGGCCAGGGATGGCGTGTGGCGCTGGCTTTCCACCAGCTCGCCAAAGGCTTTGCTCGGCACGTTGACGTCGATAAACAGCTCGCCACCCGCGCGGCGCCACCCGTCCAGTCCCCCCTCAAGCAGGCTGACCTGGGTGTAGCCCAGCTCAAGTAGACGTTCGGCAGCGCGGCTGGCCAGCCCTTCACCGTTGTCATACAGGGTGACCTGGGTATCGCGGCGTGGAATGCGTGCGTACACCTCCAGTTCCAGCTTGGACAGCGGGATATTGGCGGCGAACAACGGGTGGGACTCGGCAAACGGCGCCTCTTCACGCACGTCGATCAACGCCAGCTCCTCACGGTCCAACAGGGCCTGGCGAATCTGGGCAAAGCTGCGGGTCGATACGGTGGTCATAGGGCAGGGCTCTTTTCTTTGGACAGGTCCCAGATGTTCGGGAGCGTGGCGTTGGAATAACCGGAGATAAACAATTTTTCGCTGCCGTCGGGTTGGTACACCGCACGGCGTACCGCACCGATATTGGCGCCGTATACATGGATGCTGATGGACACCTGATCGCGGTGGGCATTGCTGACCTGATGGATATCGCCGATCTTGGGCGATACCGCCTCGACCTGGCCCGGCAGCAGCTGGACGGGTGAGCCGTGCGCCACCAGGCTGCCGTCGGGCGCACGAGCAAAGCCCTGGGTAAACTCAGCGCCCCGCAACATGCCGATCAGCCCCCACACCCGATGGTCATGAATCGGCGTGCTTTGCCCTGGCCCCCACACAAAACTGACCAGGCTGAAACGCTGGCGCGAATCGGCATGCAGCAAAAATTGCTGATAGCGCTCGGGATCGGGCTGGGCGAACTCGTCGGGGAGCCAGTCATCACGGCTGACCAGTTGCGCCAGCAGCTTGCCGCCGCGGTGCAGCAGGTCGCCTTCACGTGGGTTGGCGTCGATCAATTCCGCCAGGGCGCCTATGAAGGCTCTGAGTCTTTCGGGGTGTCGGGCCTGGGGCATGACCATTCCATCGTGCTGTTGTGATGGGTTTATATAAGCATAATGTTTATAGTTAATATGCTATTTTTTAATGATTAGCTTATAGCCACAGGTAATTTAGAACCGCCGTGAATAGCGTTAGACGTTATCGATCCCAAGGCGGGCTATCCAGAGCGGTGCGCGACAACTATGCTTCACGCACATCTTAATGACTGATCTCTATGTGCGGCCCAAATGAAAATTGACGATATCGATGCCTTTGTCGAAGTGATTCGTTGCCAGTCCATCAGCCATGCCGCCGAGTCGTTGCAACTGACCCAGCCGGCTATTACCCGCCGTGTGCAGAACTTCGAGCAGGCGCTGGGGGTGGAGCTGTTCGACCGCAACACCAAACCCCTCAAGCCGACGCTGATCGGCACCCGCGTCTATGAACAATGCCGGCTGATCCTGCGCGAGATGGATGCCCTGCGCGAACTGGTGGCCACTGATGCACCGCCCACCGGCGTGTTACGCCTGGGCGTCCCGCAAACCATTGGCGATGTGGTGTTGCTGGATGCGCTCAAGCACCTGCGCACTGAATACGCCGACCTGCGCGCCCAGGTTGCCACCGGCTGGGGCAGCCAATTGGTCGGCAAGATCGAACGCGGCGAACTGGATGCGGCGGTGGCGTTGTTCCCGGCGGGCAAGATTTTCCCGGACAACATTGTCGGCGAGTCCATCGGCAAGATGGAGCTGGTGGTGGTCTGTGCCAAAGCGCAGTTGCCGAAGAAGCCGTGCAAGCTGGCGGACGTGTACCAGAACGGCTGGATCCTCAACCCGGATGGTTGCGGCTTCCGTGCCGGGTTGCAGCGCACCTTGTCGGACCAGGGCCTGGCGTTGCGGGTCAACCTGGAAACCTTCGGCACCGAGTTGCAACTGGGCCTGGTGGCGGATGGGCTGGGCCTTGGCCTGGTGCCACGTCCGTTGCTGGAACGCAGCGCTCAGCGTGAGCACCTGGCAGTGATGCCGCTCAAGGATTTCAAACCGGTGATGGATTTGTGGCTGATCTATCCGCACTTTCTCGGCAACCTGCAAGGGCCGGTGGATGCGTTCGGGCAATGGGTGGCGGCTTCTTTGCATAAGGTTCGGGAAGTGGCGTGATATGAAAAAAAATAATAATTAGCTTAGATTAAAATGTGCTTTTTATTATTTTTTTGCTTCCCCTAGGCTGGCCTGACGTCCTTAAGGCCATCCAGGAAGTTTTGTCATGAGCAGCGTCACCTCGCTATCGAGTGTTTCCAATACTGTCCGCCAACGTGTTACGCCAGAGGAATGGGAGGTGCGTGTCAAACTGGCCGCCGCCTATCGCCTGGCGGCCCTGTACAAGTGGACCGACCATATCTATACCCATTTCTCGGCCCGTGTGCCGGGGCCCGATGAGCATTTCCTGATTAACGCCTTTGGGCTGTTGTTCGATGAAATCACTGCGTCCAACCTGGTTAAGGTCGATCTGGACGGCACTCTCGTCGATGACCCTACGGGCCTCGGCATCAACTACGCCGGTTATGTGATCCACAGTGCCATTCACGGCGCGCGCCACGATTTGCAAGCGGTACTGCACACCCATACCCGCGACGGTATTGCCGTGTCGGCGCAGAAGGGCGGCTTGCTGCCGATCTCCCAGCACGCCATTGCGTTCTCAGGGCGCGTGGCCTACCACGGCTATGAAGGCGTGGCCCTGGACCTGGACGAGCGCGAGCGGCTGGTCGCGGATTTGGGCGACAAGAGCGTGATGATCCTGCGTAACCATGGCTTGTTGACGGCGGGTGTCAGCGTTGAGCACGCCTTTCAGCAACTGCAAGGCCTGGAGCGCGCGTGCAATATCCAGATTGCTGCGCAGGCGGCGGGGAATGCCGAGTTGGTTTTCCCGCCCGCAGAGGTGGTAGCCAAGGTCGAGCAGCAGGCCAAGGTGTTCAGCAATGGGGAAGGGCCGGGCGTGGCACGGCATTGGAATGCGCTGGTACGCCAGTTGGAGCGCACTGATACTGACTACAAGAACTGATCCTGAGTGCGCAGCAAATCAAATGTGGGAGGGAGCAAGCCCCCCCCCACATTGTTCTTAAGCCACTTGCTGGGTCTGTTCCCTCTCTGCGACCAACTGGCGGGTGAGGGGAATCAACTTCTTGCCATAGTCGATCGCATCATTGAGCGGATCAAACCCGCGAATCAGGAAAGTGGTAATCCCCAGGTCGTAGTAATCCAACAGTGCCTCTGCAACTTGTTCTGCGGTGCCCACCAACGAAGTGGAGTTGCCCTGTGCCCCGAGCAACCCGGCGATCCCGGTCCACAAACGCTTATCCAGCCGCGACCCCTGTGCCGCCGCCGCCAGCAACCGCCGCGAGCCTTCATTCGGCGGTTCACGGCGCACAAAGCCATGCTGCTCGGCCAGTGCTGTGGCCTGCTGCAGAATCTGCTCGGCACGTTGCCACGCCAGTTCCTCGGTCTCGGCGAGGATCGGCCGTAGAGACAAACTGAAGCGAATCGTACGCCCATGCCTGGCCGCTTCTGCCCGCACCTGGGTCACCACTTCGCGTACCTGTTCATAGGTCTCCCCCCACAGCGCATACACATCCGCGTGCTTGCCGGCCACTGCGATCGCAGCAGCTGAGGAGCCGCCAAAGTACAGTGGAATATGCGGTTGTTGCGGCGACTTCACCGTGGAGTGCGCGCCTTGCACTTGGTAGTACGTGCCGGTGAAGTCGAAGGGATGCTCGCTGGTCCATTCCTGGCGCACCACGCTCAGGTACTCGTCGGTGCGCGCATAGCGTTCATCCTTGCCGATATGACTGCCATCGGCACGCAGTTCGTTGTCATCGCCACCGGTGATGATGTGCACGGCGGTACGCCCTCCGTTGAACACATCCAGCGTGGCGAACTGGCGGGCAGCCAGGGTGGGCTGGGCAAAGCCCGGGCGGTGGGCGATAAGAAATTGCAGTCGGGTGGTGACGCTGGCCGCATGGGCCGCGATCAACGTGCTGTCCGGGCTGTTGGAATGGAATGCCACCAGGGCGCGGTCGAACCCCGCCGTTTCGTGGGCACGGGCGACGCTTTCAACGTAGTCCGGTTGCAGAGTCGGGCCGCTGCGCGGGTGGATTTCCGAGGCGTGATGGCCGCCGATATAGCCGATGAATTCGATGCTCATGGTCAGGTCCTTGTCGAGGTCGGTAAACAAGCCTCCACCGGGCAGGGGGTCGGTCCGTCGCATGAAAGTAGGGCTCACGGGCGAATCTGTAAAATGCCGATTGGTTCTAACCTAATTATAAAATTAAAGAATAATTATGATTGATTATTATAGAAGCTGTTTTTTGGCTTCGATCTCAAATGGAGAGCGTTTATAGATAAGGCCTCTAAAAACCTGTCCTCGGACGTGGCGCATTTCTAATGCCTCGCCTTGGCTCGACAGCGCCTGCAAATGAACTACCTTGAGTGACGAGCCCTCCCAATCGGTACTCAAGTATGCGCAGCTTATGGACGCGGTATCTGGCGTTGCTGGAAAACGACCTGAGCACCCAGATTTTCGACAACGTGAAGAACCTGTTGGTGTGCGCGCTGTTGTTTGCAGCGGGTACCGATACGTTGATGGGGCGGCGTGAGTTATTTATCGGGGTGTTCGCTTCCAACGTCGCTGGTTGGGGGCTGATTATCCTGTCGGCGTTGTTGATGTTGTTGAATGTCAGTGACGGTATCCGCCGACTCGCCAGGTTGCCTTATCACCTGGCGTTGCAAGTGTTATTGATCCTGGTGTATGTGGTGATTGCAGAGCGGGTGGTAGAGATTGTGTGGGGCTTCCGCGCTCATTAACGTATCCTCCGCGCCTCGCTTATCACTGATTTAAACAAAGATGACAGGACAAGATATGCAGGCGCTGCTCGAGTCGATTCTCGACGAAGTGCGCCCCCTGATCGGCCTCGGCAATGTGGCCGACTACATCCCTGCGCTGGCCGACGTGCCCGCCGACCAACTGGGCATTGCGGTCTACGGCAACGATGGCACGGCCTACAGCGCCGGTGATGCCGACACACTGTTCTCGGTGCAAAGCATCTCCAAGGTCTTCAGCCTGGTGCAGGCTATCGATCACGGCGGCGAGAGCATCTGGGAACGCCTGGGCCACGAACCTTCGGGGCAGCCGTTCAACTCCATGGTGCAACTGGAATTCGAACGCGGCCGCCCGCGCAATCCGTTTATCAATGCCGGCGCTCTGGTGATCTGCGACATCAACCAATCGCGCTTTGCGGTGCCGATCTTATCGATGCGCGACTTTGTACGGCGCCTGTCGGGCAACCCGCAGATCCTGGTCAACAGCGTGGTCGCCGAATCCGAAGCCCAGCACGGTGCGCGCAATGCGGCCATGGCCTACCTGATGAAATCCTTCGGCAACTTCCATAACGATGTGGACGCGGTGCTGCACAGCTACTTCAACTATTGCGCGCTGCAGATGAGCTGCCTGGACTTGGCCCGGGCCTTCAGTTTCTTGGCCAATGAAGGCGTGAGTGCCCACAGTGGCGAGCAGATTTTGACAGCGCGCCAGACCAAGCAGGTCAACTCGATCATGGCCACCAGCGGGCTGTATGACGAGGCGGGCAATTTTGCCTATCGCGTTGGGTTGCCGGGCAAGAGCGGGGTAGGCGGGGGGATCGTCGCGGTGGTACCGGGGCAGTTTACGGTGTGCGTGTGGTCGCCGGAGTTGAACGCGGCAGGGAACTCGCTGGCGGGGATGAAGGCGTTGGAATTGTTGAGTGAGCGGATTGGGTGGTCGGTGTTCTAGGGGCGAGTGGAACGCTGATCAACAGGCGCTATAAAAACACAATGTGGGAGGGGGCTTGCTCCCGATAGCCGTGTGTCAGATATAAATTAATTGACTGACGCACCGCTATCGGGAGCAAGCCCCCTCCCACATTTGCATCTTCAGTGTTCTGGGGAGTGGTGTACGGCCTGGCTTTATGCGGCGGGGCAGGCTTCACCAAGACTTTGTCTACCAGCAACTGCGCGCCTTCAGCATCCGGCAGATGCCCAGCGTTCATCCAGGCTGCCTGCGTCATCCTTGACGATCTTCGCGAGCAAACTCGCTCCTGCAGGAATCTAGCGACGTGGCTTTTTGAGGCGCGGCACAATCATGCCCACCTCACGCCTGTAGCGTCGATACCGCTCACCAAACAGCTGCACCAGATCCCTTTCTTCGAAACGGGCACCCACGAACAAATAAACCGACATCCCCAGCGCAAACAACAGATGGCCTGCCGTCATATGCGGGGTTGCCCAGAAAGCGATCAAAAATCCCAGGTACATCGGGTGACGCACGACACGTTAGAGCAGCGGCGTTTTAAATATCGCCGCCTTTTGTGGGGTGTTTCGCCAATGATCAACGGCCTGTTTTAACCCGAACAGCTCGAAGTGACTGATCAGGAAGGTTGCCAGCAACACCATGCCCCAGCCCAGCCAGAACACACCTGACAACAGTGCCTTGGCCCAAGCCGCTTCAACCTCCCAGACGGTGTATGGAATGGGTTGCCACAGCCAGAACATCAACCCAAGCACCAGGCTGCTGAGCAGCACATAGGTGGAACGTTCAGCCACGGGGGGAATGAGTGTGGTCATTGTGTTCTTGAAGCTTCTACGTGCCATGAGGCTATGCTGGGCAGCGAACAGAATCATCAGCAGGCCGTTACTCAGCGCTGCAAGCGGCCAGTTGACAGGTTGCCCATCGTTAATGGCTTTGGGCACCAGCACGCTACCAGTGAAGCCTATAAGGTATAAAAACACGGTCAGGAAAATCAGATAGCAGGCAATGCTGTAGAGCAGCCAGGCCAGATGTACCGTGAGGTCGTTGGTTTGTTTTTGCGGACTCATGACGATTCCTTTCGCACATGGTGAGGGGATAAGTGAGTCAGACTAGTGGAATTTGTGCGGCCCTTAACCTGTGAGAATTGACAGTTGCTTAGATGGATTGGCGATTATCTTGCGTGGATTGTGGTGTGCTTGCCCAAACAAAAAATGCGCCCCTGGGGGCGCATTTTTTGTCAGTCAGCAATCACCTATTCAGGCAATCGCATCCCAAGCCCGATCACCGTTCTCGTCCTTGATCCGAGTCGGTAAGCCCATCACGTCCAGCGCTTTCAGGAACGGCTCAGCCGGCAGTTCCTCGACGTTGGCCATGTGCTTCACATCCCATTCACCACGCGCAACCAGCAGCGCTGCGGCTACCGGTGGTACGCCTGCGGTGTAGGAGATGCCCTGGCTGTCGGTCTCGGCAAAGGCTTCTTCATGGCAGGCCACGTTGTAGATGAACATCTCGCGTGGTTGGCCGCCTTTGGTGCCTTTGACCAGGTCGCCGATGCAGGTCTTGCCGGTGTAGCCCGGGGCAAGCGATGACGGGTCGGGCAGCACGGCCTTGACCACTTTCAACGGCACCACTTCCAGGCCTTCGGCGGTCTTGACCGGTTTTTCCGAGAGCAGGCCGAGGTTTTTCAGCACGGTGAACACGTTGATGTAGTGCTCGCCAAAGCTCATCCAGAACCGCACGTTGGGCACGTCGAGGTTTTTCGACAGCGAGTGCACTTCATCGTGGCCGGTGAGGTAGAGGTTTTGCGAGCCGACTACCGGCAGGTCGTCGGTACGTTTGACTTCGAACATGGTGTTGCTGGTCCACTGGCTGTTCTGCCAGCTCCACACCTGCCCGGTGAATTCGCGGAAGTTGATTTCCGGATCGAAATTGGTGGCGAAGTATTTGCCATGGGAGCCGGCATTGACGTCGAGAATGTCGATCGAATCAATGCGGTCGAAATGCTGTTGCTGCGCCAGCGCGGCGTACGCGTTGACGACACCCGGGTCGAAGCCCACGCCAAGGATGGCGGTGATGTTCTTCTGTTTGCACTCTTGCAGGTGGTTCCATTCGTAGTTGCCGTACCACGGCGGGGTCTCGCAGACCTTGCCCGGCTCTTCGTGGATGGCGGTGTCGAGGTAGGCAACGCCCGTGTCGATGCAGGCACGCAGCACCGACATGTTGAGGAACGCGGAACCTACGTTGATGACGATCTGCGACTCGGTCTCGCGGATCAGGGCCTTGGTCGCTTCCACGTCCAGGGCGTTCAGCGCAAAGGCCTGGATATCGGCGGGTGCCTTGAGGCTACCCTTGGCCTTGACGCTGTCGATGATGGCCTGGCATTTGGAGATGTTGCGCGACGCGATAGCAATACGACCGAGTTCGTCGTTGTGCTGCGCGCACTTGTGGGCCACCACCTTGGCGACACCTCCTGCACCAATGATAAGAACGTTCTTTTTCAATTGCTTTATTTCTCCTATATCCGCCAGCTTAGGAAAGGCTGGACAGGTAGTCGTCGTAACCAAATTCACGAACCACCTCGACTGTACCGTCGAGTTGTTTCACTACGATGGACGGCATTTTCAGGCCGTTGAACCAATTTTTCTTGACCATGGTGTAGCCCGCGGTGTCGATGAACGACAGCCGATCGCCGATGGCCAGCGGACGATCAAATTGATACTCGCCGAAGATGTCCCCGGCCAGGCAGGATTTGCCGCACACCATGTAGGTATGTTCGCCCTCGCTCGGCGCCAGCTTGGCGTTGAGGCGATAGATCAGCAGGTCCAGCAGGTGGGCTTCGATGGAGCTGTCTACTACGGCGAGGTTCTTGCCGTTGTAGAGGGTGTCGAGCACGGTGACTTCCAGGGAGGCGCTATTAGTGATCGCTGCTTCGCCGGGTTCCAGGTACACCTGCACGCCGTACTTCTCGGAAAACGCCTTCAAGCGTGCGCAGAACGCGTCCAGCGCATAGCCTTCACCGGTGAAATGGATGCCGCCGCCGAGGCTGACCCATTTGACCTTGTGCAGCAGCTCACCGAAGCGTTCCTCGATGGTGCCGAGCATCTTGTCGAACAGGCTGAAGTCGCCGTTCTCGCAGTTGTTGTGGAACATGAAGCCGGAGATCTGATCGATCACGGCATCGATCTTCACCGGGTCCCACTCGCCCAGGCGGCTGAACGGGCGCGCAGGGTCGGCCAGCAGGTAATCGGAGCTGCTCACCTGCGGGTTTACGCGCAGGCCACGGGTCTTGCCTTCGCTGCGCTCGGCAAAGCGCTGCAGCTGGCTGATGGAGTTGAAGATGATCTTGTCGCAGTTCTCGAGCATCTCTTCGATTTCATCGTCGGCCCAGGCCACGCTGTAGGCGTGCGCTTCACCTTCGAACTTCTGGCGACCGAGCTTCAACTCGTACAGCGACGACGAGGTGGTGCCGTCCATGTATTGCTGCATCAAGTCGAACACCGACCAAGTGGCAAAACACTTGAGCGCCAGCAGAGCCTTGGCGCCGGACTGCTCGCGCACGTAGGCAATCTTCTGCATGTTGACCAGAAGCTTCTGTTTATCGATGAGGTAGTACGGCGTTTTGATCATTTTTGAGAGCCTGCGGCGGTGCCTGCCAAAAAAGGACACGCATTGTGCCCGCACTTGGGGCAGATCGAAAGGTTAGCGGGCGGAAATTGCGCGCTTGCGTTTAAGCATACGGAACGAGTGTGACCGTTCGTTAGGATGACGGTAATAACTGCCAGTGCGGTTATGGGCAATGCGCAGTCGTACGAACATGAATGGATCTTGTGATGATCTAGAATTAAATGAGTTTGTCTCACTATTGCCGACTGCCGACAATGAGCGCCATAAACATCGACATTGGAGCTTTACGTCATGGCAGTCGCTCATTCCCTCGGATTTCCGCGCATTGGACGCGATCGTGAACTGAAAAAAGCGCAGGAAGCGTTCTGGAAAGGCGAGCTCGACGAAGCCGGCCTGCGCGCCGTTGGCCGTGACCTGCGCAAGACCCATTGGGCGCTGCAAAAACAGGCTGGTATTGAACTGCTGCCTGCTGGTGATTTCGCCTGGTACGACCAGGTGCTGACTCACTCGCTGATGTTTGGCGTGATCCCCGAGCGTTTCCGCCCGGCCGATGGCCACGCCACGTTGCACACCTTGTTCGCCATGGCTCGCGGCGTCAGTGACAACTGCTGCGGCGGTGCTCACGCCCAGGAGATGACCAAGTGGTTTGATACCAACTATCACTATTTGGTGCCGGAGTTCAGCGCCGATCAGCAGTTCCATCTGGGTTGGGATCAACTGTTCGAAGAGGTCAAGGAAGCCCGTGACCTGGGCCACACCGTCAAGCCTGTCGTCATTGGCCCGCTGACCTACCTGTGGCTGGGCAAGGCCAAGGGCGACGCTTTTGACAAGCTTGATCTGCTTGAGCGCTTGCTGCCGCTGTACGGGCAGATCTTCCAGCGCCTGGCGGACCTGGGCGTTGAGTGGGTGCAGATTGATGAGCCGATCCTGGTGCTCGACTTGCCGCAGGACTGGAAGAACGCGTTTGAGCGTGCCTATAACCTGATCCAGCGGGACCCGCTGAAAAAACTGGTGGCTACCTACTTCGGTGGCCTGGAAGAAAATCTCGGCCTGGCGGCCAACTTGCCGGTGGATGGCCTGCACATCGATCTGGTGAGAGCACCGGAACAGTACCCGACCATCCTGGATCGCTTGCCGGCCTATAAGGTGTTGTCCCTGGGCGTGGTCAATGGCCGCAACGTGTGGCGTTGCGACCTGGAGAAGGCCCTGGCCACGTTGCAGCATGCCCATGAGAAGCTCGGCGATCGCCTGTGGGTCGCGCCGTCCTGCTCGTTACTGCACAGCCCGGTCGACCTGGGCCGTGAAGACAAGTTGGATGCCGAGTTGAAAAGCTGGCTGGCCTTTGCCGTGCAAAAGTGCGAAGAAGTGGCGCTGCTGGCCCAGGCTGTCGACCAGCCCGAGGCACCCGCTGTACTTGCCGCCCTGGCTGAAAGCCGTGCCGTACAGGTTGCTCGCCAGGCATCGACACGGATCCACAAGCCTGCCGTACAAGCCCGCGTCGCCGCCATCACCGAGCAGGACAGCCAGCGCCAATCGCCGTTTGCCCAGCGTATCGAGAAGCAGCGCGCCGGCCTGAACCTGCCACTGTTGCCGACCACCACCATCGGTTCGTTCCCGCAGACCGCGTCGATCCGCCTGGCGCGCCAGTCGTACAAGGCTGGCAAGTTGAGCGAAGCCGAATACGTCGAAGCCATGCACAGCGAGATCAAGCACGCTGTCCAGGTGCAGGAAAACCTCGGCCTGGATGTGCTGGTGCACGGTGAGGCCGAGCGTAACGACATGGTCGAGTACTTCGCCGAACAACTGGATGGCTACGCGTTCACTCGTTTCGGCTGGGTGCAGAGCTACGGTTCTCGTTGCGTGAAGCCGGCAGTGATCTTCGGTGACCTGAGCCGCCCGAAAGCCATGACCGTGGAGTGGATCCGCTACGCCCAGGGGCTGACCGACAAGGTATTGAAGGGCATGTTGACCGGCCCGGTAACGATGCTGATGTGGTCGTTCCCGCGGGAAGATGTGAGCCGCGAAGTGCAGGCCCGGCAACTGGCCCTGGCGATTCGTGACGAAGTGGTGGACCTGGAAGCCGCCGGCATCAAGATCGTGCAGATTGACGAAGCCGCGTTCCGCGAAGGGTTGCCGTTACGCCAGGCGCAGTGGCAACACTACCTGGACTGGGCTACTGAAGTGTTCCGCCTGTGCGCCTGCGGTGTGCGCGATGAAACCCAGATCCACACTCACATGTGCTACAGCGAGTTCAACGATGTGATCGAGTCGATCGCGGCGATGGATGCCGACGTGATTACCATCGAAACGTCGCGTTCGGACATGGAGTTGCTTGATGCCTTTGAAGCCTTTGACTACCCGAACGACATCGGCCCCGGTGTGTATGACATCCACTCGCCACGGGTGCCGGATGTATCGCAGATGGCTAACTTGCTGCGCAAGGCCGCCAAGCGGATTCCGGCAGAGCGCTTGTGGGTCAACCCCGATTGCGGCTTGAAGACCCGCGGTTGGCCGGAGACGGAGGCGGCGCTCATTCACATGGTCACCGCCGCCCGCCAACTGCGCGCCGAATTGGCCTGATATTGTCTGCAAGTGTGGGAGGGGGCTTGCTCCCGATGGCGGCCTGACAGCCGACACAGTTATACCGAGTACATATCCATTCCTGCGGTAACGGCTGATATTGGTTCCGCTTTTACAGCGGCTCACTTTTGAAAAGCGCAAAAGTACCCAAACGCTCTTGCCCCACCACTCGGCACCTCGCTTCGGCTCGGTGTACCCGTAATCCGACACTGATTTGGGGGGGCGCCTAAGATCGAGATCAAAAGCAGATCAAGAGCGGCTCGCTTCGCATCGTGGTTACGGTCGGCAGCTACAAAGTTGTGTAGATACCTATGCCCCGATAGCGGTAGTTCAGCCAAGGAATTGGATACTGATCCACCGCTATCGGGAGCAAGCCTCCTCCCACATTTTGAGCCGCGTCAGGTCAGAGGTACTTGAGCCAGGCGATATCGCGCCGGCGCGCTTTGAGCCCGGCAAACCAACGTACCGGCGGGTATAGCACCAGCGGCAACACCAAAGCTGTCAGCCACACCGCACCGATGCTGTCGAAGCCGAAATAGTTGCCGTGGTTGAGCCCAAACCACGCCACACAGGCGACATACAGCACCTTCAGCACATACAGATGCAGCAGATAAAAGAACATCGGCGCTGCGCCAAACACCGCCAGCACGCCAATCCAGCGCTTATGCCCAGCGCGTTCGAATGCCAGCAACAGCAACAACCCAACCCCCAACGTCAACGCCAGGAACAACAGCGACGGCGGGTACTTGGTGATGTTGAAGAAGCTCATCAGGGTCTGCACGCCATTGTCATACACGTACCAAGGCTGCTCGCCGTAGCCATTGACTGCCCGCAGCAGCACAAAACCCATTAATGCCGCCACGCCCGCGATCAGCAAATGACGCTGACGCACAGCCGGTAGTGCGGTAGCGGCAAACCATGGCCCGAATCCATAACCCAGGGCGATCACACCGATCCACGGCAGCACCGGATAAGTCACGCGCAGACGCAGGTTTTCCGACGCCTCGATCCAGCTGCGCTCATGCAGGATTGACCAGCCACTCTGCAACGCCGAATCCTGGGCAAAGTGCACTCCGTCGAGCAGGTTATGCCCGGCGATGATCATCAGCGCCAAGCTGATCAGCAGCGGGCGCGGCAACCACACCAGTGCTGCGAGGGCGATCATGCTCACGCCGATGGCCCAGATCACTTGCATATAGATCACACTGGGCGGCAACTGGAAGGTCCACGCGAAGTTGACCAAGGTGAATTCCAGCACCACCAGAAACAGCCCACGTTTGAACAAAAAGGCCGACACATCGCGTCGCCCCTGATACTTCTGGCCGTACAGCCACGCCGACAATCCGGTGAGCAACACAAATACCGGTGCACAGAGATGGGCGAGGGTGCGGCTGACAAACAGCGCAGGCTCGGTGCTGTCGATGCTTATGGGGTCGCTGACCTGGCGATGCAACAGGAAGGTTTCACGCACGTGGTCCAGTAGCATGAACAGGATCACCAGGCCGCGCAGGGCGTCGATGGACTGCAGGCGTTGGCGTAAGGTAGTAGCGTCAGTCATAAGTGGGAATCACAAGCGGGCAAATAATTGACGTTATCCTATAACATTTATTGAGGCACATGATGATCAGCATGAAGACGCAATCAGCCGAGGCCGTGATCGAATTCTGGAAACAGGCGGGGCCCAAGCGTTGGTTCGCCAAGGACGATGGCTTCGATACAGCCTTTCGCGACACCTTCCACGCCACCCATATGCAAGCCGCGCGGCGCGAGCTGGACGGTTGGCTGGCCACGGCCGACGGCGCACTGGCGTTATTGATCCTGCTGGACCAATACCCGCGCAACGCCTTTCGCGGCACTGCGCATATGTTCGCCACCGACCCGCTGGCGCGTCTGTATGCGCAGCAGATGGTGGACGCCGGGTTGGATCAACAGATCGATCCCCAGTTACGCGCGTTTTGTTATTTACCGTTTGAGCATTCGGAAGACCCGCAAGACCAGCAGCGCTCGTTGGTGCTTAACCAGCAGTTGGACGCCAGCACCTATCACTGGGCCAGGGAACATGCCGATATTATCCAGCGGTTTGGGCGCTTTCCCCATCGCAATGCGGTGTTGGGCAGGGTCACCACCGAGCAGGAGCACCTGTTCCTCAAAGCGGGTGGTTTCGCTGGTTGATGCTATTCCCACCAGGAATGCCCCCATAAAAACCCTGCATTGTCCTTATCGACCTGAATCTCGTAGCGTGGCGTTTCATCTTCGGAGATAGCCCATGAGCCAACCCCCGCTGCGCCTCTACGTTGATTCGCTGTTCACCAGCCCCTACGCCATGTCGGTGTTCGTTGCCCTGCGGGAAAAAGGCCTGACGTTCGACACGGTCCCCCTGGACCTGGATGCTGGGCAAAACCAGTCGGCAGATTACGCCCAGCGCTCCTTGACCCAACGGGTACCGACTCTGGAGCACGGTGATTTTACGCTGTCGGAATCTTCGGCAATCACTGAGTACCTGGACCAGGCGTACCCCCAGATCAGCGTTTACCCGGCTGATCTGCAGCAGCGGGCGAGGGCGCGGCAGGTTCAGGCATGGTTGCGCAGCGACTTGCTGCCGATTCGCCAGGAACGCTCGACGCTGGTGGTGTTCTGCGGGCAGAAGATGCCGCCTCTATCGCCGGTGGCTCAGGCTGCTGCGCGTAAGTTGATCGGCGCGGCGCAGGTTCTCCTGGCAGGCAACCCTGAGCATTTGTTTGGCGAGTGGTCGATCGTCGATGTAGACCTGGCGGTGATGCTCAATCGCCTGATCCTCAACGGCGACCCCGTGCCGGCCGAGCTGGTGATGTACGCGCAACGCCAGTGGCAACGGCCGTCAGTGCGGGAGTGGGTCAACCTGCGACGGCCTGTGCTCTAGCTGCCACTCTTCCTCGACACGTCGGTCCAGGTCCTCCCAGTGGGCCATGCCCAGCACCCGCATGGTGTTCAAGCCCCGCAGGTAACCACGCAGTTGCTGGGCGCTGGCCGAGCGTTGTTTGGCGTCGGCACTTGGGTCCAGCAACACTTCTTCATACTCGACCAGGTAATCGGCGACCCGCTCGCGAAATTCCGGCAGTACGGCATCGCGGATACGGTCGAAGGTTTTCTGGTAGGGCTTCATGGCGGGGTCCTTATAGGTTTTATGGGCTGCCTGACACTATCGGTTCAAATGATAGTCACCATCAAGGATCACAAGTTCTGTTTTTTCGCCAAGCGCGCAGAATCTGCTCATCCAGACGCAGCTCAAGGAAATGCGCGATGAGGACGATTATCCAGCTTGCTTTAATGGCCCTGATGTTGGGCACCACCCTCATGACCACCCCGGCGATTGCCGATGAGCTGCGTACAGGCCATTTGCTGCCGCTGGCCGCTAGCGTAGAATCCCTGCAACGCACCCAGAGGGTAGGGGTGTTGTTCAGCGAAAATACCCGCGACAACCTCATCTACCTTGAGCGCTACCATGCCATGGCACTTAACGGCGCCAAGGATGCTCTGGATGGGCGGATTCGCCAGGCGTTCGTCAACAGCTCCGATCCCGAGCTGGCCATCGACTGGTTGATGAACTCGCTGCAGGGCGCTTTTTTCTCGGTGACGGTCTATGGCAGCCTGGATGACATGGTGCAGGCGCATCCGGATGTGGTGGTGGTGCTCGATACCCATAACCAATTGCTGACCCAGCGTAACGACCGGGTCGAGGCACGCTTTGCAGCACGCTTCTATGACGCGAACCTGCAATACATCGCCAAGGCCGAAGGTTCGGTGGACAGGCAAGTGCCGTCAGTGTGGGTGCACGGCAAGGCGGCGCCGGAGATTGCCGCGCTGATCGAGCAGCAGCGAGATGTACAGCAAGATGCCCTGAAGCAGTTCGATGTGTCGCTCAAGGCCCTGGTTCGCGCAGGTTGATTCGCGAGTGGATGTGAACCCTATTGGTTATTTTCAGGAATCTGTATGCGCTCTTTTTTCGCTCCGGCCCTGGCTTTTGCAGCCTCGTTGCTGACCGGTTGTATCACGGCTCCCAATGCCCCATCGCTGACCCTGCAAACCGACAAGACCCCAGAAGGCTATGTGCAATGCGTATTGCCCAAGCTGGAAAAACACGGCATCACCTCGACCGTGACGCAGAATTCGCGTCACGCCAAGGTGCTGTTGACCAGCAAGATTGCTGCTGATGATGTGCTGGAAGCCTACAAGTCCCAGGACGGCACCAAAGTGTTCCTGTATGAGCGCAAACCGCTGGCCTCGGCGATCAAACCGTCGCGGCTTGAGCAGGCGGCCCAGGACTGCAAGTAAGCCCGCTCTGAAAGGCAATGCATTTCAAAATGTGGGAGGGGGCTTGCTCCCGATGGCGGTGGGTCAGCTACAGGTGAGCTGACTGACACACTGCTATCGGGAGCAGGCCCCCTCCCACATTTGGACCAACACTCGGCTCAGGGTTTGGCTTCGTTGCTGAAACTGCTCACGGTCTTGATCAGCCCCAGCGCCGCCAACGCCACCAACTCACCGCCTTTCTCCACCGTCGCCAGCGCCGGGTCCGAACCCATGCGGCCATCGGGGAAGCGCGCGCGAAAGTCCAGCGCCTCGCGGATCGGCCCGGTGTTGGCAATTTGCGGTGAGTAATCGGCAGACTTGATCGACTGCGGGTAAGCCCACTGCGTCACCGCAATCTCCGACGGCGTGGCGTGGCTGCCGTGGCCGACCGGGAACTGGCGCTGGGCCAGGTCGGTGACGCCTTCCAGGTCCCACCAGTTCACCAGCTTCAGCGCAAACCCGGCCGGGCGGCGGGCGAAGCTGGCTTCGGCGTACAGCTCGGAAAACGCCGCTTCGATCGTGGCGATATTGCCGCCGTGGCCGTTCAGGAACAGGATTTTCTCGAAGCCATGCCCGGCCAGCGAACGCACCCAATCGCCAATCGCGGCGATAAAGGTGGAAGGGCGCAGCGAGATGGTGCCGGGAAACCCCAGGTGGTGCTGGGCCATGCCGATATTGAAAGTAGGGCCGATCAGAATGTCGGCGTTTTTTTGCGCCTCATGGGCGATGATCTCCGGGCACATCCAGTCGGTGCCCAGCAGGCCCGTGGGGCCGTGTTGTTCGTTGGAGCCGATGGGGATCACGACCGTGCGGCTGCGTTCCAGGAACTGCCCGATTTCGATCCAGGTGCTGGTGTGTAGAAGCATGCGAGGCTCTCTTTTATCTGTGGGGACAGGCTATCCGCCACGGATTGTACGACTACTCGCTACCTGTTGGGGCTTGCAATTGAGGTACGCCGAGGACTTCAACCAGCGCTGGTCGGGGTACCAGGAAAACATGAACTGCCCATCCTTGAGCTTGTCTACCACTTGACGGGCGACCTGCGGGCGTACTGCCGGGCAGCCCTGGCTGCGGCCGATGCGGCCTTCGCGCTTGCTCCACAACGGGCTGACGTAGTCGGCGGCATGGATCACGATGGCGCGGTCGCGCGCCAGGTCATTGAAGCCGGGCTCCAGGCCATCCATGCGCAGCGAGTAGCCATGAGCGCCGAGGTAGCTTTCCTGGGTGCGGAACAAGCCCAGGCTGGATTGATGGCTGCCTTCGAGATTGGAGAACTGGGTGGCGAAGTTTTCCCCGGACTTGGCGCCATGCGCCACCAGGTCACGCAGCAGCAGGGTCTGTTTGCGCAAATCGAAGATCCACAGCCGACGGGCGGTCGAGGGCTGGGAGTAGTCAATAACCGCTAGGCGATCGGAACGTTCTTCGCCGTTATTGACAGCGCACTGCACCGCGCTCAGGGCGCTTTTGAGTACAGTGGGATTGAGTTCTGGAGCCGAGCGCGCCAGGCTGCTATACAAGGAAGGTGGGGTGCCAGTGGCCGCGAGCGCAAAATTGCTCAGTAAAGCCAGGCCCCCGGTGATCAAGCCGAGGTGGCGCATAAAAGTCAGCATCTACAGTCGATTCCCCCGCTGTGGAGTGGAGCTAAGTCAATTGTTCAAAAAACACGCATGTTACTTGAGCATTTGCCTGCTCGTTGCACCATTGGTCGCGACAGCCGATGCGCTGGCGCCTGAGCCGCTGCCTGTGACCACGCCTGCGCCCGTCGACCTGGCGCCGGTACAGCAGGCGCTGGCGCAACTGCCCAGCGTCTGCCCCCACCTGGTCTCGCGGGTCGATGCCACCGCCCAAGTGCGCCTGCAAGCCTTTTACCAGCAGCAAGGCAATGCACCGTTATGGTCGGCCGACGAGTCCCGGCAAGCCTTGCAAACCCAGTTGTTGATGCTGGCCGACGACGGCCTGGACCCCACCCACTATAGCTTGCCTGCGGTAGATGCCACGGCCAACGTGCTGTGCAGCGATATCGCGACCAGCCAGCAATACCTGCAAGCCCTGCACGATTTGCATTACGGGCGCCTGCTGCAATCGCGCTATGAACCGCTCTGGCATTCGCAACCGCCTGCGACGGACCCGAACACCGTAGTATTGGCATTTGCCGCCACTGGCTTGCAGGACATGGCCAAAGCGTTTGACCAGGCACGCCCAAGTGCAGACTTGTACCGCAGCCTGCGCAACGTCTATTCCAGCCTGCGCCAGCAGCCTTTACCGCACTGGGACGTGGTGGGTAGTGGCCCGTTGTTACGCCCCGGCATGGAAGACCCGCGCGTGCCGGAGTTGGCGCGACGCCTGCACAGTGGCGGCTATCTGGCCAAGTTGCCCAACGGCAAGCAATATCAGGGCGACCTGGTCAAGGCGGCGAAGGCGTTCCAGCTCAGCCACTCGTTGCAAGCCGATGGCGTGATCGGCGCCGGCACCGTGGCCGAACTTAACATCAGCCCGGCGGTACGCCGCGAGCAACTGCGCATCAACCTGGAGCGTTTCCGCTGGCTGGCCCAGGACCTTGAGCCTGAAGGCGTAGTGGTCAATGTGGCCGCCGCGCAATTGAGCGTGTACCAGAGCGGCATCCCGGTGTGGCAAACCCGCTTGCAAGTGGGCCGCGCCGAACGCCAGACACCGCTGCTCAAGTCGCGCATCACGCGGCTGACCCTCAACCCCACCTGGACCATCCCGCCGACCATCATGCGCGAGGACAAACTCCCGGCTATCCGCCTCAACCCCGAGTACCTGCGCCAGCAAAACCTGCAAGTACTCGACGCCGAAGGTCATCCGCTGACCCCCGAGCAGGTCGATTGGGCGCGCCCTGGTAATATCCTGCTGCGCCAACAGGCTGGCCCGCGCAACCCGCTGGGCAAGATCGTGATGCGCTTCCCCAACCCGTTCTCGGTGTACCTGCACGACACGCCCAGCCAGCCGCTGTTTACCAAGGGGCCAAGGGCGTTCAGTTCGGGGTGTGTGAGGGTCGAGCAACCGCTGCTGCTGCGTGACCTGCTGGTGACCCCGGCCGAACGCACCCGTACCGATGAACTGTTGGCCACCGGCTTGACCCATGAATTCAGACTGGCCACCCCGGTGCCGGTGCTGTTGGGGTATTGGACGGTGGAAGTGGATCGTCAGGGGAGCCTGGTCTATGCGCCGGATATCTATGCGCTTGATCCGGTGTTGATCAAAGCCATGGGAAGTGTGCTCTAGGCACAATGTGGCAGGGGTCTTCATGACCCCATCTGACCTATTCAGGTATCAACTGCTGGCGACATTCCAGCACCAGTCGGGCGCCGCCCAGCTCACTGGTACCGACGTCGAGCTTGAAGCCATGCAGGTTGATGATCGCCGCCACAATCGACAGCCCCAGACCAAAGCCACCTTGCTGATCGTTTTCATCCACCCGATAAAAGCGCTGGAACACCGACGCGCGTTCAGCCGCCGGAATTCCGGGCCCCGAGTCGAGCACTTCAATGCGCGTACTGCCCATATCATTGACCGCTCGCAGGATGACCTTGCCATTGGGCGGAGTGAACTTGATCGAATTGCTCAACAGGTTGGCCAAGGCTTCAAACAACAGGGCGCGGTCGCCCGTTACCCACGGCAGCGATTCGGGAGCCTGCAATACCAACTCCATTTCACCTTCCTCCGCCAGGGGCAGATAAAAGTCATGCAATTCGCGCAGCAACGGCAGCGGGTCCAGCACCAGGAAGCCTGACCTGCGCTGGTGATCTTCCAGTTCGGAAATGCGCAGCAGCCCGCGAAAGCGCGCCATCAGCGTGTCGGTTTCGGCAATGGCGTCATCGAGTTTCACTGCGTGGGCGGAGTCTTCCTCGGCTTGCTGCTTGATGCGGTAAAGCTGTGCGCGCAGGCGGGTGAGGGGGGTACGCAGGTCATGGGCGATGGCGTCGCACACGCCCTTGACCTCGTTCATCAGTTTCTCGATGCGTTCGAGCATGGCGTTGACGATGGCCGCGAGCATGTCCAGTTCGTCGCGCCGATTGGACAGCGGCAAGCGGTGCGTCAGGTCGCCGGCGACGATGGCTTCGGCGCTGGCCTGGATCCCGCGGATGCGCCGCAACGGACGCCGGCGCAGCAGGTGCCAGCCCGCAGCGCCGGGGATGATGGTCAACGACAGCGCCCACAACAGGGCATGCCAGATGATCCGCGTCACGCCGAACAACGAACCGTTGGCGCGCACCAGCACCAGCCAGCGCCCGTCGTCGGTGTGGGTGGCCACGGCGTCGCAGCTGTCCTTGGGCAGCTTGGGGTCATCGGATTCGACGCAATTGGCCAGGGTGTGGATCTTGCCATCCAGGGGCAGGTCCGCCGGTACCGTGCGGATCGGCCCGCTCAGGGGCCGAAACTGCTCATCGAACAAGCCATAAGCATCCACGCCCTTCATGTCGAAGGTCATGCTGGTGGTCAGCGCTTCCACCAGGGCTTCGCCGTCGAAGCGCTGGAACAAGTGCTGGCGTTGCAGAAGAGAATGGCGCGAGAGGTCGCTGAGGTAGCCTGACACCTCGTAATACAGCACCCCCATGAGGATGCAACTCCACGCCACGAACAACGAGCTGTACAGCGCCAGCAGGCGGCTGCTGGAAGAGCGCCAGCCCTTAGAGGGGTTCAGCAATGACATACCCGGAACCTCGTACCGTGCGGATCAGCGGCGTGAGGCCCGGGGGATCGATTTTCTTGCGCAGGCGACCGATGTGCACATCGATCAGGTTGGTGCCCGGGTCAAAGTGATAACCCCAGACTTCCTCGAAAATCATCATCCGCGACAGGATCTGCCCGGTGTTGCGCATCAGGAATTCCAGCAGTTTGTATTCGGTGGGCAACAGGGTCAGCGGCTGCTCGGCGCGGCTGGCTTCGCGGCTGATCAGGTTCAATTCCAGGTCCGCCACGCGCAGGGCGGTTTCGAACTCCTTGACCGTGCTTTTGCGCCGCAGCAGCACTTCGACACGGGCGGCCATTTCGTCGGAGGCGAACGGCTTGGTCAGATAGTCATCACCGCCGGCACGCAGGCCACGTACACGCTCGTCGACATCGGAGAGGGCGCTGATCATCAGGATCGGCGTCGATACGCCAATCGTGCGCAAGGTGGTAACGATGGCCAGGCCATCCAGTTCGGGCAACATGCGGTCGAGGGTGATCAGGTCGTAATCGCCGCTTACGGCGCGGACCAGGCCCTCGCGGCCGTTGTCTACCCAGTCTACGTCCAGTCCATGGCTACTCAGCTCGGCGACGATCTCGCGGGCCGTTACGGCGTCATCCTCGATGGTCAAAATGCGGGTCATAGGATTACCTGGTGAGCGTTCACACTAGAAGTGGACGTCATTTTGCCAAGAAGTTGCTGAATGTTTCCTAAATAAAACTTCATCTTGGCAAAACTGCCACCTGTTCATGACTGGCACGAATCGATGTGGGAGGGGGCTTGCTCCCGATAGCGGTGTCTCAGGCAAGAGTTTGTTGACTGACACAGTGCTATCGGGAGCAAGCCCCCTCCCACATGAATGCATATCGCCCGCCCTTAACGGCCGTTTCTTGCAACTTGCATGACTTAAGTAAGTTCAATTTAATTAACTTATTGAAATACAAGGAATTTAAATTATTTGCCGACTGGCATGGTGCCTGCACTGTCCCTTTTGAGACTTGTAACACTATTTTTCATGCCTGGAGCAAAACAACAATGATCACATCCTCATCCGCGCTGCAAGAGTCAAGCACGCTCTCCGGGGTTTCCTGGGGGGCGATCTTCGCCGGGGCCGCTGCGGCGGCTGCGCTGTCACTGATTCTGGTGCTGCTGGGCTTCGGCCTGGGCTTTTCGGCGGTGTCGCCGTGGGCCGATAGCGGTATCAGTGCCAAGGGCCTTGGCATTTCCACGATTGTCTGGCTGGCCTTTACCCAGATCGTCGCTTCGGGCCTGGGTGGCTACATCGCCGGCCGCTTGCGGGTGAAGTGGGCCAACATGCATGGCGATGAAGTGTACTTTCGCGATACCGCCCATGGTTTCCTGGCGTGGGCCGTGGCTACATTGATCACTGCAATGCTTGTGGTCGGTTCGGTCAGCAGTGTCGTCAGTGGTGGTGTGAAAGCCGGTGCCAGCGTTGCGTCGGGCGCCGCCAGTGGCTTGACCCAAGCAGCCGGCAGCGCAGCCAAAGGTGCCGACAGCGGCGACTTCGGCTACTACGTCGACAGCCTGTTCCGCGATGACCGCCCAGCCGCGGTCAGCGACGATGCGGCCCATGCCGTGGTCGGCCGTATCTTCGCCCGGACCCTGAGCAATGACGGTCAACTGGCCGCCGAAGACCGTGCCTACCTGGCCCAGTTGATCACCCAGCGTACCAACCTCAGCCAGGCGGATGCCGAAGCGCGTATCGATAAAGTGTACGGCGATGCCCGTAAAGCCATCGAAGACGCCAAGCTCAAAGCCAAGCAGGCCGCCGAGACCGCCGCGAAAGTGGCTGCCTATACCTCGCTGTGGACCTTCGTGGCGCTGTTGATCGGTGCATTCTTCGCCAGCTTCGCTGCCACCTTCGGCGGTCGCCGCCGGGATGCCGTGGTGTACGTCGAAACCGAAAACTACGTTCGTTAATTCAAGGCCCATTCATTTAAGGAAAGCATCATGCGCTCATTACTGCTGTGGTTCCTCGGCGTGCCGATTCCGGTGATCATTCTGATCGCGATCTTCATGCACTAAACCCGGGCCTGGCTCGGTAAAGGGTGGGAAGGGCTTTGCTCCTTCCCACTTTTCGTTTTGCGCAACGTCAGCCAACTGATGACCAGCAAGGTGCTGGCCAGCGATGTCATGATTACCAACGGTTGTGCAGTACCATCCGATAGCAGCCCGGTGGCCCAACTGCTCGCAGCCGTCACAAACATCTGAATAAAAAAGAACAACCCCGACGCCGTACCGGCAATCGCGCCGTAGGGCTGCAACACCGACAACTGGCAGGCGGGCATCGTCAGCCCCACCGACACCATGATCACCACCATCGGCAACACAATCGCCAGCCAATCCTGCGCCAGCAGTGTCGTGGCCGTCGCAAGCAGTACGCTGCCCAGCACATTCAGGCCGATGGCGAAGCTGATCAAGCGGTCTGCCTCGAACCGCGCTACCAGGCGGCGGAACAGGTTGGCGCCGAACACATAGCCACTGATCGTTGCGGCAAATACCAGGGCGTAGGCGCTCGGCGATAAATCAAAGCCGCGTTGCAGCAACGCCGAAGACTCGCTGATAAACGGAAAATAGGTGCTGTACACGCAGCCGATCGCCAAGGCATAACGCAGGAAATAGCGGTCGCGCAGCAGTTGGCCGTAGATGCTCAGCAAGTGGGTGGGTGGCGCGGCGGCCACTTGTGGCGGACGGGTTTCCGGCAGACGGCGCTGGACCACCAGGCACAACAGGCTGCCAATCACCGCCAGCAAAACAAACAAACCCCGCCAACCCAAGAGGGGCAACAGCACGCTGCCAAGCACCGGCGCGGCCATGGGCGAGACCGCCATTGCCATGGAGATCAACCCCAGCAAGCGCGCCTGCTCCTGTGGGGCAAAATAGTCGCGCACGATCACCCGGCCTATTACCGTGGTGCAACACCCACCAAGGGCCTGGAACAGCCGCGCAATGATCAATACCCTCAGGCTGTCGGCCAGTGCGCAGGTGAGGGTTGCCAGTACATACGTCGTCAACCCGGCCAGCAACACCGGACGCCGGCCGAAGCGGTCGGTAAGCGGGCCGCTGACCAGCAAGGAAATCGCCGATCCGAGGGTGTAGAGCGTCAGTACCAGCTGCAGTTGGCTATCGGAGGTCTGGAAGTAGTCGGCCATAGCGGGCAGGGCGGGCAAGTGCAGGTCCAGGGTGAGGCGCGGCAAGCCCACCAGGACCGTCAGCAGCGTTAGCCAGAACCAGGGAGCGAGAATGCGTTGCGTCATGGGCGGTTACTTCGCGAGGGGTAGAGCCCGGACTCTAGCGGCGTTGTGGTTTAATCCGCAGAACCACTTGTGCATGGAAGGATTGGACCACTATGAGCCGAGGAAAAGCCGCCTCCAACCTTGACTTGCCGCGCCCGGACAACTTGGGCGAGGGTAAACAGCAGGGCGCCTATGAGGCTTTGCGGGGGGCGATCCTGACTCGGCAGTTGCCGGCCGACAGCCGTTTGCCATCGACCCGCAGCCTGGCCGAGCGCTGGCAGGTTTCGCGCGGCACCCTTGAGGTCGTGTTCGACCGCTTGCACAGCGAAGGCTATGTGCAGCGCGTGGCGGGCTCTGGCACGCGGGTGCGCGCGGTGATTCCCGAGCAATTCATTGCGGCCCCGGCGTCAAAACAAATGCTGCGCCGCCCGGTTGACCCCGACCCACCCCACGCCGGGGTACAGAGCCATGTGCCCTTTGTCGCACGGCGCCCGGATGCCGGCCTGTTCGACCTGAAAGCCTGGGCGCGTTGCGTCGCCCGTGGGTTGTTGGCCGCAGGCCCTGGTGTACTGGAGGCCGCGCATCCTGGTGGGCTGCCGGCCCTGCGTGAGCACATTGCGGATTACTTGCGCAGTTATCGCGGCATGCACTGCGAGGCGGATGAAGTGATTGTCACCACGGGTATTCGTCATGGCCTTGACCTGATCGCCCGCACGCTGCTCCAACCGGGTGACCTGGCCTGCGTCGAGGACCCCGGCTACACCCCGGCGCGGCGTCTGTTCAAGCTGGCCGGCGCACAGGTGCAGTCGATCCCGGTCACCGCCGAAGGGCTCGATACCGCTCAGTTGCCTGCCCACGCACGACTGGTGTATGTCACCCCCGCGCACCAGGCCCCGCTGGGCGTGACCCTGTCGGTGTCGCACCGTCTGGCGCTGCTGGACTGGGCAAGTCGAGCCGATGCCTGGGTGGTCGAAGACGACTACGACAGCGAGTACAACTACAACAGCGCACCTTTGGCCGCGCTCAAGTCCCTGGATGCGAACGACCGCGTGCTCTACTGCGGCAGCTTTAACAAGAACCTGTTTCCAGGGTTGCGAGTCGGTTTCATGGTGGTGCCCAAAACCCTGCGTCCGTCACTGCTGCGCACCTTGCAACTGACCGGGCATTCGGTGGGCGCCAGCGATCAGTCGGGCCTGGTGGACTTTCTTGGCAGCGGTGCGTTTGTGCGGCATTTGCGCGCTTCGCGTCAGGCCTATCAGGCGCGGCGTGATGCCTTGCTCGCTTGCCTCCCGCCGGACGTCACGGTCACTGGCGAGCAGGCCGGGCTGCATTTTGTGCTGTGGTTACCGGCAGGGGTGCCAGAGGCGGATTTCTGCGCCCGCGCCGCCGACGCCGGGCTGAGTTTGCAGCCACTGGGCAAGTTTTGTGTCGATGTAACGTTGCCGCCCGCCGTGATTGTCGGCTACACCGCATTGACCCTCGCGCAGATCCGCTTCCACGGCCGGGCTCTGGCGCAATTGCTGTAGGAGCGCGTCAGTCGTCGAACCCGACCTGCTCATGAATTTCATCCACCTTCAATTCCAACCGATAGGCCACCGCAATAAACAACGCCTGGCACAGGCACAAGGTGGCGCTCAGCGAGCGAAAGGCAAACGATGAGCCTTCATTGACCAACAGCACCGCATTCGCGCGCTTGGCCAGCGGCGACAGGTTGCTGTCGGTGATGATCAAGGTCTTGGCCTGGTGATGCTGCGCGATGCGCAGGCAGTGCTGGGTCTCTTTGCCGTAGGGCGTAAAACTGATGGCAATCACCAGGTCATTGGCGCGCACGCTGCGCATCTGCTCGCGATAACTGCCGCCTAGCCCCGAGATCAGGTGGATGCGCTTGTTGGTGTGCTGCAGGTTGTAGACCAGGTAGTCGGCCACGGCAAAGGAACGGCGCACACCGACCACATAGATGTTGTCGGCATTGACCACCAGGTCCACGGCTTTCTCGAAGGCCGCATCGTCCAGTTCCAGGCCCAGGCGTTCGATGCCGGACAGGGTGGCGTTGACACACTCACGCGCCAGGTCGCCGCCGCTGGCTTTCTGCGACTTGTTGGCGATCATGCTGCGGATGCGCTGCTGGTAGTTCTGCACCGGTGTGGTCTTGTGGGTATAGGCCTCGCGAAACAGCGCCTGCATTTCACTGAAACCGCTGAAGCCGAAACGCTGGGAAAACCGCACGATGGCCGAGGGGTGCACTTCGCATTCACGGGCGATGTCACTGATGCGATCGACCATGATCCGGTCGCTCTGCTGGCTCATGTAACTGGCGATGCGCTTGAGCTGGCGCGGCAGGCTTTCGTATTCGTCGGTGATCAGCTGCAACAGGCGTTCGGCATTGATCGGAGGGCTGGCGACAGTTGCTTCCAGGGTGGTCTCGGGATCGGTGCGGGACATGGGCAATCCTTCTGGCGTGTTCGTCTGATGCGCTGATGGGTGGCGCAAGTCTACAGGGTAGGCGCAAAAAAATACCTCGGCATCACGGCCCGCGTGGCCTGCTGAAACGATGCACGGGCGCTGGCGTGCCGCTATGCTGACGTATTGGAAAATATATTCCACTAAAAATAATTATGGAATAAATATTGATTGCCGCCGTCGGACGTTCTAGTCTGCTCCCACCAAGAGCGTTTGCCGCCACTACGGCGGCACAACGCAGGCTGATAAAAATAACAGGAGCCAGCATGGGCCAGACTCGTTTTGCCAGTGGGCGTCAATTGGATCTGATTTGCCTGGGGCGCCTGGGCGTCGACCTCTACGCGCAGCAAGTGGGTGCGCGGCTTGAGGATGTGTCCAGCTTTGCCAAATACCTCGGCGGTTCCTCCGCCAACATCGCCTTCGGCACTGCCCGGCTGGGGCTCAAGTCGGCGATGCTGAGCCGGGTGGGCGACGACCATATGGGCCGTTTTCTGATCGAATCCCTGGCCCGCGAAGGTTGCGATGTCAGCGGCATCAAGGTCGACCCCGAACGCCTCACCGCCCTGGTGCTGCTGGGTCTCAAAGACCGTGAAACCTTTCCCCTGGTGTTCTACCGCGAAAACTGCGCCGACATGGCCCTGCGCGCCGAAGACATCAGCGAAGCCTTTGTTGCATCGAGCAAGGCGCTGCTGATCACCGGCACGCATTTCTCCACCGACGGTGTGTACAAGGCCAGCATTCAGGCGCTGGATTACGCAGCCAAACACAACGTCAAACGGGTGCTGGATATTGACTACCGCCCTGTGCTGTGGGGCCTGGCGGGCAAGGCCGATGGCGAAACCCGTTTTGTTGCCGACCAGAATGTCAGCCAGCATGTGCAGAAAATCCTGACGCGTTTCGACCTGATCGTCGGCACTGAAGAAGAATTCCTCATCGCCGGTGGCAGTGAAGACCTGCTCACCGCCCTGCGCACGGTGCGCGAACTGACGCCCGCCACCCTGGTGGTCAAGCTCGGCCCGCAAGGCTGCACGGTGATCCACGGCGAGATCCCTGCGCGGTTGGAGGACGGGGCTATCTATCCCGGTGTGCGCGTTGAAGTGCTTAATGTGCTGGGTGCTGGCGATGCCTTCATGTCAGGCTTTCTCAGTGGCTGGCTCAACGACGCCAGCGACGAGCGTTGCAGCCAGTTGGCCAATGCCTGTGGCGGCCTGGTGGTCTCGCGGCACGCCTGTGCGCCGGCCATGCCCACGCCCGCCGAACTCGATTACCTGTTCAACAGCCCGGTGCCGATCACCCGTCCCGATCAGGATGCGACCCTGCAGCGCCTGCACCGCGTCACGGTGCCGCGCAAGGCTTGGAAGCAACTGTTCGTGTTTGCCTTCGACCACCGCTGGCAGCTGGTGGACCTGGCGCAAAAAGGCGGCCAGGACTTGACGCGAATCAGCGCCATCAAGCAGCTGTTTATCCAGGCCATCGAACGTGTGGAGACCAAGCTCGCCGAGCAGGGCATCGAGGCCGACGTGGGCCTGCTTGCCGATCAGCGTTTTGGCCAGGATGCCCTCAATGCCGCCAGCGGCCGAGGCTGGTGGATTGCCCGCCCGGTCGAAGTGCAGAACTCACGGCCTCTGGCGTTCGAACACGGTCGCTCGGTGGGCAGCAACCTGATTGCCTGGCCCCAGGAACAGATCATCAAATGCCTGGTGCAATTTCACCCCGATGACGAACCTATGCTGCGCCTGGAACAGGAGGCGCAGCTCAAGGCGGTGTATGAGGCGTCCATCGTCAGCGGCCATGAACTGCTGCTGGAAGTCATCCCGCCCAAGGATCACCCCTCCACTTATCCCGACGTTTTGTATCGCAGCCTCAAGCGCCTGTACAACTTGGGTATCTACCCGGCCTGGTGGAAGATCGAAGCGCAGTCGGCCGCCGACTGGAAAAAGCTCGACGAACTGATCCAGGAGCGCGACCCATACTGCCGTGGCGTGGTGCTGCTTGGCCTGAACGCGTCGGCTGAATGTCTTGCCGACGGTTTTCAGCAAGCCCGCCTGAGCACCACCTGCCGCGGATTTGCCGTCGGCCGCACGATCTTCCAGGAGCCGAGCCGGGCGTGGATGGCGGGGGAGATCGATGATGAGACCTTGATCCAGCAGGTACAGGCTACCTTCGAACAACTCATCAACGCCTGGCGCAGTGCTCGAATTTAGTCACACATTCCAAATGTGCAATGCAATCCAATGTGGGAGGGAGCAAGCCCCCTCCCACATAAAGCAGATCTCAGTGATCTCTAGAGAAAACAATAAAAGGTGCAGCCATGCCCGCAATCCGAATTGGCATCAACCCGATCTCCTGGAGCAACGACGACCTCCCGGCCCTTGGCGGTGAAACCCCGCTGAGCACGGCCCTGAGTGAAGGCAAGGACATCGGCTACGAAGGTTTTGAACTCAATGGCAAGTTTCCCAAGGATGCCAAGGGCGTCGGCGACGTGCTGCGTCCCTATGACCTGGCGCTGGTCTCGGGCTGGTACTCCAGCCGCCTGGCCCGTCGTTCGGTGGCCGAGGAGATCGAGGCCATTGCCGGCCATGTCGAACTGCTCAAACAAAACGGTGCCAACGTACTGGTGTACGGCGAAGTCGCCGATTCGATCCAGGGTTCACGCATTCGCCTGATAGAACGTCCGCGTTTTCATAGCGAACAGGCCTGGCAGGCGTACGCCGACAAGCTCACCGAGCTGGCGCGTTTCACCTTGTCTCAAGGCGTGCGCCTGGCCTACCACCACCATATGGGCGCCTACGTCGAGTCTCCCGAAGACATTGACCAGTTGATGAAACGTACGGGGCCGGAAGTCGGCCTCTTGTTCGATTCGGGCCACTGCTACATGGGCGGCGGCGAACCCATCGAGGTGTTGCGCAAGCACATCGACCGCGTTTGCCATGTGCATTTCAAGGACGTGCGCAAACCCGTGGTGCAATTGGCGCGCAATCAGATGTGGAGTTTTCCCGATTGCATCGTCAACGGCACTTTCACCGTGCCAGGGGACGGCGATATCGACTTTGCGTCGTTACTGGACGTGCTGCTGGCTGCGAACTACGCAGGCTGGCTGGTGGTGGAAGCCGAGCAGGACCCGGCCGTGGCGCCCAGTTATATCTACGCGAAAAAGGGCTATGACACCTTGCGTGCGCTTCTCAACGAGAGGGTTTGAGTGATGAGCTTGTTGGTCAAAAGCAGCAAACGCGGGCAAACCATGGTTGCCCTGGAGGCGGGGCGCCTGGAGTACGTAGGCTTCGCCGCTTACCGCTTGAGCCTGGGCGAAACCTTGCCGGTCAGCGCGGGCGATCAGGAGCTGTGCCTGGTGCTGCTCAGCGGTCGGGTGAATATCGAAGGCGAAGGCTTCAATTGGCAGAACCTGGGTGATCGCCAGTCGGTGTTCGAAGACAAATCACCGTTCGCCGCCTATTTGCCGCCGGGCATCGACGCCCAGGTCACGGCCCTGAGCGATGTACAGATTGCCGTGTGTGCGGCGCCGGGTGCGGCGGGTTTTGCCCCGCGCCTGATCCGCCCCGAGCAGTGCAAACGCAGTGTGCGCGGCAAAGGCGCCAGCACTCGCTACGTCTGCGACATCCTGCCCGACAGCGAGCCGGCCCATTCGCTGCTGGTGGTGGAAGTGCGCACACCGTCGGGGCATTCCTCAAGTTACCCGCCGCACAAACACGATACCGATGACCTGCCGCACCAGAGCTTTCTGGAAGAAACCTACTACCACCAGGTCAATCCACCCCAGGGCTTTGTGTTCCAGCGCGTGTACACCGACGACCGCAGCATCGACCAGGCCATGGCCGTGGAAAACAGCGACCTGGTGGTGGTGCCCAAGGGGTATCACCCGGTCAGCGTGCCGTATGGCTACGAGTCTTATTACCTCAATGTCATGGCCGGCCCCAAGCGCGCCTGGCATTTCCATAACGACCCGCAGCACAGTTGGCTGCTGGACCTTTAAACGGTTTTGGACGGAGAACAACAACAATGAAGTCGCCGCTACGTTTTGCCCTTAACCGTATGGTCGCGCCTGACTTGCCCCTGGCGGATTTTATCCAGCTGGCCAAAGCCCTCCAGTGCGATGCCATCGAGATTCGCAACGACCTCAAAAACCGCGAAATCGAATACGGCATGTCCGCCGCCCGCGTGCGTGAGTTGTGCGCGGCGCAGGGCATCAAGGTGCTGTCGATCAACGCGCTGTACCCTTTTGATGTGTGGAACGACGAACGCCGCGCTCAGGCAATCGAACTGGCCACCTACGCCCGTGAGTGCGGGGCCCAGGGCCTGGTGATGTGCCCGTTCAATCAGCCTGGCGATACGCGTAACGACGCGCAGCGCGCCGCTGGTTTGCGCACCGCGTTGAGCGAACTGGCATTGATCCTGCGTGAGTACGGGATTCTCGGTTTCATCGAACCCCTGGGCTTCGCAGTATCCGCCCTGCGCCGCAAGCGCGTGGCAGTGGATGCAATCAAGGCCATCGGTGGCCTGGATGTGTTTCGTGTGGTGCATGACACCTTTCACCATCATTTGGCCGGCGAGCATGAGTTCTTCCCGGAGCTGACCGGGCTGGTGCATATCTCCGGGGTGGAAGACCACGAGGCGCCGCTTGACTCAATCCGCGACGGCCACCGCGTGCTGGTGGGCGAGGACGATATTCTCGGGAATGCGGCGCAGATCGACACCTTGCTGAGCACCGGCTACAGCGGCTATCTATCGTTCGAGCCGTTTGCCGAAAGCGTGCATGGATTGGCGGATATCCGGCAGGCGTTGGGGGCAAGCATCGCCCACCTGCAAAAACGATAAGGGGCGCGACATGAGCACCACACGATTGACCATGGCCCAGGCCCTGGTGAAGTTTCTGGATAACCAATACATCGAAGTCGACGGCGTACAGAGCAAGTTCGTTGCCGGGGTGTTCACTATTTTCGGGCATGGCAATGTGTTGGGCCTTGGCCAGGCGCTTGAGCAGGACAGCGGCGACCTGGTGGTGCACCAGGGCCGCAACGAACAAGGCATGGCCCATGCCGCCATCGGGTTTGCCAAGCAGCACCTGCGCCGCAAGATCTATGCGTGCACAGCCTCGGTGGGGCCTGGCGCTGCGAATATGCTCACTGCCGCAGCCACCGCCACGGCCAACCGCATACCGCTGCTGCTGTTGCCCGGCGATGTCTACGCCAGCCGCCAGCCCGACCCGGTGCTGCAGCAGATTGAGCAGTTCCACGACCTGAGCATCAGCACCAACGACGCGTTCCGCGCCGTGAGCAAATACTGGGACCGCATCAACCGCCCCGAACAGTTGATGACGGCGGCGATCCACGCCATGCGCGTGCTCACCGACCCTGCCGAAACCGGCGCGGTGACATTGGCGTTGCCCCAGGATGTGCAGGCCGAGGCCTGGGACTATCCCGACTACTTCCTGCAAAAGCGCGTGCACCGTATCGACCGGCGCCCGGCCACCGCCGCGATGATCGGCGATGCGCTGGCGGCGTTTCGCGGCAAGCGCAAACCGCTGATCATTTGTGGCGGCGGGGTGAAGTACTCCGGCGCCAATGCGGCGCTGCAAGCCTTTGCCGAGCGCTTTGAGATTCCCTTTGCCGAAACACAGGCCGGTAAAAGCGCGGTGGTCTCCAGCCATGCACTGAACGTCGGCGGCATCGGCGAAACCGGCTGCCTGGCGGCGAACCTGCTGGCCCCCGAGGCGGACCTGATCATCGGCATCGGCACGCGGTATACCGACTTCACGACCTCGTCGAAATCGCTGTTCAAGCACCCCGAGGTGACTTTTCTCAACCTCAATGTCAGCGCCTGCGACGCGTTGAAGCTGGACGGTGTGCAAGTGGTGGCGGACGCCAGAGTCGCGCTTGAAGCGCTGGCCGATGCCCTCGACGATTACCGTTCCGGCTGGGGCGAGCAGATCGCTGACGCCAAGGCGCAACGGGATGCCGAAGTGGATCGCGTGTACCAGGTGCAATACTCAGACGATGATTTCGTACCGGAAGTTGACGACCTTCTGGACCGCGCCGTACTGCGCGAGTTTATCGAGCTGACCGGCTCCTGCCTGACCCAAAGCCGCGTACTGGGCGTGCTCAACCAGGCGCTGGCCGACGATGCGATCATCGTCGCCGCCGCCGGCAGCCTGCCCGGGGACTTGCAGCGCGCCTGGCGCAGCAAGGGCGTCAATACCTATCACGTCGAATACGGCTATTCGTGCATGGGCTACGAGATCAATGCCGCCTTGGGCGTGAAGCTCGCCGAGCCGACCAAAGAGGTCTACGCCCTGGTCGGTGACGGCTCCTACATGATGCTGCACTCGGAGCTGGCCACTTCGATCCAGGAACGGCGCAAGATCAACGTGGTGCTGCTCGACAACATGGCCTTCGGTTGCATCAACAACCTGCAAATCGGCAATGGCATGGACAGCTTCGGCACCGAGTTTCGCTTCCGCAACCCCGAGAGCGGCAAGCTCGACGGCGGCCTGGTGCCGGTGGATTTCGCCATGAGTGCGGCGGCCTATGGTTGCAAGACCTACAAGGTCAGCACGCTAGAGCAGCTGGAAGCGGCCCTGGCCGATGCGCGCACGCAAACCGTCTCGACGCTGATCGATATCAAAGTGCTGCCCAAGACCATGGTCCACGGCTACCTGTCGTGGTGGCGGGTAGGTGTGGCGCAGGTGTCCACCAGTGAACGCACGAATGCAGCGGCAAAAAAACTCAATGAACACCTGGCCAAGGCCCGGCAGTACTAATAACAAGAGGAGTGTTTACATGTCTTTGAAGCTTGGAGTGATTGGTACGGGCGCCATTGGCCGGGACCATATCCGTCGTTGCAGCCAGACCTTGCTCAACAGCCAGGTGGTGGCGGTCACTGATATCAACCTTGCGCAGGCCGCGCAGGTGGTGGCGGACTTGAAGCTGGACGCCGAGGTGTACCCTGACGGCCATGCGCTGATCAACTCGCCAGAGGTCGAAGCCATCCTTGTGACGTCGTGGGGGCCGAGCCACGAAGAGTTCGTGCTGGCCGCCATCGCCGCCGGCAAACCGGTGTTCTGTGAAAAACCCCTGGCGGTCACCGCGCAAGGCTGCCGCAAGATCGTCGAGGCCGAAGTCGCCTGCGGTAAGCGCCTGGTGCAGGTGGGCTTCATGCGTCCGTATGACGAAGGCTATCGGGCCTTGAAAGCTGTGATCGACAGCGGCCAGATCGGCGAGCCGTTGATGCTGCATTGCGCGCACCGTAACCCGACGGTGGGCGAGAATTACAACACCGACATGGCGATCACCGACACCCTGATCCACGAACTGGACGTGCTGCGTTGGCTGCTCAATGACGACTATGTGTCCGTGCAGGTGGTGTTCCCGCGCAAGACCAGCAAGGCCCTGGCCCACCTGCGCGACCCGCAGATCGTGCTGCTGGAAACCGCCAAGGGCACGCGTATCGATGTGGAGGTGTTTGTCAATTGCCAATACGGCTACGACATCCAGTGTGAAGTGGTAGGGGAGACCGGTATCGCCAAACTGCCGGAGCCCTCTCAAGTGCAACTGCGCAGTGGCGCGAAGCTGTCCAATGCGATCCTGATGGATTGGAAGGATCGCTTTATCGGTGCCTATGACGTGGAGTTGCAGGCGTTTATCGACAGCGTGCGGGCTGGGCAGGTCGGTGGGCCGTCGGCGTGGGATGGGTATGCGGCGGCGGTGGCGGCGGATGCGTGTATTGAAGCCCAGGGCAGCGAGCAGATTGTGCCGGTGAGCTTGCCGGATCGCCCACACTTCTACGGCTGATCCCAATCTCACAGGTGGAACCTGGTCAATGTGGGAGGGGGCAAGCCCCCTCCCACATTTGAACAGTGTTTGCACTTCAAAGCAGGAGTGAATCATGCGAATTGGACTAGTCGGCTATGGCCACGGAGGGCGCTTCTTTCATGCGCCGCTGATTGCGACGTTGCCTGGTGCGACGTTTGTGGGCGTTGTCACACGCTCGCCGGAGCGTCGCCAGCAATTAAGTACCGATCTACCAGGCGTGAAGGCCTTCGACTCCATCGGCCAGATCGTCGAAGCCGGCGTCGACGCCCTGGTGATTTCCACCACCCTCAAAGGTCGCCCGGCGTTGGTACTGGAAGCCATCGAACACGGCGTGGCGGTGGTCAGCGACAAACCCTTTACCGCCAACGCCGAACAAGCCCAAGCCCTGATCACTGCCGCCGAGCGCCAGGGCTCGCTGCTCAGCGTCTACCAGAATCGGCGCTGGGATTCGGATTACCTGACTCTGCGCAAACTCATCGATGCCGGTGCCCTGGGCACCATCACCCGCTTTGAATCTCGTGTAGAACGCTACAGCCCACAAGCCGTGGGCAATGCCAGCGGCGGCGGGTGGCTGCGTGACCTGGGCAGTCACTTGGTCGATCAGGCGCTGCAACTGTTCGGCCCGGTGGACCGAGTGTTCGCCCAACTGCACTACACCCCTGAACACCCCAGCGTGGATCACG
Organism: Pseudomonas sp. B329; assembly: GCF_023127835.1. Lineage (NCBI taxonomy): Bacteria > Pseudomonadati > Pseudomonadota > Gammaproteobacteria > Pseudomonadales > Pseudomonadaceae > Pseudomonas > Pseudomonas sp. B329. Next base: position 11,993 of record NZ_SPKP01000018.1, on the reverse strand, counting down.
GCTTTTTTGTTTCCCTGAGCCACGCCAACGGCGTGATTTCACACCTGTGGGGCAACGCCTTGCAGAACAGCCAGGCGCCGCGCTTTCGTGTCAGTGGCACCTTGGGTTGCTACACCGTCGAAGGGTTGGATGGCCAGGAAGAAGCGCTGATCGCCGGTAAATCGCCGAAGACCGAAGGCGAGCACTGGGGCGCGGAGGAGCATCGACGCTGGGGCTGGTTCGAACAAGGCTCGGAGCGTGAGCGGGTGCCGTCGGAAAAGGGCTGCTGGACACAGTTCTATCGCCAGTTGCAGTTGGCCGTGCAAGGGCAGGGACCGCTGCCGGTGAGCGCCTATGACGCGCTGGAAACCACCCGTATATTGGACGCCGCACGCCTGAGCGCCGAGCGCCAGCAAGTGGTTTCGACAAAAATAGAATAAAATTCTAAAACAGGTTGATATGGAAATTATTTTCTAATACAGTCGTTTCCAGGTTGCATAAAGTATGTCCCGGACCCAGCGGGCGACTCAACAAAAACAAGATCAAAAACAACCAGGTACCGTCAGATGAAAATCTTCAACGCTGTACTTCGAGTTTTACGCCCCGCCCAAGCGCCACGCGGACTGCCCCGCGCCCGGCCGTTCTACTTCTCCTTCCTTAACGTGCTGTGCGTCGAAAACCAGGGCGCGCTGGTGTGCTGCATTCCAGGGGCGCCAGTGGTGCGACTGACAGCCGAGTCCTGATAAACGCAACGTCGAAAAAAACCAACAAGAAAGTGGAGACAGACCGTTCATGAAGACCCCGATCCGTTTTACCGCGCTGGCCCTGTCCATGCTGCTGGCCAGTGGCGTTGCCGGCGCCGCCGATCTGAAGGTGGGCGTCACGATGTCTGCGTTCGATGACACCTTCCTCACCTACCTGCGCGAAGACATGGATAAGCAAGCCAAGTCCTACCCCAAGGGCGATGGCGTGCAATTGCAGTTTGAAGACGCGCGGGCCGATGTGGTCAAGCAATTGAGCCAGGTCGAGAACTTTATCAGCCAGAAAGTCGACGCCATTATCGTCAACCCGGTCGATACCGCTTCGACCAAGAACATCATTGCGGCTGCGACCAAGGCGGGCATTCCGCTGGTGTTCGTCAACCGCCGCCCGGACCAGAAAGACTTGCCCAAGGACGTGGTGGCAGTGACCTCCGATGACGTCGAGGCCGGGCGCCTGCAAATGCAATACATCGCCGAAAAACTCGGCGGCAAGGGCAAGATCGTGATCCTGCTGGGTGACCTGGCGAACAACTCCACCACCAACCGCACCAAGGGTGTCAAGGAAGTGCTGGCCAAGTACCCGGACATCAAGATCGAGCAGGAGCAGACCGGCGCCTGGCTGCGTGACCGGGGCATGACCCTGGTCAACGACTGGTTGACCCAGGGGCGTGATTTCAATGCGGTGCTGGCCAACAACGATGAGATGGCGATCGGGGCGTCCATGGCCCTGCGATCGGCCGGCAAGGAAAAAGGCAGCGTGCTGATTGCCGGTGTTGACGGTACGCCGGATGGCTTGAACGCGATCACCAAGGGTGACATGGCCGCCTCGGCGTTCCAGGACGCCAAGGGCCAGGCGGTGGGTTCCGTGGAAGCGGCGCGCAAGATGGCCAAAAAAGAGCCGGTGGAGCAGAACGTGGTGATCCCGTTCCAGTTGATCACCCCGGACAACGTCAAAGACTTCAAGTAGCCCTGACACAACAACAATAAGCCGGCAGGGCGGTCACGGCCGCCCTGCAGATGGAGTGCCTCCCTATGCTTGCTCAAGCCGCTGCCTCGCAGCCCCCGGGCATCCAGCCGTTGCCGCTGGACGAACCCTACCTGCTGGAAATTCTCAACATCAGCAAAGGCTTTCCCGGTGTTGTCGCCCTGGACGATGTGCAACTGCGGGTGCGCCCCGGCACGGTGCTGGCATTGATGGGCGAGAACGGCGCGGGTAAATCGACGCTGATGAAGATCATCGCCGGCATCTACCAGCCCGACGCCGGGGAAATCCGCCTGCGTGGCAAGCCTATTACCTTCGAAACGCCGCTGGCGGCGCAAAAGGCCGGAATCGCCATGATCCATCAGGAGCTCAACCTGATGCCCCATATGAGCATCGCCGAGAACATCTGGATCGGCCGCGAGCAGCTCAACAGCCTGCACATGGTCAACCACCGCGAAATGCATCGCTGCACCGCCGAGTTGCTGGCGCGCCTGCGCATCAACCTCGACCCTGAAGAGCAGGTGGGCAACCTGAGCATCGCCGAACGGCAGATGGTCGAGATTGCCAAGGCGGTCTCGTACGACTCCGACATCCTGATCATGGATGAACCCACCTCGGCCATTACCGACAAGGAAGTGGCCCACCTGTTTTCGATCATTGCCGACCTCAAGGCCCAGGGCAAAGGCATCGTTTACATCACGCACAAAATGAACGAAGTGTTCGCCATCGCCGATGAAGTGGCGGTGTTCCGCGACGGCCAGTACATAGGCCTGCAACGTGCCGACAGCATGAACAGCGACAGCCTGATCTCGATGATGGTGGGGCGTGAGCTGAGCCAGTTGTTCCCGGTGCGCGAGACGCCGATAGGTGAGTTGCTGCTGTCGGTGCGCGACCTGAGCCTGGACGGCGTGTTCAAGGACGTCTCGTTCGACCTGCACGCCGGGGAGATTCTCGGTATCGCCGGCCTGATGGGCTCTGGGCGTACCAATGTGGCGGAAACCATTTTTGGCATTACCCCAAGCACCGGTGGGCAAATCACCCTGGACGGCAAGGCGGTGCGCATTACCGACCCGCACATGGCCATCGAGAAAGGCTTTGCGCTATTGACCGAAGATCGCAAGCTCAGCGGCCTGTTCCCGTGCCTGTCGGTGCTGGAAAACATGGAGATGGCGGTGTTGCCGCACTATTCGGGCAGCGGCTTTATCCAGCAGAAGGCCCTGCGCGACCTGTGCGAAGAGATGTGCAAGAAGCTGCGAGTAAAAACTCCGTCCCTGGAGCAATGCATCGACACCTTGTCGGGCGGTAACCAGCAAAAGGCACTGCTGGCACGCTGGCTGATGACCAACCCAAGGCTGCTGATCCTGGATGAACCGACCCGCGGTATCGATGTGGGCGCCAAGGCCGAGATCTATCGCTTGATCGCCTTTCTAGCCAGCGAAGGCATGGCGGTGATCATGATTTCCTCGGAACTGCCCGAAGTGCTTGGCATGAGCGACCGGGTGATGGTGATGCACGAAGGCGAACTGATGGGCACCCTGGATCGTGCCGAGGCCACCCAGGAAAAAGTCATGCAGTTGGCCTCCGGCATGTCCGCGGTCCACTGATCTACAGAATAAGAAGGTGATGGGCTATGAACGCAATAACAGACAACAAGCCGGCGACGGCACCAGTGAAGAATCGTCGACGCATGCCCACCGAGCTGAGCATCTTTTTGGTGCTGATCGGTATCGGCCTGGTGTTTGAACTGTTCGGCTGGATCGTGCGCGACCAGAGCTTCTTGATGAACTCCCAGCGCCTGGTGCTGATGATTCTGCAAGTCTCGATCATCGGCCTGCTGGCCATCGGCGTGACCCAGGTGATCATCACCACGGGGATCGACTTGTCGTCAGGCTCAGTGCTGGCCTTGTCGGCGATGATCGCTGCCAGCCTGGCGCAGACCTCGGATTTTTCCCGGGCGGTGTTTCCGTCCCTGACCGACTTGCCGGTGTGGATCCCGGTGGCGATGGGCCTGGGCGTAGGGCTGCTGGCAGGGGCGATCAATGGCAGCATCATCGCGGTGACCGGCATCCCGCCGTTTATCGCGACCCTGGGCATGATGGTCTCGGCCCGTGGCCTGGCGCGTTACTACACCGAAGGCCAGCCGGTGAGCATGCTCTCGGATTCCTACACGGCCATCGGCCATGGTGCCATGCCGGTGATCATCTTCCTGGTGGTGGCGGTGATCTTCCATATTGCCCTGCGTTATACCAAGTACGGCAAGTACACCTACGCCATCGGCGGCAATATGCAGGCGGCGCGCACCTCGGGCATCAACGTCAAGCGCCACTTGATCATCGTCTATAGCATCGCCGGGCTGCTGGCGGGCCTGGCCGGCGTGGTGGCCTCGGCCCGTGCCGCGACAGGGCAGGCGGGCATGGGCATGTCCTACGAGCTGGATGCGATTGCCGCTGCGGTGATCGGCGGCACCAGCCTGGCGGGCGGGGTAGGGCGCATCACCGGCACCGTGATCGGCGCGCTGATCCTCGGCGTGATGGCCAGCGGGTTTACCTTCGTGGGGGTGGATGCGTATATCCAGGACATCATCAAGGGCCTGATCATCGTGGTGGCAGTGGTGATCGACCAGTACCGCAACAAGCGCAAGCTCAAGCGCTGAGCCTATCTCAAGGACAGCACCAATCAAATGTGGGAGGGGGCTTGCCCCCTCCCACATTTAGTCCGGGATCAGCCACTTTCAACCGTTTGTCTTCTATATAGCTCCACTGCACTGAATTTCTTGCTATAAACGCACTCCGATGACCGTTCGCCAAGCCCGTCCTGGTGCCTTTGGGGGTTAATTGGGAAAAAATGCCTGTCTTTTCAGTTGCTGCGCTCTCAAGTCGGCCTTAGACTGCCGCCCCTCGTAAATTGAGTGCCGGGTGGCGCTTGAAATGGACGGCGCCCTTCCGAGACCTGCACAGGCCTTGCGGAACGCTCCCTTATTCGCCTTAATGCACGTATTTTTTATAGAGAAATCAATGACAAAGGAAAAGTTGCTGGCCATGCCGGCGGATGACTACATGAATGCCGAACAGCACGCTTTTTTCGAGAAGTTGCTGCAAGACATGAAGGTGGAACACCACGAGCGCATTGAACAGAACCGCATCGCCATTGAAAGCCTGGACACCCCGGCGGACCCGGCTGACGCGGCTTCCGTCGAAGAAGAGCGCACCTGGCTGGTAAATGCCATTGACCGCGACCAGCGTATGCTGCCGCAACTTGAGCGCGCCCTGGAGCGCATCAAGGAAGATTCTTTTGGCTGGTGTGATGACAGCGGCGAGCCGATCGGCCTCAAGCGCCTGCTGATCAGCCCGACCACCAAGTACTGCATCGAAGCCCAAGAGCGCCACGAGCAGATCGACAAGCATCAGCGTCAAGCCTGATGTGCTGAATGGGGGGCCTGCCAGTGAGCTGGCTGCCCCGTCTGCAACAACCTCCCGAGATCATACGGCCCGCGTCTGGCGCGATGGATTGTTGCTGTTTATGCAATGAAGCTATTCCCAGGATAGCTTTTTCCAACTGGAATAAAACCGTAGCATGGCCAACATTGTTAGGCAGCTAACTAATGCTACGGAGAACTTCCATGCAAAACAAAGTCGATGTGGCCGTGATGATCGGCAGCGGTGTACCTGAGACCCTGCGTGCCTTGGGTCAGAAAGCCTGCTGGGTAGTGTTGCTCAATGGTGAACAGCGCGGCACCGCTTTTGCCAGTCGCGATGAGGCGCAGGAGTGTCAGGCTGCCTGGCAAGCGCTGTTGCGCATGGAACAGTCAGACAGCCTGCATTGAGACCGTGCTAGTGAGATTGATGCAGGCGCTGATTCAACTCATCCACCGGGATGGCCCACTCAGCGTCTTCACGCAGTTCTTCCTTAAGAAACTGCGCCTGTTGGGGCGTCCAGAACGGCGCATCGATCAACTTCACGCCTTCCGGCAACGGATGCGCGACGATGAAGGCATCAATGGCCTCAGGGGTTGAGTCCAGGCCCAGTTGTTCAAACAGGGTTTCGAGCGTGGGGATTGGCGCGTCCATTGGGTACTCCATACAAAGTGAGGATCGTTGTGTATGGGAGGCTTGAGGCGCGTTAGAGTTCTATCGAGGTGTCAGGAATTGAGAGCACCCGAATCCACGGCGGTTTTCAGGGCTTTTGCGGCTTCTTTTGCTGCAAAGGCAGCGGCGTCTACAGTCTTGAACCAACGGTCTTTTTCTACCTGGTGCGCGGTCACAGTGGTCAGCGGTGGTTTGGCCCGCATGATAATGACTGCTTGAAACTCTCCGTCTACTTCCCTGGCATCGCCGTGGATAAAAAATTCGCCAATATCAAATTCCGTCACGTATAGCCTTCCCTTCAAGGTAACTGCACTGATGAAACCTGACCCGCACGGGGCAAACTTCAATGGACGGGCCAGTATGGCAGTTGTTGAGGGGCGCAGGCGCAGTAAAGTCACCCAGGTGACGAAACGAGTCCCCCGCAAAGGGCATGCAGCCTGGCTTCAAGCATTTTGGCCAATTCACAGGCTTTATTGTGGTCGCTGCGAAACCCCTTGATCCTGCCACTGGGCACTTCAAGAATGTGGAAAAAGTTCTTTCCGGCCGGTACCACTTGGTAAATAACCGAATGGGAGTACCCATCAAGGTTATGCAAGCAGTAGTATTGGCGTTCGTCTGGACATGATGAACGAGTGTGGAAGGACGTAGCATTGTGTTGACGTCGTTGCATGCTCAGCTCCTGTCGATCGATCTTGTTAGCCTGTGTTTGGCGTTTCGGGTGGTTTTGACCCGGCTTGCTGTTTTAGTATTGTCGTCGGTAGTTCGCAACTGGTTCCATGCCCGTGTATTTTTTGTTTCGGGTGTCGGAAAGTGCACTTTTGACTGGGTTATTCTCTGAAGTTGGTCGACTCGTATTCTCGGGTCGTTGAACCTGTGATTTGCTGTGCCACCGGCTGACCTTGCTTTAGGTCCACCGCGGCTGGGTGTACGAGTCCTGCGGGTTATCTTCAGGTTTTTGACGAATGTGTGATCGTGCCGTAACGGCCGTTTTTTTGTGCTGCCCGCTTCGGCGGCCAGCGCTTTCTTGATGTGGGGGCGTTTCCTTGGCAGTCAGTAATCTGGATATGCACGCGTTATTCGTGCTGGGTGATTTGCGCGCAAAGTTGGTCAAACAGTTTCAATCCCGGTTTGTCTACGTCACTGAACAGACGCCGGAAGGCATCTACATCGCCGAGATCGATACCGAAGCGGCACTGGTCGTGGATGACAAGCCACGTCTGGAACTCAAGGTGGGCGACCATTTCCGTGCGGCTGTTTTACCCAGCCGCGAAGGTGGAAAGTTCGAACTCAAGTTTCGCGATATCAAGTTGACCGTTTACGGCCTCGGCGACTACGCCTTTGTATCGTCGAACGAAGGCCAGGGCATTGTGTTCAAGGAAGGCCATAGCGTGATGCTGGTATTTGCCGCCCATGAACAATTGCAGGAAGGGTTGACCAAAACTCTCAAGGCCGTGACGGGCAAGGCCGCCAAGTGGCGCAAGGGTGAACTGGTGACGTTCAAGGCCAGCGAATAACCGATAAATACGCTGTGCACCTTTGTCTTTCGGAACCTCTACTACAGTTGAGTTGACTTAACTATTCAGAGGCTTCGCGCATTAGCGGCAAAGCCGTTTGCCATGACTGCGAGAACGCGAGGTGCAAAGGCATGAGAGGATTGAAGTCACTGCTGGCAGCGTCACTGACGGCCCTGAGTCTGTCACTGCCGGTATCGGCTGCACAGGCACCGGTGCATTTTGCCGACCTCAACTGGGAAAGCGGCAGCCTGATCACCGAAGTACTGCGCTTTATCGTCGAAAAGGGTTATGACTTGCCCACCGACACCTTGCCTGGCACCACCATCACCCTGGAAACCGCCCTGGCCAAGAACGACATCCAGGTGATCGGCGAAGAGTGGGCGGGCCGCAGCCCTGTTTGGGTCAAGGCTGAAGCCGAAGGCAAAGTGGTAGGGCTTGGAGACACGGTCAAAGGCGCCACTGAAGGCTGGTGGGTGCCGGAATATGTGGTCAAGGGCGACCCGTCCAGAAACCTCAAGGCCCTGGCGCCGGACCTGAAAAGCGTACAGGACCTGGCGCGCTACAAGGATGTATTCAAAGACCCGGAATCCCCGGGCAAAGGGCGCTTTCTCAACAGCCCCATCGGCTGGACGTCCGAAGTGGTCAACAAACAGAAGCTCAAGGCCTATGGCCTGGACGACACTTACGTGAATTTCCGCAGCGGCTCGGGCGCAGCGCTGGATGCCGAGATTGCCTCGTCGATCCGCCGGGGCAAGCCGGTGCTGTTCTATTACTGGTCACCCACCCCGTTGATGGGGCGCTATAAATTGATCCAGCTGGAAGAACCGCCGTTTGATGCCGATGCATGGAAGACCCTGACCGACGCGGACAACACTGACCCCAAGCCTACGCGCTCGCTGGCATCCAAATTGAGCATTGGCGTATCGACGCCGTTCCAGCAGCAATATCCGCAGATCACCCAGTTCTTCGAAAAAGTCGAGTTCCCCATCGAGCCGCTTAACAAGGCGTTGGCGAAGATGAGCGAAAACCACACCGCGCCACGGGACGTGGCCCAGACGTTCCTCAAGGAGCACCCTGAGGTGTGGAAGGCGTGGTTGACGCCGGATGTAGCCCAGAAGGTTGAGGCGAGTCTCAAGTAACCGATAGTCTTAATGTGGGAGGGGGCTTGCTCCCGATAGCGGTGTATCAGCTTGCATATGCATTGACTGAACCACCACTATCGGGAGCAAGCCCCCTCCCACAGTTGACTGCATTTCAGGCTCAGAACTTGGTTTGCACCGCTACCTCAAACGTTCTCGGCGAACCCAGGTAATACGCCGGCGACACATGCGCAAACTCGGCATACACCTCATTGGTCAAGTTACGCACCCGCCCGGTCACCGAGGTACGGGCGTCGAGCTTGTAGCGCAGGAACGTACCGAACAGCGTGTAAGCCGGCACTGTCTGGGTGTTGGCATAATCGGCATACACCTGGTCGACATAGCGCGCATCCACCCCCCCTTGCCAGTCCTCGGAAAAGTCGTAGGTCAACCACAGGTTGCCCACGCGCTTGGGCACATTGGTCGGCGTATTGCCTTTGCGCGATACCACGGCGCCGCTGGCAACTTTCTCATTGAATTCATCGTACTCGGCATCCACCCAGGCGAAGTTGCCTTCGGCCAGCAGCCTTGGCGTGATGCGCAGTGAGCTGGCCAGTTCGATACCCTTGGACGTCTGCGCGCCCACCGGGATGCTGTTGGTGGGGTCCTGCGGGTCGGTGACGGCAAAGTCTTCGCGTTCGATCTTGTAGACGGCGACCGTTGCCGAGCCGCGACCGTCCAGGTAATCGAACTTGCTGCCGATCTCCCACTGCTTGCCGGTGGACACGTCGAACACCTGGGTGGTGGTATTGGGCTGTTCCACGGCGGTGCTGTATTGCACGTAGACATTGGCTGACGGGATGAATTGATAGGTCAGGCCTACACGTCCCGTCACGGGCTCCCAACTGCGCTTGAAGTGCCGTGGGGTGGTGGTCGCGCGGTGGTTGGTTACGTCCATGTCAATGGCGTCATAACGCAGGCCGGTCAGCAGCGAGAGCTTATCCGTCAGCCCCAGGCGGTTTTCCACGAACAGCGCCTTGGTGGTCACCTGGTTAGTCGTGCCTTTGGCAAAACCCGGCTTGATGCCGGGGATGTCATAGAAGTGCCCCGGGTTGTAGTTGTTCGGGTCAACCGTACTGTTACCCGGCTTGATTAGTGGATGGCCGGTGGTGCTGTTGACCTTGTACTCAAAGCCGCCGGACCAGGTTGTGGAGAGGCCGAAAAGGTTGTTGTCATGGCGCAGTTCAAACTGGTTGCCGTTCTGTTCGCCCTGATGCCGCACCTGATAGGCCGTGGAGCGGTTAACGGCGCTGTTGTCGGCGTTGTACTGGTAGGTCTCCAGGTTGCGGTAATCGCGCTGGCTGTCGAGGTGGTAGAGGGTATTTTTCAGCGTAGTGCTGTCGTTGATCCGATAGTCGATGATCGAGCGCGCCCAGATCGTACGCTGTTCGTAACGTCCGTCGGCGACGTTGTAGTTGTTGAAGCGGTTGTGCTTGTCGATCTTCAGTTCGCCGGCCTTGGGGTTGAGCACCGGTGTGCCCCAATACGGGCTGTCTTCATGCTCATCCTGATATTCCAGGGCCAGGGTGTGGGAAAGGTTGGGCGTGAGGTCGCTGAGCAGGGAAAACGCCACGCTCCAGGCATCCCGTTGAGCGCGGTCGATGTGGCTGTGGTTGGTGTTGCGGCTCACATCCAGTCGCGCGTAATGCTGCACATCGGCGCCGGGCTCGGTCAGCGCGTGATTAAGGCCGAAGGCCATACCGGCGGTGTCGTAGCTGCCATAGGTCAGTTGGCCTTCTGCGGCCTGTTCTTCACGGGTCGCCAACTTGGTCACGTAATTGAGCGAGCCGCCCACGGAGCCGGCGCCGTTGATCAGGGAGGAGGGGCCGCCGACCAGTTCCACGCGGTCGTAGATCCACGTATTCACCGGCCGCGCCAGGCCCGTGGCGACATTGATGCCGTTGAACATCTGGGTAATCTGGCTGCTGGTAAACCCGCGGTACGAGATAAACCCACCAAACCCGGGCGGCGCGCTGGCGTTGACGCCGGGCAGGGTATTGGCCGCCTCGCGAAAGGTCCTGGCGCCATGGCGCTCGATATCGTTGCGGTTGGCGATGGCCACCGACGCCGGGGTTTCCCGCACGCTCAGGCCCAGGCGCGAGGCCATGCCGCTGGATTGGTCCAGGGCCAGGCCGGGCTCAACGCTTTGCCCGCCTTCAATGGTGGTCGGCGCCAGCTCAAGGGCTAAGGCGCAAACAGGCAGGCAGCCGAACAGGCCCGCCAACAGGGGTAGATGTTTCATGGTTGAATCCTGAAAACTTGGCTTGAAAACAAGGCACAGCCACCCGTCCTTCCTCACGGAAACGGTCGGCAATGCAGATCAGAAAGCGCAGGGATCAGGCGAAGGCAGGTGGCGCGCGCGGGTTAGCCGTGGGCCAGGTGAAACGGGCAGGGATGTCAGCGGCAAGCACGACCGCCGCTGGCGGCGCGTGGGGTTGTGGCAAGACTGCCACGTTCAGGTGGCTGTTGAGCGCGGGGCCCATACCGCCGGTCGAACACAACGGGCAACCGAACGCCTTCGACAGCGTTGGCAGGCTCTCATCCGTGGAATTGCTTGGCAGGGGCGCCTGGGTACGCGGGTCCACCGTACAGAACTGGCCGCTGATGCCGTTGAGCTGCATCCCCACCATCTGCCCATGGCCAATGCTGCAGGCGAACACATTGAACAGGACGCAGCAGTAGAGCATCCAGGCAATGAGCGAGCGGTCGGCACGGGCGAGTTTCATGGGGCGGCACTTTACCATCAGCGGCCGACGAAATGCCTGCAAAAAATCTCAGGGCGACTATCCTGATTCCCACATTTTTCGGGAGCGTCCGCCATGAGTTTTGTCATTGCGCGATGGATTGTCGGGGTTTTTACCTTTATCAGCATGGTGCATCTTTACTGGGCGGCTGGTGGCAAATTCGGCAGCCTGGCGGCGATTCCGCAACTGCCTGGCGAATTTGCCAGCGGGCCGCGACCGGCGTTCAAGCCGTCGGCGCTGGGCACCTTTCTGGTCGCGATGGGGCTGGTAGCGATTGCCTTGCTGGTTTGCCTGCGCGCCGGGCTGTATTTCTCGCCGGTGTCCCATGGTGCGTTGCAGTGGGGCATCAGTGCGATTGCGGTGCTGATGTTTGCCCGGGCGATTGGCGATTCGGAGCTGGTAGGTTTTTTCAAGAAGGTCGGCAACTCTCGATTTGCACGCCTGGATACATATCTGTACTCGCCGTTGTGCCTGGTGTTGGGTGCCGGGTTGTTGGTGGTGGCCTGGACCTGATGGTCTCGGCGCCATACCTGTGGCTAGGGAGCTTGCTCTCGTGACGGTCGGACAGCCAGCACATATCTACCTGACAAATCGAGATCCAAATGTGGGAGGGGGCTTGCTCCCGATGGCGGCCTCAGGGCTGACCAGGATGTTGGATCAGACTGAGTACATATCCGTAATTAAGTTACGGTCACTATTGGTTCCGCTTTTACAGCGGGTCACTTTGGAAAAGAGCCTGTACGGACCGGACACATGGTTGACGGGTGTGCGGGGACATGGTGGACACTT
>NZ_SPKP01000017.1:0-34113 GCF_023127835.1 Pseudomonas sp. B329 | reverse complement strand
TACCCCCCAAATCCCTGTCGAATTCCGGCCAGCGTGGTTTGACGGGGCGCCTCAGATCAAAAGCAGAGCAAGATCAAGGTCAAGAGCGGCTCGCTTCGCATTGTGGTTACGGGGGCAAGATCAAGAGCGGCTCGCTTCGCATCGTGGTTACTAAAGTTGTGTAGATACCTATGGTAATCGGGGGCAAGCCCCTCCCACACGGGCCTAGCCTGGATTGAACAGCACCTGCTGCATCGCCTGGGGCGGCTGCCCGAATGCACGGAGGAACGCCTGGCGCATGCGTTCGCGATCACCAAACCCGGTTTCGCGGGCCACTACTTCCACCGGGTGACGGCTGGTTTCCATCATCGCCCGCGCCGCTTCCACCCGCAGGGCTTCGATGGCCTTGGCCGGGGTTTGCCCGGTTTCTTCGCGAAACACTCGGCTGAACTGGCGCGGGCTGAGCCGGGCGACTTCGGCCAAGGCTTCTACCGATAAATCATGGGTTAGGTTTTCACGCGCATAGGCCAGGGCCAGTTGCACGCGGTCGGATTTGGGGTCCAGTTCCAGCAAGGTTGAGAGTTGCGATTGCTCGCTGCCGCGGCGCTGGGCTATCACCAGCTTGCGTGCGATGCGGCGCGCAAGGTCGCTGCCCAGGTCGTTCTCCACCATCGCCAGTGCCAGGTCGACCCCGGCGCTCATGCCGGCACCGGTCCACAACTGGCCGTCCACCACGAATAACTTGTCTTCTTCCAGGCGAATATCCGGGTAGCGCTTGCGAAACGCCGGCGCGTGGATCCAGTGGGTGGTGGTGCGTTTGCCGGCGAGCAGGCCCGCTTCCGCCAGCACAAAGATGCCCATGCATAACGAGGCCACCCGGCGCGACTGTGCCGACGCTGCCTTGACCAGTTCCAGCAGGTTGGCCTCCGGTAGGCGAAACTCCAGATAGCCGCTGACGATCAGAGTGTCATAACCCTCTGGGCGGATGGCGTTGGTATTGACTGAAAAGCCCTGGGAGGTCATCACCGCGCCGCCGCTTTCCGATACCAGGTGAAACTCATAGGCCGGCTCGCCGCGCAGCAGGTTGGCGCACTCGAACACCGAGCCCAGGCTAAGGCTCAACGACTGGAAATTCGGGTAAACCATCAGCGCAACGCTGTGCATTGCATCTCTCCAAGGGGTAGGGGAGAGGGGATTGTCGGCGTGTACCAGGCAAACGGCAACCGACTTTGGCGCATGTCCGGAATCCTTGCGGATATGACATTGTGAGTGGTTGCCTCGCTGCCTAACATGGCCCCAACGAACTAGACGACTGGTCTAATCGCACGGAGGCAAGCATGAGCAACGCAAGCAGCAGTGCACGGCAAGCGATTCTTGAACGTGCGCAATCCATCGTCGGTGCCAAGGGGTTTTCCGCGGTGGGCTTGAACGAAATCCTGCACGCCGCACAAGTGCCCAAGGGCTCGTTCTATCACTACTTCAACTCCAAGGATGCGTTTGGCGTGGTGTTGCTCGATACCTATTTCGATCAGTACGTCGAAGGTATGCAGCAGCTGTTGGATCAGCCGGGTTTAACCCATCACGCCAAGTTGATGCGCTATTGGCAAGGCTGGATCGACAACCACACTGGCTGCACCGATACCGGCAAGTGCCTGGCCGTCAAGTTGGGGGCTGAAGTCTCTGACCTGTCAGAGCCGATGCGATTGGCGTTGCAGCGCGGTACTTCGCGCACCATCGAGTTACTCGCGCTGGCCCTGGAGCGCGGGGTCGAAGACGGCTCGCTCAGGTTCGAGCACGCTCCGCACAGCCTTGCCAAGCGCTTGTATGCGCTGTGGCTGGGAACCAGCGTCATGGGCAAGATCACCCGTACCACTGCGCCGTTCTGCGAGGCGCTGCTGCTGACCCAACAGTTGTTGGGCGGCCCTGAAAACCCTGCTACTCACATCGATCGAGGCACTGGAAAATGAAAGTATTAATGGTACTGACCTCTCACGACCAGCTTGGCGATACCGGGCGCAAGACCGGCTTCTGGCTCGAAGAGTTTGCCGCCCCTTATTACGCGTTCAAGGACGCTGGCGCCGATGTGGTGCTGGCTTCCCCGGCCGGCGGCCAGCCGCCGTTGGACCCGAAGAGCGATGAACCGGATGCGCAAACCGAGCAGACAGCGCGCTTCGCCGCAGACCCGGCTGCGCAGCAGGCCCTGGCTACCACGGTGAAGCTGGAAACGGTCAACACCGCCGACTTCGACACCCTGTTCTACCCTGGCGGCCACGGCCCGCTGTGGGACCTGGCGGAGTCGCCGGTGTCCATCGCGTTGATCGAGGCGTTCGAACGGGCCGGCAAACCCATCGGATTTGTCTGCCATGCACCGGGTGCCTTGCGCCACGTCAAGGCAGTCAACGGTGAGCCGTTGATCAAGGGCCGCCGTGTGACCGGGTTCTCCAACTCGGAGGAAGCCGCGGTGCAATTGACCGATGTTGTGCCGTTCCTGATTGAAGATGAATTCAAAAAACTGGGCGGCAAGTATGAGAAGGGCGCCGACTGGCAATCCTTTGTGATTGTCGATGGCTTGCTGGTCACTGGGCAGAACCCGGGCAGCTCCAGCGAAGTGGCCAAGGCCCTGCTGACACTCAGCGCTTAAGTTAATAAACCGAGGTACGCGCTGGCGACTCCCAGGAGTCGCCAGGGTTTTCGTTCGTTCTGAATTTGGAATATCCCCATGCCTGACTGCATTTTGAACACCCCGATAAAGCTGGGGCATCATCGCTTGAACAATCGCGTTGTGCTGCCGCCGCTGACACGCCAGCGCAGCGCCCAGCCGGGCAATATCGCCACCGACCTGATGGCCGAATATTACCGCCAGCGTGCCAGTGCCGGCTTCATGGTCAGCGAGGGTACGCAGATCGAGCCGCGCGGCCAGGGCTACGCATGGACGCCGGGCATCCATACACCGGCGCAGATCGAGGGTTGGCGCAAGGTCACCGCAGCGGTACATGCCGAGGGTGGGGTGATCTTTGCCCAGCTATGGCACGTGGGGCGGGTGTCCCATAACGCCTTGCAACCTGGCGGCGCCGCACCGGTGGGGCCGTCTGCACTGCCGGCGCTGCAAGCCAAAGCCTTTATTGAAACCGGTCCGGGTGTGGGTGAGCTGGTGCAGCCGCCCGTGCCTCGTGCGTTGAGCGTGCTGGAAATCGATGAGTTGGTCGGGCACTACGCCCAGGCTGCTCGCAATGCCCTGGACGCCGGGTTCGATGGTGTGGAAATCCATGCGGCCAACGGCTATTTGGTCAACCAGTTCATCTCGGCCCACTCCAACATCCGTGAGGATGAGTACGGCGGTTCGCTGGACAATCGCCTGCGCTTGCTGCGCGAGATTGTCGAGGCGGTGTGCAAGGTGGTGGGGCCGCAGCGCCTGGGCGTGCGCTTTTCGCCGCTGTTCAGTGGTACCGATCAGGATCGGGTCTACATTGGCCTGGTGGAAGAGGACCCGCACCGTACCTATATCGAAGCGATCAAAGTGCTGGAAGCGTCGGGCATCGCCTATATTTCCATCGCCGAAGCCGACTGGGATAACGCGCCGGACCTGCCTGAAACATTCCGCCAGGCCGTGCGCCGCACCTTCAGCGGCAGGATCATCTACGCCGGCCGCTACACCGCCGGGCGCGGTACACGGCTGGTAGAGGCAGGGCTGGCGGACCTGATCGCCTTCGGACGGCCGTTCATTGCCAACCCAGACCTGCCCCAGCGGATTTTCAATGGCTGGCCATTGAATGCGTTGAAGGCAGAGGGCTTGTATGGGGGGACTCAGGCGGGGTATGTGGATTATCCGGTGTATGCCGAACCGGAGTGACACACGCCCCTCCCACATTTGTGCCGAGTACCGTCAAACTTGGCCGGTCGCCAAGGATTGAGGAAAGCGCCTCACTCCACCCGCAACACAATCTTGCCAATGTGATCCCCACCTTCCATGCGCGCATGGGCCTGGGCGGCGTCGGTGTATGCGTAGACCTTGTCGATGATCGGCAGGCAGCGCCCGGCGCTGAGCACCGGCCACACGTAGTCGCGTAGCTGTTCGGCAATCGCGGCCTTTTCTTCGCGGGTGCGGGCGCGCAGCAGGGAGCCGGTGATCACCGCGCGTTTGGCGAGGATGGTCAGCAGGTCGACGTCATGAGCCTTGCCGCCACCGAGGAAGCCGAGCATCACCAGGTGACCGTCCATGCCAAGGGCCTTGAGGTTGTTGTTCAGGTACGAGGCACCCATGATGTCGAGAATCACATCGACGCCTTTGCCATCGGTCTGTTGGGCAATGACCTCGGCAAACTCCTGTTCGCGGTAGTTGATCGGTTCGGCGCCCAGCTTGGCAATCGCGGCACATTTGTCTGCGCTGCCGGCGGTGGCGAATGCCTGGATACCGAACTCCTGGCAGAGCATCAATGCGGTGGTGCCGATGCCGCTGGTGCCGCCGTGGATCAAGGCGCGCTGGCCTTTATGGGCACCGCCGAGGCCGAACAGGTTGGCCCAGACCGTGAAGAAGGTTTCCGGCACGGCGGCGGCCTGAATCCAGTCCATGCCCGCCGGGATCGGCAGCGCCTGGCTGGCCGGCACCGCACAAAACTGCGCATAGCCACCGCCATTGGTCAGGGCACACACCTTGTCGCCCAGGCTGTATTCAGTCACGCCAGTGCCCAGCGCCACCACTTCACCGGCCACTTCCAGCCCGGGAATCGGGCTCATGCCGGGTTTCATCGGGTATTTGCCGGCGCGTTGCAGCGCGTCTGGGCGGTTGACCCCGGCGGCGTGCACGCGAATCAGAATCTCGCCTGGCCCGGCCACTGGCACGTCGGCGCGCCGTGGCTGCAAGACGTCGGGGCCGCCAGGCGTGGTGATTTCGATCAGGGTCATTTCTTGGGGGAGCGTCATGGAAAAGTTCCTGTAGCGATGAGCGTATGGGTTGGGACCGTAGCGCGGGGTCGGCAGTTCAGCAAGATCATGCCGGGTTCTTTCGGCAATGCAACGGCCTGGGGCAACCGCAGGATTTCAGCACAAGCCTGCAAGTGCGTCGGCGCGGCTTTGGACACACTGGCCGTCGATCATTATTGACGGACATAGGTGGCGTATGAACGAAGCGAGAAATCAGGATACCGGACTGTTGTTCCTGCGGGTCAGCGGGGCGGTGTTCCTGTTGTGTGTGCATGGGTTGCCCAAGCTGCTCAACTACGGCGAACAGTTGAAGCTGATCGAAGACCCGTTTCACCTGGGGGGCCAGGTCACCTTGCTGCTGGCGATCTTTGCCGAGGTGCTGTGCCCATTGCTGATCATTGCGGGCGTGCTGGTGCGCCTGGCGTGCGTGCCGATCCTGGCGGTGCTGGTCATCGCTTTGCTGGTGGTGCATCCAGAGTGGACGCTGTGGGAGGGGCAGTTCGGCTGGCTGCTGTTGATCATCTTTACCAGCATCCTCATTGCCGGGCCGGGGCGGCTGGTAGTGGTTCAGCGCTTTGCCTGAGCAAAAAAAGGCCGGGCGAACCCGGCCAAACAAGCAGAGGAGGTTGCAAGCGGTTCAGCGGCTGAGGAACGCCAACAGGTCTTCATTGAGCTGCTGGGTGTGGGTCGCGGCAAACCCGTGGGGTGCATCCTTGTAGACCTTCAGTTGCGCGCCGTTGATCATTTCGGCAGCCACCTTGCCGGTGGTTTCGAACGGCACGATCTGGTCGCCGTCGCCATGGATCACCAGGGTCGGCACGTCGATTTTGGCCATGTCCGGGCGGAAGTCGGTTTCGGAGAAGGCGCTGACGCAATCCACGGTCGACTTGAGCGAGGCAAGCATCGCGATCTGCAGGGTCTGGCTGAGCACACCCTCCGAGACTTGCTGGCCCTTGTTGATACCGAAGAACGGCGTATTGAAATCGCTGATGAATTGGGCGCGATCCTTCAACAGGCCGGCCTTGATGCCATCGAACACCTCGGTGGGGACGCCTTGGGGATAGTCGGGCTGCTGGCCGAAGATCGGCGTCACGGCACCCAGCAACACCAGGCCGGCGACACGAGCGCTGCCATGGCGGGCGATGTAGCGCGCCACATCACCGCCACCCATGGAAAAGCCCACCAGGGTCACGTCCTTCAGGTCCAGGTGTTCGATCAACTGCGCGATATCGTCAGCGAAGGTGTCGTAGTCGTTACCGGTCCAGGGTTGGTCCGAGCGGCCAAAGCCACGGCGGTCGAACGCGATAGTGCGAAAGCCGCGGCTGCTCAGGTACTCCATCTGGTATTCCCACATGTCGGCATCCAGCGGCCAGCCGTGGCTGAACAGCACGGGCTTGCCGCTGCCCCAGTCCTTGAAGTAGATCTGGGTACCGTCTTTGGCAACGAAGGTGCTCATCTGAATCTCCTTGCTTGAGTTAAAAAAGCGCTGAAAAAACCGTATCACTATTGCCGTTAACCTGAGCCCAGGCTTGTATGGGTGTGCTCGCCTGAGGTTACCAACTGAACTTGAGTTCCATGCCCAGGTAGTTGCTGTCGTGCCCACCGGCATCACGCAGGGTCTGGCCAGCCGCGTAGTGCACGGCCTCGATTGCACCGCTGATGTTGGAGGTAAACGCGTAGTCGGTGCGCACTTGGCCATAGGCGCCGGTCCAGCGTTGACCCTGGCCAGCCGTTCCGGCGACGGCGAGGTTGGGTTGGGTATAAACCGCGTCCGCGGTGGTCTGCCGCCACAACAGGCCGACAGCGGTTTGCACGCTCAGCTTGGCGATGGGTTTGACGGTGATTGATGGCTTGACGTGGATCAGGTTGCTGTAGCCCGTATAACCGGCCAGGGAAAAGTAGTAGCCGTTGGGGAACAGTGGGTTGAAGGTGCCGACGCGGCCATCACCGCGCTTGCGGTCACCGGAGGCGACATCCACTTGCAGGCCGAGGCGCGGTGTCCAGGCCAGCGTGTCGAAGGTGTAGCCGGTACGGCTGCCGCCGGCCCAGGCGCGGATCGCCTGGCTGCCCACCGACCCCTTTTGCAGCATGGCTTCGATATCCCAGTCGAAGCCCCGGGCCGCGCCGCCCAGGCGTACGTCGAGCAACTGGCGGGTCTCGTTGCCGTCGGCATCCAGGTAATGGGCGGCACGGCGCTCGTAGACGCCGTAATAGGCCGACAACTCATTGCTGCCGCCCACCAGCCGCTCGACCCGCAGCATGTGGAAGCGCGCGTCACGATTGGATTTGTCGTCAAAGTGCCGGCCATCCTGGTATTGCACCGGTTGGCTGGCGATCCCGATAAAACGCCACTGGGGCGTTTCCCAATCGGCCCACAGCGCGTCGAAGGACTGGCGCACATTCGGGCCATCGCGCGACGAAATAAAGCGCTGCAAATCGAAGGCAAAGTCCTGGCGACCCGCCCGAGCCTTAAAGGTGCCGGCGCTGAAGGTCTTCACGTATTCGGCAAAGGCCAGGCGCAGGTCTACGCGGTTCTGGTCGGCGCCGCCGATGGTGGTTTTGTCATAGGCCCGTACATCTTCCAGCTGGGTGAACAGCCGCCAGTGTTTGTTGAGGTGCAAGTCGGCGTGCACCTGAAAACGCTGGATCAGGTAGCGATCACGCGCTACATCGCGCACGCCGAAGCCGCTGGCGTCGTTCATCTCGAAGCGTTCGCGCAACGTCGCACCCATGGACAGGTAGGTGAACGGGTTGGCGGCGGACAGCGGGATGTACTTGAGGTTGTCCAACGGTTGCGTGCGCAATGCCGGATCCTTGAGCACAGACCAGTCTTCCTGCCAGCGATTGGCCTTGATGGCCGGGCGGGTCGGTTGATTGTCGGCATGTACGCTGCCCACCACCAGCGGCCACAGCACGGCCAGGCCCCAGCCTGTACGACGGATCATTTCGCCGCGATGAGTTGGTGAATTTCCGCGACGTAACCGCCCGGGAATTGCACCAATGCGCTGCGACGGCCTTTGCTGGCGAAGCTCGGCACCAGTACGGTAGCGCCCGAGCCCGTGGCTTTGGCCAGGGTGGCCGTCAGGTCGGCTACCTCATAGCCGGTGGTTTCATGGCCAAAGGGGTAGGGCAGTTGGCCGTTGGTCACCAGTACCGCCATACGCCCAAAGGGCGACGTGATTTCGACGCGTCGGTAAGTGCCGCCAGCCTGGCCCACCTCCACAGCAGGTGCGTGCTTGTCATCGGCTACCACTTTGCCGTGGGAGAAGCCAAGGAACGCCTTGATAAAGCGGTCGGCGCGATCGGCGCTGAGGTACACGCGGTTTTCCGGCACCGTCTGGAAGGCGGCGTAGTCGGGAGCCTTGGTGTGCCAATACAGCTGCATGTTCACGCCGCCCGGCCACTGCACCACCGCATCGCGGCCGATGGGATCGGGAAAATCGCTGACGATGACCGCAGCGCCGTTGTCCCGAGCTGCCTTCAGGGCCACGTCCATGTCCTTGACCAGATAACCATTGCGCTCCTGGCCGAAAGGATGGGGGATGGGCGTGGTGAAGCCGAACAGTGACACCGTGCCGGCCGGGGTCTGCAACAGTTGCGAAGTGGTGCTGCTCGGCACCGGCAGCACATTGACCACCACCTGGGGCGTGCTCTTGCCCCCGAACGTGGCCAGGAAACTCTGGGCAAAACCCTCTACATCAGCGGGTGCTACATACACATGGCTGGTGTCGTATTGCGGCGCCACAGCCACTACCGGCGTGGCCGCCCATGCGCTGCCCGCCATGGCCCCGGCCAGCAATGTCACGGCCAGGGTTACCGCCCTCACTTTTCTGTACATGCCTACTCTCCAGCGCTTTTAAGAAAGTCAAAAGCTTAGGGGGCGGGCGGTGACGCCGATTGTATGGGCGTGCTTGGTTGAACGGTTCAGCGTCAATGGCATTGCCCGCACCTGTTGCGGTTCGCTGATCGGCCGTATCCAGAAAGCCCGGGAGATGCTGGGTTCTGCGCCGAACAGAGGATTGTCCGGGATGTGGAAATGATCGATATGCAGGGCATCAACGAGGCGTATAGCTTATCTTTAGCTGACCCACCGCTATCGGGATCAAGCTCCCTTCCACATGCACAGTGGGGTGTTCATTCCAGTCGCGCCAGCCAGGAGGAGTCATGTCGACCGTTGTTCGTCTCGCCCAAGCAGCCGATGCCCAGGGCATCAGCCAGGTCATTCTGGCGGCCTTGCACAGCAGCAATGCACGGGATTATCCAGCAGATGTGATTGCTCGCGTCGCCACTCACTTCACGCCCGATGCGGTTCTGGAACTGCTCAACCGCCGTATTGTGCTGGTGGCTACCCAGGACCATTCAATCGTCGCCACCGCTGCCCTTGATGCCAACGTGGTGCGTTCGGTCTTCGTCAATCCCGAGCTGCAAGGGCAGGGTATCGGCCGTTTGTTGATGATCGAGATCGAACTGCGTGCCCGCGAAGCCGGGGTGACGGTGTTGAGTGTGCCGTCATCACTGACCGCCGAGCCGTTCTACAGCAAGCTGGGTTTTCACACCGTGCGCGATGTCTACCATGGCAACGAGCGCACGCTGGTCATGGAAAAGACCTTGCTGTCACGGCATCCCATCGGCCCCTACCGCGACCGGCAGCATCGCGCCCAAGTGATTGAGTTATGGCAGCAGGCGTTTGGCTATGACACCGCACACAACCTGCCGAGCCTGGCGATTGACAAGAAGCTGGCGGTCAACGATGGGCTGTTCTTCGTGGCCACCGACAAGAAAGCCGTGATTGGTACGATTCTCGCGGGCTATGACGGCCATCGTGGCTGGTTGTACTCGGTGGCGGTGCATGACGACTATCGTCGCCATGGTTTGGGATCGTCGCTGGTGCGCCATGCCGAGCAGGCGTTGACGGCCTTGGGCTGCATGAAGATCAACCTGCAGATCACCGGCGGCAATGACGTCGTGGTGGGGTTTTATGAGGCGTTGGGGTATGGGGTGGAGCCGAGGATCAGTATGGGTAAGAGGATTGCAGAAAATATCAACGGTTGACGCGCATGACCGACGGCAACCTGGTCATGGCTGGTGAGCTTTATTTCTTCGCTTTTTTTCGTTTTTTTATGGCATAGGCTGTCATTTTGGCGAAAGCGTTGGCGACGTTCAGGTAATGCGCCTTGTCATCGTTATCGTAGTCTCCATCGCCGTCGACGTCATCGGGTGCCGAGGCGGTATCGTAAATCCCGTCGTGCTTGCTGGATGACGCGTAAACGGCCCAATCAAGGTCGTTGTTAATGTAAGTTTCCATCACGATTTCTTTACTACCGTCATTCTCGAAATCTTCTGCGGACACACGTAATTCATAGATCGCCATGATGGGCTCCTGCTGGGTTTAGAAGGAGAGTTAACTTAGGTGTGCCGATTTTTACTGTCTACTGTCAATCTTCACAGGTGATTGCACATCCAGTAACCCACCGCATAAAAAAGGCCCATTCACCGACAGCGGTGAATGGGCCTTTTTCTGAAGTGGCAGGTTCAGATCATTTTCAAACCTTGACGATCCAACCCGCGGGCGCTTCAACGTCACCGGTCTGCACACCGGTCAGTTCTTTGTAGAGCTTCTGGGTAACCGGGCCGACTTCGGTTTCGCTGTGGAACACGTGCATCTTACCGTTGTGCTGGATGCCGCCGATCGGTGAAATCACCGCAGCAGTACCGCAGGCGCCGGCTTCCTTGAACTGGTCCAGTTTGTCGATGAACACTTCGCCTTCGACCACGTCCAGGCCCAGGCGGGTCTGGGCCAGTTCCATCAGCGACAGGCGGGTGATGCCTGGCAGCACCGAAGGCGACTTCGGCGTGATGAACTGGTTGTCGTGGGTGATCCCGAAGAAGTTGGCCGAGCCGACTTCTTCGATTTTCGAGTGAGTCATCGGGTCCAGGTAGATCGCGTCGGCGAAGCCGGATTTCTTCGCTTCAGAGCCCGGCATCAGGCTGGCGGCGTAGTTACCACCGACCTTGGCGGCACCGGTGCCTTGCGGCGCAGCGCGGTCGAAGGTGGAGATCTGGAAGTTATGTGGCACCAGGCCGCCTTTGAAGTAGGCCCCGACCGGGATAGCGAACACCGAGAAGATGAACTCCGGCGCAGAGCGTACGCCGATATTGTCACCGGTGCCGATCACGAACGGGCGCAGGTACAGCGCGCCGCCACTGCCATACGGCGGGATGAAGCGCTCGTTGGCCTTGACCACTTGTTTGCAGGCGTCGATGAAGTCTTCGGTCGACACATGCGGCATCAACAGGCGGGCACAGCTGCGTTGCATACGTGCAGCGTTCTGGTCCGGACGAAACAGGTTGATCGAACCGTCCTTGCAGCGATAGGCCTTCAGGCCCTCGAAGCATTGCTGGCCATAGTGCAGGGCGGTGGAGCCTTCGCTGATGTGCAGCACGTTGTCGTCGGTCAGGGTGCCTTCCTGCCATTCGCCGTTTTTCCAGACCTGGAGAAACCGCTTGTCGGTCTTGATGTAGTCAAAACCCAGCTTGTCCCAATTGATGCTTTCGTTACCCATGACACCCTCTATCTCTGGTCAAGTCGGATTTTTTTCTGGATGGGAGCAACAATACTGCATTCTTGGCTTGTGTGGGAGCGGGTGGGTGGACCATTGAGCCTTTGTATTGGCTGGTCCACCGTCATCGCGGGCAAGCCCGGCTCCCACATTTGACTGCATTCCAAATGTGGGAGCTGGCTTGCCTGCGATAGCGTCACCGCAGTTTCACAGATGCAAGGCGTGCCCCAGTGCCCGCAATGCCGCTTCCTGCACCGCCTCGCCAAGGGTCGGATGGGCGTGAATGGTGCCGGCCACATCCTCAAGGCGCGAGCCCATTTCCAGGCTCAGGCCGAACGCGGTAGACAGCTCGGACACCCCAGCCCCCACGGCTTGCCAACCGACAATCAGATGATTGTCACGCCGCGCCACCACCCGCACGAAACCGGCTTTGGACTCAAGCGTCATGGCCCGACCATTGGCGGCGAACGGGAAGCTCGACACGATGCAGTCCAGCCCGGCAGCCTTGGCCTCGTCCGGGGTCTTGCCGACCACCACCAGTTCCGGGTCGGTAAAGCACACCGCTGGAATCGCGGCCGGGTTGAATTCGCGGGTCTTGCCGCTGATCAGTTCGGCCACCATCTCGCCCTGGGCCATGGCCCGGTGCGCCAGCATCGGTTCGCCGCTGAGGTCGCCGATGGCGTACACATTGCGCATGCTCGTCTGGCAGCGGCTGTCGATCTTGACCGCCGCGCCGTTCATGTCCAGGTTCAGCGCTTCGAGGTTCCAGCCTTGGGTGTTGGGTTTGCGCCCAACGGCTACCAGCACCTGGTCGGTGTCCAGCGCCAAGGTGTCGCCATTGGGCGCACGCACTTGCAGCTTGTTGTCGGCAAAGCCGGTGACACTGTGCCCAAGGTACAGCTTCACCCCGAGTTTCTTCAGGGACTCGGCCACCGGTAAGGTCAGCTCGGCATCGTAGGCGGGCAGGATATGTTCCTGGGCCTCGACCACACTGACCTCGGCACCGAGCTTGCGATAGGCGATACCCAGTTCCAGGCCGATATAACCGCCGCCCACCACAATCAGGCGCTTGGGCACGCGGGTCGGTGCCAAGGCTTCGGTGGACGAGATGATCGGCCCACCAATCGGCAGCATCGGCAGGTTGACACTTTTCGAACCGGTGGCCAGCAGCAGGTGTTCGCACTGGATGCGCTGGTCGCCCACCTCGACAGTCTTGCCGTCGATAACCTTGGCCCAACCGTGAACGACCTGCACCTTGTGTTTTTTCAGCAGCGCGGCGACACCCGTGGTCAGGCGATCGACGATGCCGTCTTTCCATTCCACGCTTTTGCGGATGTCCAGAGTCGGCACATCCACTTCAATGCCCAGTTGTGAGCCCTGGCTGTGATGCACGGTCTGCTGGAACTGCTCGGCTACATGGATCAGCGCCTTGGACGGAATGCAGCCGATGTTCAGGCAGGTGCCGCCCAGTGCCTGGCCTTCCACCAGTATGGTGGGGATGCCCAGCTGACCGGCGCGAATCGCCGCCACATAGCCGCCGGGGCCGCCGCCGATAATCAGCAGCGTGGTGTGCAATGTCTGAGTCATGCCCTTACTCCAGGAACAGGCTGGCGGGTTGTTCGAGCAGGCTGCGAATGGCCTGGATGAATTGCGCCGCGTCCATGCCGTCGACCACGCGGTGATCGAAGGAGCTGGAGAGGTTCATCATCTTGCGCACCACGATCTGGCCCTTGATCACCATGGGCCGTTCGACGATGCGGTTGACGCCAACGATGGCCACTTCCGGCAGGTTCAGCACCGGCGTGCTGACGATGCCGCCCAGGGCGCCCAGGCTGGTCAGGGTGATGGTCGAGCCGGACAGCTCTTCACGGCTGGCCTTGCCTGTGCGTGCGGCGTTGGCCAGGCGCACGATTTCTTCGGCAGTGCCCCACAGGCTGCGGGCTTCGGCGTGACGCACCACCGGCACCATCAGGCCCACGTCGCTTTGCGTGGCGACGCCCACATGTACCGCGCCGAGGCGGGTAATGACCTGGGCTTCGTCGTCGTAGCGAGCGTTGATCTGCGGGAAGTCGCGCAGCGCCACCACCATGGCCCGTACGATAAACGGCAGCAGGGTCAGCTTGCCGCGTGTCGCACCGTGCTTTTCGTTGAGATGCACGCGCAACTCGTCGAGGGCGGTGACGTCGATTTCTTCCACGTAGCTGAAATGCGCGGCGCGCCGGGTGGCGTCCTGCATACGCTGGGCGATCTTGCGGCGCATACCGATCACCGGGATCTGGTGTTCATCATTGCGCTCGGCGTAAGGGTTGGCGGCGCTGGCGCTGGTGGCCGGCCCCTGGTGCAGGTACGCCTCCAGGTCTTCGTGCAGAATCCGGCCCGCAGGCCCTGTGCCATGGACCAGACGCAGTTGAATTCCGGCATCCAGCGCATGTTTGCGCACGGCAGGGGAGGCCAACGGGCGCTCGCTGGCTTCGCGGGCCACGGGCGCTGGTGGCGCGTTCACGGCTGGAGCCGGTTTGCTTTGAACGGGTGCCGTGACCGGTTTGGCTTCAACGACAGGCGCGGTCTTCATCGGTTCGGCAGCCACCGGCACATCCTTGGTGTTGCCTGCGCCTTCCACTTCAATGCTGATCAAAATACTGCCCACCGCCATGACTTCACCCGGCTCGCCGCCCAGGGAAATCACCTTGCCGTGGACGGGCGAGGGAATATCCACCATCGCCTTGTCGGTCATCACATCCGCCAGCACCTGGTCTTCAACCACCAGGTCGCCGACCTTCACATGCCACACCGACAATTCAACTTCCGCGATGCCTTCGCCAATGTCCGGCATCTTGATAACGTGCGTGCCCATTCAGACCTCCATGACCCGTTTCAACGCCGCACCCACTCGGGACGGCCCTGGGAAATACGCCCACTCCTGCGCGTGCGGGTAGGGCGTATCCCAACCGGTGACGCGCTCGATCGGCGCTTCCAGGTGGTGGAAGCAGTGCTCTTGCACCAGCGATACCAGTTCGGCGCCAAAGCCGCAGGTGCGCGTGGCTTCATGCACCACCACGCAACGGCCGGTCTTTTTCACCGACTTGACGATGGTTTCCAAATCCAGCGGCCACAGGCTGCGCAGATCGATGACTTCGGCGTCGATGCCGGTTTCTTCGGCGGCAACTTGCGACACATACACGGTGGTGCCATAGGTCAGCACCGTCACAGCCGAACCTGGGCGCACGATGGCGGCCACGTCCAGGGGCACGGTGTAGTAACCGTCCGGAACCTGCGCTTGCGGGTGTTTTGACCACGGCGTTACCGGGCGATCGTGGTGGCCGTCGAACGGGCCGTTATACAGGCGCTTGGGTTCCAGGAAGATCACCGGGTCATCGTTCTCGATGGAGGCGATCAGCAGGCCCTTGGCGTCGTAGGGGTTGGATGGCATCACCGTGCGCAGGCCGCAGACCTGGGTGAACACCGCTTCGATACTCTGGCTGTGGGTCTGGCCGCCGTAGATGCCGCCGCCGCAGGGCATACGCATGGTCAAGGGCGCGGTGAACTGGCCGGCCGAGCGATAACGCAGGCGCGCCGCTTCGGAAATGATCTGGTCGGTGGCGGGGTAGACGTAGTCGGCGAACTGGATTTCCGCCACCGGGCGCAGGCCATACGCGCCCATGCCCACGGCTACGCCGACGATGCCGCTTTCCGAGATCGGCGCGTCAAACACCCGTGAGCTGCCGTATTTGGTCTGCAAACCTTCGGTGCAACGGAATACGCCGCCGAAGTAGCCGACGTCCTGGCCGAACACCACCACGTTGTCGTCACGTTCGAGCATCACATCCATGGCCGAGCGCAGGGCCTGGATCATGGTCATGGTGGTGGTGGTCATGGCGGTTTCCAGTTCGATGCTGTTGTTGTGGTCGTTCATGTCACACCCCCAACTCTTGACGCTGGCGCTTCAAGTGCTCCGGCATCTCTTTATAGACGTCCTCGAACATGGTCGCGGCGCTTGGAATCTGGCCACCGGCGAGGGTGCCGTACTGTTCGGCTTCCTTCTGCGCCTTGACCACTTCGGCTTCAAGTTCGGCACTGACCGCCGCATGTTCCTCTTCGGACCACTGGCCAATCTTGATCAGGTGCTGCTTGAGACGGGCAATCGGGTCGCCCAGGGGGAAGTGGCTCCAGTCGTCGGCTGGACGGTATTTGGACGGATCATCGGAGGTGGAGTGCGGGCCGGCGCGGTAGGTGACCCACTCGATCAACGTTGGCCCCAGGTTGCGCCGTGCGCGTTCGGCAGCCCAGGCCGAGGCGGCATACACCGCGATAAAGTCATTGCCGTCTACCCGTAGGGAGGCGATGCCGCAGCCCACGCCGCGTCCGGCGAAGGTGGTGGCTTCACCGCCGGCGATGGCCTGGAAGGTGGAGATGGCCCATTGGTTATTGACCACGTTGAGAATCACCGGCGCGCGGTACACATGGGCGAAGGTGAGGGCGGTGTGGAAGTCCGATTCAGCGGTGGCGCCGTCGCCGATCCAGGCCGAGGCGATCTTGGTATCGCCCTTGATCGCCGAAGCCATGCCCCAACCCACGCCCTGCACGAATTGGGTGGCGAGGTTGCCGGAAATGGTGAAGAAGCCCGCCTCTTTGACCGAGTACATGATCGGCAACTGGCGACCCTTGAGCGGGTCGCGCTCGTTGGACAGCAGTTGGCAGATCAGGTCTACCAGCGGCACGTCGCGGGCCATCAGAATGCTTTGCTGGCGATAGGTGGGGAAGCACATGTCGTCGATGTTCAAGGCCAGGGCCTGGGCACTGCCGATGGCTTCTTCGCCAAGGCTTTGCATGTAGAACGACATTTTTTTCTGGCGCTGGGCGACCACCATGCGGTTGTCGAAGATGCGCGTCTTGAGCATGGCGCGCATGCCTTTGCGCATGATCTCGGTCGAAACACCCTCGGCCCACGGCCCGAGCGCCTGGCCCTGGTCGTCGAGCACGCGGATCAGGCCCTTGGCCAGGTCGGCGGTGTCGGCGGGTTCTACGTCGATGGCGGGTTTGCGTACCAGGCCGGCGTCGGTCAGACGCAGGTAGGTGAAATCGGTCTTGCAGCCTGGACGGCCCGAGGGTTCGGGAACGTGCAGGCGCAGCGGTGCATACGGCTGGGTCATGGCTTTCTACGCTCTATCTTGTGAATTTCTTGTAGTGGGCGCGCTAGCTGACAGTCAGTCTTCGGGTAGAAGAAATCTTGTCCTACAACAATCATAGGCGTGGCGTAGAAGAATATTTATCTGTGTTTCATTGCGCTCACCGTCATTTGCGGATAAAAAAACTGCATAAACATAATAAACAGGTGATTTTGTCTCATGCGCAAACTGGACCGTACCGATATCGGCATTCTCAACGCCCTGCAGGAGAATGCCCGCATCACCAACGCCGACCTGGCCCGCTCGGTCAACCTGTCGCCCACGCCGTGTTTCAACCGGGTCAAGGCGATGGAAGAACTGGGCCTGATTCGTGAGCAGGTCACGTTGCTGGATGCCGACCTGCTGGGGCTGCACGTCAATGTGTTCATCCATGTAAGCCTGGAAAAGCAGAATGAGTTGGCGTTGCAGCAGTTCGAAGGTGCGATCTCGGACCGGCCCGAGGTGATGGAGTGCTACCTGATGGCGGGTGATCCGGATTATTTGATCCGCGTGCTGGTGCCGACGATCCAGTCGCTGGAGCGTTTCATGATGGACTTTTTGACCAAGGTGCCGGGGGTGGCAAACATTCGCTCCAGCTTTGCCTTGAAGCAGGTGCGCTACAAGACGGCGCTGCCGCTGCCAGCCAACGGCATCAGCCTGGGCAACTGACTCAACGCGGTAAAAATGTGGGAGGGGGCTTGCCCCGATGGCGGTGTGACAGTCAACTTATGTGTAGCTGTTCCGCTGCTATCGGGAGCAAGCCTCCTCCCACATTTTTTACTGTATTTCAAAGTTGGTTGAGGGGGATCTTCAGGTAGGTCACGCCGTTTTCTTCCGCCGGCGGCATATGCCCCGCCCGCACATTCACCTGGATCGCCGGCAGCAACAAGGTCGGCATTCCCAGCCCGGCATCACGCTGGGTGCGCATCTCTACAAACGCCGCTTCATCCACCCCATCGTGCACATGAATATTCCCCGCCCTTTGTTCCGCCACAGTGGTCTGGCACTTGGCCTCACGCCCCTCTGGCGGATAGTCATGGCACACATACAGCTTGGTATCCGAGGGGAACGCCAACAGCTTGCGCATCGATGCGTACAACTGCCGCGCATCGCCGCCGGGGAAATCGCAGCGGGCGGTGCCGACGTCGGGCATGAACAGCGTGTCGCCCACCAGGATCAAGCGGCCGTCGATCAAGTAGGCCATGTCGGCAGGGGTGTGTCCCGGCACATGCAGGGCTTGGGCTTTCAAACCGCCGATATGAAAGACCTCATCCGGCGCAAACAGGTGATCGAACTGCGATCCGTCGACGCGAAATTCCGGCTCCAGGTTGAACAGGTTTTTGAACACACCCTGCACCTTGCTGATCGATTCGCCTATCGCGATCTTGCCGCCCAGGGTGCGACGCAGGTAGGGCGCGGCAGACAGATGATCGGCATGAGCGTGGGTTTCCAGCAACCACTGCACCTGCAAGCCATGCTCGCGCACGAACGCGATCACCTTGTCAGCCTGGGCGGTATCGGTACGCCCCGACGCCGGGTCGTAGTTGAGTACCGAGTCGACAATGGCGCAGGGGCCGCCATCCACTTCATAGACGATGTAGGTATAGGTCGACGATGCGTCATCCAGAAAGGCTTGAATCAACGCTGGCATGGCGGCTGTCCCCAATGAAGAAAAAAGTGGTTACAATCAGTTTAC
This sequence comes from Pseudomonas sp. B329, assembly GCF_023127835.1. NCBI lineage: Bacteria > Pseudomonadati > Pseudomonadota > Gammaproteobacteria > Pseudomonadales > Pseudomonadaceae > Pseudomonas > Pseudomonas sp. B329. Next base: position 15,793 of record NZ_SPKP01000017.1, on the reverse strand, counting down.
GTTTACACATAATGTTTTGAGCTTAAGTGACATAAAGGACCCGAAGCAAATGGAATCTACCTTGAGTGAGGGCGAAGTCGCCCAGTTGCGTGCGTCGGCGTCCAAGGCTTGTTCCTTGCTCAAGGCCCTGGCCAATGAAGACCGACTGTTGATCCTGTGCCAGTTGACCCAGGGCGAGCGCAACGTTGGCGAGCTGGAAGCCCTGACTGGCGTGCGCCAGCCCACGCTGTCACAACAGTTGGGCATCCTGCGCGATGAAGGGCTGGTCGCCACCCGCCGAGAAGGCAAATACATTTTCTACGGGCTGGCCAGCCATGAAGTGATTCAAGTGATGAAGACCCTGTCCGGGCTGTATTGCGGCGCGGTCATAAAAAGCTGGGCGTGACGCCATCCGGCAGCGACCCTTGTGTGCATTGACTCAAAAAGGCAGTAGACAATGACCGAACAACACTGGGGACCCACCATCAGTGGCGATATCGTAGTCATCGGCGGCGGCTCGGCAGGCATCGGCCTGCTGGCCAGCCTGCTCAAGCGCGACCCGCAGCTGAACATCATCCTGATCGAGCCCAACGATTACCACTGCTACCAACCGGCCTGGACCCTGGTCGGCGGTGGTGCCTACGACCTGCAAAAGACCCGCCGCCCCCTGGCCGAAGTGCTGCCCAACGGCGTCAGTTGGGTACAGGCCGCCGTCAGCGAAGTGCTGCCCGACGAGCAAACCCTGGTGCTCGACAGCGGTCAGCGCGTCACCTGGCAAAACCTCATCGTCTGCCCCGGTCTGCGCCTGGCCTGGGAGAAGATCGAGGGCCTGCCAGACACCCTCGGCCAGCACGGCGTCACCTCCAACTACAGCTATGAGCACGCCGCCTACACCTGGCAACTGGTGCAGCAACTCAAGGGCGGCAAGGCGCTGTTCACCCAGCCTGCCATGCCGATCAAATGCGCCGGAGCGCCGCAAAAAGCCATGTACCTGTCCTGTGATCACTGGCTCAAGCAGGGCGCACTGAAAAACATCGAGGTGGAGTTCAACCTGGCCGGCGCTGCGTTGTTCGGCGTGGCGACCTTTGTGCCGCCGTTGATGAAATACGTCGAAAAATACAAGGCGCGCCTGGCGTTCAACTCCAACCTGGTAAAAGTCGACGGCCCGGCGCGCAAAGCCTGGTTCGAAGTCAAGGACGCCGAAGGCAACGTGAGCGTCGAAGAGAAAACCTTCGATATGTTGCACGTCGTGCCGCCGCAGCTGGCCCCGGACTTTATCCGCGAAAGCGAGCTTGCCGACGCCGCCGGCTGGTGCGAAGTAAACCCCCACAGCCTGCAACACCTGCGCTACCCGCATATCTTCGGCCTTGGCGATGTGTGCGGTACCACCAACGCCAAGACGGCGGCCGCGGTGCGCAAGCAAATCGTGGTGGTGGCCGAGAACCTGCTGGCCCTGCGCAAACAGGCGCCATTGCCGCTCAAATACGACGGCTACGGCTCCTGCCCGCTGACGGTGGAGAAGGGCAAGGTGGTACTGGCCGAGTTCGGCTACGGCGGCAAGCTGCTGCCGACCTTTCCCCTGGACCCGACTCGGGCGCGCCGTTCGATGTGGTTCCTCAAGGCCACGCTGCTGCCGTGGTTCTACTGGAACGGTATGCTCAAGGGCCGCGAGTGGCTGACCCGTCTGAGCAAGGTGGACTGAATGCTGCTGGCCAGTCTGTTGGGTGTATTGATGGGCCTGGTCATGGGCCTGACCGGCGCGGGCGGCGGCATCCTTGGGGTGCCGGCGTTGGTGCTGGGGCTGGGGTTGACGATGACCCAGGCCGCGCCGGTGTCGTTGCTCGCAGTGGGTGCGGCAGCGGCGGTGGGGGCCATCGATGGCTTGCGCCATGGCCTGGTGCGTTACCGTGCGGCGTTGTTGATCGCCTTGCTCGGCGCGCTGTTTTCGCCGTTGGGCGTGTTCGTCGCCCACCAACTGTCGGAGCCGGTGCTGATGGGGTTGTTCAGCGCGCTGATGGTGCTGGTGGCCTGGCGCATGCTGCAACGGGAAAAGCGCGAGGCGGGGCCGAGTGACCATGGCGCCGCTTCATGGGGCCAGAAGAATTGCATGCTGGATCAACAAACCGGGCGCTTCTCCTGGACCGCCAAGTGCAGCGCCACCCTGGCTGCGCTGGGAGCTGTGACGGGTGCTGTATCGGGCTTGCTGGGCGTGGGCGGCGGCTTCCTGATCGTGCCGGCGTTCAAACAACTGACCGACGTGCAGATGCGTGGGATCGTCGCCACGTCGTTGATGGTGGTCAGCCTGCTATCGCTGATCGGCGTGGCCGGTGCGTTTCATGCGGGCGTGAGCATCGAGCCGGTGGGCTGGGTGTTTATCGGCGCGAGTGTCGTCGGCATGTTGGCGGGAAGGCGGTTGTGTTCGGTCATCCCCGCGCGGGTGTTGCAAGTGGGGTTCGCCAGCCTGTGTGGGGTGGTGGCGATTGGCATGTTTGTCAGCGCGTTGCTCTGACGCGGTACCGGTGCACGGTCACGAAGTCTTGCAGTTGGTCGGGAACCTCCTCATTGGGTGCTGACACTCAGTGAACGGCCGCAAGCGCCGGACTCCTCGACTACGCATAGGCGTTTTATGACAAGCATTACCGCTGCAAGTACGCATTTTTCGCTTCCCCTGCCGACAGATGAACATCCGTCATCACCTGTGACCGATGGCGTCGACACCTCAATGACGTCCCCTCGTCTCAGCCAGGATAGACCGATACCCAGCAGCCCGGCGCCCTCGCTGGGTAATCTGGGAGGCGCATTATCCTGGTCGGTTCCCTTGAGCGCAGGCGAACAGCGGCGCTTGCGTCTTGTCACGATGAATCACCAACACGCCCTTGGCGATCAGCCGCTGGTGATGCAAACCCAGGGCGGGGTGCTGGAGTTTCTGCGGTATCGGCAGCCGCTGCCGGCAGAGGCGGGCGACGACCCGGCTAAAATACTCCAGGCACTGGTCAACTCCCCGCAAGGGCAGCGGATGGGCAAAGCGCTACAGCAAACCATGCAAGGCGTTGACAGCGAAAGCAGCGCAAGCGATTACCTGCTGGCCGCTATCGCCCTGCAGATGGACCCTGAGTCGATCACTGCGCCCGGTCGCAACAGCGTTGCCGGTTTCGACCTGGGCAGTGACACACGTGGGGGGCACCACGCCTCCAAGGTTGTGGCCGGCTTGGCCGAACATTTGAGCAGTACTGGCAAAACCAGCGCTGCACTGGCGAGTGTCGGTGCGTACCTGTTGCTGGCCAAGGCGGCACCGCAGTTTCTGATCAAAGACATTCCCCCGACGGTAAAGGTTGGCAGTCAGGCGTGGGCCAGCCTGACGATGGCTGCGATGACGATTGAGGCGCACACACCCGGCAAAGTCCCTGGTATGACGTTTGCCCAAGTCATGAGTGAGGCGCAAGAAGCGCAGCGGGTCGACCCTGCAGTTACCCAAGCGGCACAAACCCTGGCATTGCTGGACTGGGCCGTGGCGAGCGGCGTGCTCACAAAAAGACAGGATGGCGACTATGTCCCCGCGCAACTTGAATCGGCAAGGGTCGCATTCAACGCGCAACAGGACGCCCGGCTCGTTGCTTCCCAGGCACTGGACACAGCACTGCCCACTCGAAAAGAGATCGCACTGGCCAAGCTCAAAGAGCGTTTTGGCGACCTTGGCGCATTTTTCGAAGAGAAAGCATTCGCGATTGATCAGCACTACGTGGCGATTGAAGGGGGAGGGATTTCGCTATTGGATATCGCCATGATCGACTGGCTGGAACCCCGGCTCTTCAGGGCGTATGAACCGAGCAGTTCACTCAAGGGCAATGACCTGCGAAGGGTGCTGACGCGTTTGAACGCCAACCGGCAGTTTGGCGTGCCGGCTGAATTCGAACGGCAGTTCAGCCGTGCGATCGAGGAAAAAAAGGCCGCCGTCAATACAGTGGTCAGGCACATGATTTCGCAACTGCCGTTGGAAGATCGCCAGCGCCTGGAGTTTGGGAAAATCAGCTTTTTCCAGGAAGGCTCATACGTCATGGATGGTCATTTCAATAATACGTATGGTCAAAATAAACCGGGGCTGCTGGTTAAAACTGAACTGCAAGGCGTGTCGCACACCTACGTCATCGACTTCAATAAAGGCACGATTGAAACAGCGAGCCTTTACGATACGAAGATCAGGGCGGACAGGGTTGGCAACAAGGTAACGACGACCAAAACGTTCACGCCCAGCCACAAAGCAGATGATCTTGGGCGTGAGCGCCCGTTGGATAACGGGCCATGGGAGAGCTTTACCAGTGCTCGATCCCATGGGATTGCCACGGCCTTTGTCGAGCACTTGGATCTCGACGATCCGGCTATCAAGTTGCAAGCCCGTGGGCAGACGGCCTTGGACACGGCGAACGCGCAGTTGAGCGAGTTTTTGTTGAACTTGATCCCCTTCAGGTCCGCCATTGTCAATTTTCAAAACGGCAAGTACGGGGACGGGGCTTTCGATCTCTTGCTGGATGTTTTCGGCTTTCTTACCGCCGGCACCGCCACCGCCGGAAAATTGCTCAAGGTCGGCCGCTCGGCGCTTTCCACCGGCGCCAAGGCATTGCGGGCGGCCAAGGTCATCGGTGTGGCGGCCATTGACGTGCTCAACCCTGTGGGAGGGGTGGGCGATCTGCCCAGGTTGGTGGGTACCGCTGGCCTCTATGTACTGTCCAAAGGCATCAAGGCCGTCAACAAACTCAGAGGCGCCACTGGCAGCTACGACGTGTTGAAAACTATCAGCAAACAGTACGACGTCGCGGCAACAGGCACCTTGAAGGTGGGAGGCCAGACAGTGGAAGGGGCTGCTGTGCTCAAAGGCGGCAAGTGGTATTCATTTGACGCTGACGCCATGCGACCTTATGGCAGCCCGCTTGAGCAGTTCAAAGTATCGACCCAGGCTGTCGACGGTGAGGTGGACACGGCGAACATCGATGGGCTGAGTGAATTGAGCCATGAGCTGTTCGGGCACTTCAAAGTGCCAGACCGCAAAATCGTGGGGCTGTCACGCAATAGTCAGGGGGTGTATGTGGCGGCCGATGGGCACATGTCGCATATACGCCATACCGACAGCAATGGTGATACAGCGGTATATGAGGTGCGCCAGGTTTCGCGCACGGACGACGGTGTTGTGCAGGCGCGGGTTTATCACAACAACCGGCAAACCGAGTTGCTGGTCCAGCATGTACAAGGTGACGAATGGCAGCGCCTGGGGGCGCCTGGTGGCGGGCAGATCACCGCTGAACATTTGCGGGCCTGGGAGGCGTTGTCGCCGGATGAACAGGCCAGTCTTACCCGAAAGGGCTTTGCCAAAAAGAATCACCTCCCCCAGAAAACCTTTGAGTACTACGTGAAACCTGACGGCCAGTTGAGCGATACCGGTGTGATCGTGCGTGACCGCCCCGCCAACGCATTCACCGATAAGGTGACCGAAACGCATGTGCGTGCTTGGCAAAATATGACACAAGCGGCGCGTGACGAAATGACCCTGGACGGATTTATCGGCCTTCATAACCTTCGGCCGGGTACATTCAAAAGCTATGTGCGCCAGGATGGCACCCCGATGATCAGGGGCGAAGCGCTGCTCAAGTCGTCCGTTTCCCCCAGAAGCAACCAAATTACCGATGATCATTTACGCCAGTGGGATGAGCTTTTCAGCAGCCCGGACAACACATTGACGTCTGCGCAGTTTGTTAGTCAACACGGGCTCAGCCAACGTAGCTGGGAGCTGTACGTCAAGGCGGATGGTTCTTTAAAGGAGATGGGCTTGCAGCGCCTGGAACAGGCACGGAAAAACGCCGCACTGGCTTCCGGTGGCCAGGCCCCGCTTTTCATGGCTGATCATTTGCGCGCTTGGCAGGCGTTGTCTTTGGAGCAACAACAAAGCCTTACCCGTGAGGGGTTCGCCCGGCAGAAACACCTCCACCCGAGAGTTTTTGAGCGCTACGTGCAACCCAATGGTCAACTGACCGCTACCGGTGTGGCAGTGCGCGACCGCCTGCCCGGCACGCCCTTCTATCCGGTGACTGAAACCCACATCCGTGACTGGCAAGACATGACACAGGCGCAGCGTGACGTAATGACCCTCGAAGGGTTTGCCGAGCTTTATCACGTCAATCCGGGGTCGTTCAAAACGCATGTACGGCGAGATGGGACCTTGGGGCCAGTCGGCAGGGAGCTGATGGACAGGGTAGCCGGGGTCGTCCCTAACAGAATTACCGATGAGCATCTTCGCCAATGGAAAGCGCACTTCGAGAGCCCGGATAACGCGGTCACGCAAGCGCAGTTCACCCGCGAGAACGGGCTCCATCCTGCTACGTGGAGGGACTGGGTCAACCCTGACGGCTCCTTGAAAAAGACCGCCAGGGAACGTCTTGAGCGCGCTGCACTGGGGCCCGCGGCCCATGCTCCGAGGGCGCCGATGCTATTGATCACCGCCGAGCATTTGCGCGACTGGGAGGCGCTGCCGCTTGCGCAACAGCAAGGCTCTGCCCGTAAGAACTTTGTCCGACATAGACACATCTCCCCGAGAACCTTTGATCACTACGTGCAGCCTGACGGCAAACTGAGCCCTGCCGGCGAGCTTGTGCGCGACCGCGCGGCCAACACACCGGTTGACAAGGTGACCGAAACGCACATCCTGGCGTGGCAAAACATGACACAGCAGGCGCGGGACGCCATGACCAGGGAAGGTTTTGCCGGTCACCATAACCTCAGTGCGCACTCATTCAGATCACATGTACGGGCAGACGGCAGCCTGTCGGCCACCGGCGAAGCACTGGTGAGCAGCGCAACCGATGGCACCTATAGGCGGATCACCAGTGACCTTTTGCGCCAGTGGCAAGTGCTTGCCACCAATGCGGACAACTCAATGACGCAAGCGCAGTTCTTGCACCAGCACAGGCTTAATCCAAGCGTCTGGACGAAGTACGTTAAAAGTGACGGCTCCTTTACAGCGATTGCTGTCCAACGTCTCGAACGGTTACAGCAAAACACTGGACCGCGTCTCACGCCCCAGCAACCTGCTGTGGATACGGCACGAAAACGACCGGCATCAGACCCTCTGGACCCGCCGCAAGCGAAGGTTGCGGATCTGACCTTGCACGCCGATACGCCTCAGGGCGTAGAGGCCCCGGGGCCAGCGTTGGCAGTCCCGCCTGTCGTTATCAAGGTTGAGCCCAGTGATTTCCAGACACTGCCCCGCCATCAGATCGACAACACACTGCCGATCCTGCAGGACCCGGCGAACCCCAGGCTCAGCTTGACTCAAGCACTTGAAGGTCCTATCGATGACATCCGTATCGCCTACTGGAATGGTGTGCTTGACGGGCTGGATAGCGCAACAAAGGCGCGCGTTTCAGCCCAAATCAAGGAATCGATCAAAGACTGGCTGCGAACCGAAGGTCAACACCAGTCTCGGTTTGAGGAGGCTATGGAAGTGGTCACGCCGCTGGACGATGGTGGGCCGGCTCGCGGCGCTTCGGTGTGGGCGCGGCGCGATATTCCTCAATATGAAGTGCTTGGTCCGTATGCAGGCAAATATCACCCAGACGAGGCGTCGTTGTTCGAGGAGCAACGCAAGCAAGGCTCGCGGGCTGTAATGACCTACCTGTTTGGTACCCGTTCGGGTACGCGGACGGTGAGTGGGCTGCACACGGGCAACACCCTGAGCCTGATCAACACCTCGCAACTGGGCGATGGGCCAGCGTGGAGGTCCAACAATGTCGTGTCCATCTCGGTCGGGAAAAACCTGACGTTCTACGTGGCGCTGAAGGACATCAAGAAAGGGGAAGAGTTATTGCTGGACTATGGACCGTTCTATAAACCGGTACCTGATATTGCGATCAAACCGGATCCTGATCGCTGAGTTCAGTGCTCGGCGCGTCAGCCTCCGCCCCCGAGCGAAAGCGCCAGCAGGCGCTTTCGTCAGGACGCTTCCTCGACAATGGACAGGTCGTTTTTTATGACAAGCATTAGCGCGGCACACACGCATTTTTCGCTTTCACCGCCTGCTGCTGAAAATCAGTCGGCGCCCGTGACCGACACCTCGTTGACTCCCCAGCCTCCCAACCAGGATGTGCCGTTGCCCGGCAACCCCGCCCCCTCGCTGGGGCATCTGGGCGGGGCATTGTCCTGGCCGGTTCCCTTGAGCGCAGACGAACAACGACGCTTGCGTCTTATCACGATGAATCACGCACATCATCTGGGCGATCAGCCGCTGGTGATGCAAACCAAAGGCGGCGTGCTGGAGTTCTTGCGGTATCGCCAGCCTCTCCCGGCGTCTGTGCAGGACGACCCTGCCAAGATGCTCGAAGCGCTGATCCGTTCCCCCCAGGGACAACGGATGGGCAAAGCGCTGCAACAAAGAATGCAGGGCATTGACAGCGCGAGCAGCGTGACGGATTACCTGCTGGCAGGCATCGCGTTGCAGATGGATCATGAGTCGATCAGCGCCCCGGCGCGCAACAAAATAGCTGGGTTCGACCTGGCCAGTGACCATTATTGGGGCCACCCCCCATCGGCAGTCGTGGAAGGCTTGGCCGAACACTTAAGTCGCACCGGCAAAACCAGCGTTGCGCTGGCAAAAGTCGGTGCGTACCTGTTGCTGGCCAAGTCGGCTCCGCAGTTTCTGATCAAAGACATTCCCCCGACGGTGAAAGTCGGCAGCCAGGCCTGGGCCAACCTGACGATTGCCGCCATGACGAGCGAAGCGCAGGCACCGGGCAAAGTTCCCGGCATGACGTTTGCGCAGGTCATGAGCGAGGCTGAAAACGCCCGACGGGTTGACCCTGTGGCCACTCAGCATGCCCAGACTGCCGCGTTACTCGATTGGGGCGTTGCGAATGAAATCATCCCCAAAAGAAACGCTGACACCTACACCGCCGCACAACTTGAAACCGTCAGAACCGAGTTCAACCAACAGCTTGATGAGCGGATGTCTGCTTCAAAAATACTGGACAAGGCAATACCGACGCGAACAGAAATCGCACAGATCAAGTTGCAGGAACGGTTTGGAGACTTGGGCGCGCTGTTTGAAGTCAAAGCACTCAGCACAGATGCGTCTCGCGTGGAGCACGGGCAAAACGGGATAAGCGGCACTCACTCACTCTTGGACTACGCCAAGATGGACTTGCCGAATCCGAGGCCGCTGAAGTCGAGCGACTCCCGCATCCCCGTAGAGGCGCTGAACAATAATCCTACGTTCGGCGTTCGGGAGGCTTTCGAACAGCAGTTCACCAGCGCCATCCAAGCAAAAAAGGCTGCGATCAATACAACCGTCAGGCACCTGATCTCGCAGCTACCATCTGCGGATAGGAGGAACTTGGAGTTTGGAAAAATCAGCTTTTTCCAAGAAGGCTCATACGTCATGGATGGTCATTTCAATAATACGCAGGCTCAAAATAAACCTGGACTGTTGGTCAAAACTGAATGGCATGGCACAACAAAAGCCTACGTCATCGACTTCAATAAAGGCTCGATTGAAAGGGCGAGCGTGTACGCAGCGCAGGTTCAGGAGTCCAGGGCAGGCAAAAATGTTTCTACGACCAAAGCGTTCACGCCCCGTCATAACGCAGATGATCTGGGTCGTGAACGCCCGTTGAGTGACGCACTTGTGAATAGTTTCACCAGCGCTCGATCCCGTTCGATTGCCGACGCCTTTGTCCAACACCTTGATCTCGATGATCCCGCTATAAAAGAACAGGCGCGCGGGCAGACACCCCTCGACGAGTATTACAGCCCCAAGCCGTTGAACGATTTTTTGTTGAACCTGATCCCCTTCAGATCGGCCATCGTCAATATTCAGAATGGTAAATATGGTGAGGCAGCATTTGATCTCATGCTGGACATCTTCGGCTTTGTTACTGCGGGGGCCGCCACGGCTGGAAAACTGCTCAAGATCGGCAGCGCTGTTCTCTCCAGCGGTGCAAAGGTGCTAAAGGCTGCCAAAGTCATTGGCGTCGCCACGATTGACTTGCTCAATCCGGTGGGTGGTTTGGGGGATTTGGCAAGGCTAGTGGGCAGCGGCGGCTTGTATGTACTGTCCAAAACCGTCAATAAACTCAGAGGTGCCACCGGCAGTTACGACGTATTGAAGGCGATCAGCAAGCAGTATGACGCAGCGGCGACAGGCGTGGTGAAGGTGGCCGAACAGACGGTGGAGGGAGCCGCCGTGCTCAAGAACGGCCATTGGTATGCTTTTGATGCCGACGCGATGCGACCCTATGGCAGCCCGCTCGAAGAGTTCGTGGTCGCAACCCAGGCTGTCGCCGGTAAGGTGGGCGCTCCGCACCTCGAAGAAGTGAGCGAACTGAGCCATGAATGGTTTGGTCAGTTCAACGTGCCTGAGTCGCGTATTGCTGGCCTTTCACGTAATGGCCAGGGCGTGTATGTGGCCGCCGATGGGCACCTGTCTCATATACGTCATATCGACAGCCACGGTAAGGCGGCGGTGTACGAAGTCCGCCAGGTGTCGCGCACGGAGGACGGCGTTGTGCAGGCCCGGGTTTATCACAACAACCGGCAGACCGAGTTGTTGGTCCAGCATATACAGGGTGACCAATGGCACCGCCTGGGGGCAACCGGTGGTGCAAAGCAAATCACCGCTGAACATTTGCAGGCGTGGGAAGCATTGCCGCGCCAGGAGCAAATAAGGCTTACCCCCAAGGGCTTTGCCCGCCAGCACCAACTGCCCTGGAAAACGTTTGAGTACTGTGTGAAAGCTGACGGTCGACTGAGCGAAACCGGCTTGATCGTGCGTAACCGCCCCGCCAACACGCCGTTCAACAAGGTGGACGAAGCGCATATCCAGAGTTGGCGAAGCATGACTCAGCATGAGCGTGGCGCCATGACCATAGACGGTTTTGCCGTTCATCATCACCTGAATTCGCATACGCTCAAAAATTATGTGCGGGTCGATGGCAGCCTTGGGCCAGAGGGTGAAGAGCTATTGGGCAGGGCTGCCGGTACTGCCTATGAGGTAATTACCGATGAGCATCTACACCAGTGGCGCACGCTCTTGGCACAACCGAACAACGTAGTGACGTCAGCGCAGTTCATGAGCCAACACAGGCTCAGCCCAGGCAGTTGGAGTCGCTTCGTTAAAAAGGATGGTTCCTTGAAAGAGGCGGCCGTGCGACGTCTCAATCAGGCCGAGCAAAACACCGCGCTCGCCCCCACCTTCCAGACTTCGGCACGCAAACAGATCATTACGGGTGAACATCTACAGGAGTGGGAGGCGTTGTCGCCCGCGCAACCGCGAAGCATTACCCGTGAAGACTTTGCCCAACAGAGGAACCTCTCGCCGAAAACCTTTGCCTACTATGTGCAGCCTGACGGCCAGTTGAGTGATACCGGCAAGATTGTGCGCGACCGCGCGGCCAATACACCCTTCAAAATGCTGACCGAAACGCATATACGTGATTGGCAAAGCAAGACGCAGCAGGCGCGTGACGCAATGACCATGAACGGATTTGCCGGCCATCATCACCTTAATCCGAGTACGTTCAAAAATGGTGTGCGGCAAGATGGTGGCCTTGGGCCGGCCGGTGAAGCGTTGTTGAACAGGGCGGCCGGTCTCACCTATACCGCGCTTACTGATGACCATCTACGCCAGTGGCGGGCGCTCTTCGCTCAATCGAACAGGTCAGTCACGCAGTCGCAGTTTTTGAGCCAACATGGGCTCAACCCAAACACTTGGCATCAGTCCGTTAACGCCGATGGCTCTTTAAAAGCGGCGACCGTGCAACGCCTCAATCGGGCAGAGCAAGATATCCCGCAGCTCCCCGTGCCCGAGCAACCGGCTGCGAGTGCAACACGAAAACGGCCTGCGCAAGACCCTCTGGATCCGCCGCCGTCGAAATCTTCGGATCTGAACACTCCCACCGACACGCCACACAGCGAACAGATCCCAGGTTCGTCTTCGGACATCGTCGTTATCAAGGTTGAACCCGACGTTTCCCCTGTACTACCTCGTCATCAGATCGACAATACTCTGCCGATTCTGCAGGACCCGACGAACCCCAGGCTCAGCTTGACCCAATCACTTGAAGGCCCTATCGAGGACATCCGTATCGCCCACTGGAATGGTGTGCTTGACGGTCTGGATAGCGCAACCAAGGCACGCGTTTCAGCCCGGATCAAGGCGTCGATCAAAGACTGGCTGCGGACCGAATGCCAGCACCAGTCCCGGTTTGATGAAGTCCTGGAAGTGGTCACGCCGCTGGATGATGGTGGGCCGGCGCGCGGCGCATCGGTGTGGGCGCGGCGCGATATCCCCCAATTTGAAGTGCTTGGCCCGTATGCCGGCAAGTACCATGCAGACGAGGCGTCGTTGTTCAAGGAGCAACGTAAGCAAGGCTCCCGGGCTGTACTGACTTACCTGTTCGGTACACGTTCGGGTGTGCGTACGGTGAGTGGGTTGCACACGGGTAACACTCTGAGCCTGATCAATACCTCGCAACTGCGCAATGGGCCAGCGTGGAAGTCGAACAATGTCGTTTCCGTGGCGGTCGGGAAAAACCTGACGTTCTATGTGGCGCTCAAAGACATCAAGAAAGGTGATGAATTGCTGCTCGACTATGGGCCGTTCTATAACCCTGTGCCTGAGATAGCGATCAAGCCGGACCCCGATCGTTGAGGTGAGCCGCTCGGCGCAGGCAGTGGGCCAGCCGATGCCGCCTTTCGGCCGTTTGAAGATCAATTGTGCGTTCGCCATGGAAAGATGAGCGCTGCTCAGGTTTACTACTACCTGAGTAAGCGCTTCACCGACCTTGCACGTCGGCTCACCAAGGTCACCGAATGGATAAATACACCCCCCACACCTGGCAGCCCCACGAGCGGCCGAGCCTGCCCGGCTCGCCGTCGACGCCGCTGCACCCCACCCACAAGCGCTGGCTGTTTGCGCTGGTAGGCGTGCTGGTAGCAATCACCGGTGGCCTGGGCAATGCCCTGGTTATCGCCAACCTGCAATACCTGCAAGGCGCACTGGGCGCGACCACCGCGGAAATGGCCTGGCTGCCCGCCGCGTATGTCATGACCAACGTGTGCATGAACCTGCTGCTGGTGAAGTTTCGTCAGCAGTTCGGCCTGCGTGCGTTTACCGAAGTGTTCCTGGTGTTGTATGCGCTGGTGACTTTCGGCCACTTGTTTGTCAACGACCTCAACTCGGCCATTGCGGTGAGGGCGGCTCACGGCATGGTCGGCGCGGCGCTGAGTTCGTTGGGTTTGTACTACATGATCCAGGCGTTCCCGGCCAAGTGGCGCTTGAAAGCTCTGGTGCTGGGGCTGGGCACCGCGCAATTGGCGCTGCCCCTGGCGCGGCTGTTTTCCGAAGACTTGCTGCAGATCGCCGAATGGCGCGGGTTGTACCTGTTTGAACTGGGCCTGGCGCTGATCTGCCTGGGTTGCGTGTTCCTGCTCAAGCTGCCGCCCGGTGACCGCTTCAAGACCTTTGAAAAACTCGACTTCCTCACCTTCGCCATCCTTGCCACTGGCGTTGCTTTACTGTGTGCGGTGCTGTCCCTGGGGCGTATCGACTGGTGGCTGGAAGCGCCGTGGATCGGTGTGGCCTCGGCCTGCTCGCTGGTACTGATCATGGCGGGGCTGGCCATCGAGCATAACCGCAGCAACCCGATGCTGATGACGCGCTGGCTGGGCAGCGGCGTGATGATTCGCCTGGCCTTGGCGGTAGTGCTGATTCGCATGGTGCTGTCCGAGCAATCCACCGGTGCGGTGGGGTTCATGCAAATGCTGAACATGAGCTACCAGCAAATGCATACCTTATATGTGGTGATGCTGGCCGGGGCGATTGCCGGGCTGGTGGTCAGCGCGTTGACGATCAACCCGGCGCACCTGTTGATGCCATTGGTGATTTCCCTGGCACTGATGGCGACAGGTTCGGTGATGGACAGTTTTTCCAGCAACCTGACGCGCCCGCAAAACCTCTACATCAGCCAGTTCCTGCTAGGCTTTGGCGGCACGTTCTTCCTCGGGCCGACCATGGTGCTGGGCACGAAAAACGTGCTGACCAACCCGCGTAACCTGGTGAGCTTCTCGGTGATGTTCGGGATTTGCCAGAACCTCGGCGGCCTGATCGGCGCGGCGTTGCTGGGCACCTTCCAGACCGTGCGCGAGAAGTATCACTCAAGCATGATCGTCGAGCACCTGACCTTGATCGACCCCCGTGTAGCTGCGCGAGTGCAGAGCGGCGGGTCGGCCTACGGTGGCATCGTCGCCGACCCGGAACTGCGCAACCTGATGGGCATCCGCAGCCTGGCCACGGCGGCCACCCGTGAAGCGAATGTAATGGCTTACAACGATGTGTTCATGCTGATCGCGATTATTGCGATCCTGACCATGCTGTGGATCTTCACCCGCAGTCTATGGTTGATGAGCACCACCAAGGCAATCCCTCCTGTTCAACCCAGCGGCGCGACTTCATGACCGAACCTTCAACCACCACCACAACCGCCATCGCTGCCACACCGGAAGGCAGCACGCCACCGGGCGCCGTGCCCACCCAATTGCGACCTTTGCGCGTGCGCATCATCTCGTCCCTGGGTTTTGCCGCCATCGCCATCATTGGTGTGCTGATCGTGCTGTACGCCTGGCAATTGCCGCCGTTCAGCAGTGCGGTGGAAACCACCGAAAACGCTCTGGTGCGCGGGCAGGTGACGATTATCGGCCCGCAACTTGGCGGCTATGTGTTCGAAGTACCGGTGCAGGATTTCCAGTATGTAAAAGCGGGCGACCTGCTGGTACGCCTGGATGACCGCATCTACAAACAGCGCCTGGACCAGGCCCTGGCGCAACTGGCGGTGCAGAAAGCGTCGCTGGCCAATGTGGTGCAGCAACGCAACAGCGCCGAAGCGACCATCAAGCTGCGTCAGGCCGCGCTGGTCGACAGCCAGGCCCAGGCGCGCAAGAGTACCGCTGACTTGCGTCGCAACGAAGAATTGATCAGCGATGGCTCGGTGTCCAAGCGCGAACTGGACGTGACCCGCGCCGCCAATGCCCAGACCATTGCCGCCGTAGCCCAGGCCCAGGCCAGCCTGGAAATTGCCCGGCAAGACCTGCAAACAGTGATCGTCAATCGCGGCTCCCTGGAAGCGGCAGTCGCCAGTGCCGAGGCGGCGGTGGAGCTGGCGCGGATCGATTTGTCCAACACCCGCATCACCGCGCCACGCGATGGTCAGTTGGGGCAGATCGGCGTGCGCCTGGGTGCCTACGTTAACTCCGGCGCGCAATTGATGGCCCTGGTGCCCAAGCAGCTGTGGGTGATCGCCAACATGAAGGAAACCCAGATGGACAATGTGCAGGTCGGCCAGCCGGTAACCTTCACCGTTGACGCGCTGAACCATCGCAAATTCCATGGCACGGTGCAGCATATCTCGCCGGCAACCGGCTCGGAGTTCAGCCTGTTGCAGGCGGATAACGCCACCGGCAACTTCGTCAAGATCGCCCAGCGCGTGCCAGTGAGGATTACCGTGGACCCGGACCAGGCCGAGAGCGAGCGGTTGCGACCTGGGTTGTCGGTGGTGGTGAGTATCGATACGGCAGGGCGCCTGAAAAACAGCCCACCCTGACACTGATACTGACACAGTGCAGAGCAAAATGTGGGAGGGGGCTTGCTCCCGATTAGCACAGGTATCTACACAACTTTGCATTCGCCAACAGTAACCATGATGCGCAGCGAGCCGCTCTTGCTCTTGATCTTGATCTTGATCTGCTTTTGATCTCAGGCGCCCCGTTAAACCACGCTGGC
>NZ_SPKP01000016.1:0-142691 GCF_023127835.1 Pseudomonas sp. B329 | reverse complement strand
TGGCGGATTACGGGCACACCGAGCCTGGGCGAGGTGCCGAGTGGTGGGGCAAGAGCCCTTTGGTTACTTTGGGTTGGGCCGGCATTCCGGCTCTTTTCCAAAGTGACCCGCCGTCAGGCGGAACCCTAAGAGGCCGTTACCGCAGCAATGGATATGTACACAATCTAACTGTGTTGACTGCAAGGCCGCCTTCGCGAGCAAGCCCGCTCCCACAGTTTGGATCGTGGGGTGTCAGGTAGATAGATATCGACTGGCAGGCCGTCATCGCAGGCAAGCCAGCTCCCACAGGCTAAAGAATTGTTCTATATGTAGAACGATCAGGGCCAGTTTTGCCCTCTAGTGCTCAGAGGTGAGGCGAATTAAGCTGTACTCACTTTGGAGGTACATCATGAAGAAGCTAATTGGTATCTACACCAGCCCCCGCGCCCACTGGGTCGGCGATGGTTTCCCGGTACGCACGCTGTTTTCCTACGACACCATGGGCAAGCACATCAGCCCATTCCTGTTGCTGGATCACGCAGGCCCGGCTGAATTCACCCCGACTGAACAGCGTCGCGGCGTCGGCCAACACCCGCATCGCGGTTTTGAAACCGTGACCATCGTCTACGACGGCGAAGTCGAGCACCGCGATTCCACCGGTGCCGGCGGCAAAATCGGCCCGGGCGATGTGCAATGGATGACTGCAGCCAAGGGCATTCTCCACGAGGAATTTCACTCCCAAGCTTTCGCTCGTAGCGGCGGGGCGCTGGAAATGGTGCAACTGTGGGTCAACCTGCCGGCCAAGGACAAAATGGCGGATGCCGGTTACCAGACCATCGTGGATGGCGATATCCCGGTGCTGCCATTGGCTAACGACGCGGGGCAATTGCGCCTGATCGCCGGTGAGTTCGCCGGTACTCAGGGCCCGGC
This sequence comes from Pseudomonas sp. B329, assembly GCF_023127835.1. Classification (NCBI taxonomy): domain Bacteria; kingdom Pseudomonadati; phylum Pseudomonadota; class Gammaproteobacteria; order Pseudomonadales; family Pseudomonadaceae; genus Pseudomonas; species Pseudomonas sp. B329. The sequence goes on along the minus strand of NZ_SPKP01000016.1, from coordinate 141,782 downwards.
CCGCACCTTTACGCCGATTGACGTGTGGGACTTGCGCCTCAACGCCGGTAAGGCGGTCACGCTGGACCTGCACGCCGGGCGCAACACGGCCTTGGTGATCCTCAGCGGCACTGTGCTGGTCAACGGCAAAGAAGTCGCGCGCCAAGGGCAACTGGCGTTGTTCGAGCGTGACGGTGATCAGATCACCCTGGAGTCCAATGACGACGCCAAGGTGCTGCTGCTCAGCGGTGAACCCATCGACGAGCCCATCGTCGGCCACGGTCCGTTCGTGATGAACACCGAGCAGGAGATTCACCAGGCGTTCGCCGACTTCCAGTCGGGCAAGTTCGGGCAGATGCACACCTGACGGTTCACCGCAAAAAACCTGTAGGAGCGAGCTTGCTCGCGAAGAACTTCAACATACTGCGTTCAATCAGACAGAACGCGTTATCGTTGTGGTTTTTCGCGAGCAAGCTCGCTCCTACATTTTGTTCCCAGGGTTCTTATTTCATGCGATCTTCTCGGCATTCGCCCTGGAGTCGCCTGGATGCCCTCATTTATCGCTGATCACCCGATGTTGTGCGCCGTGGCGTTGATCCTTATCGACATTGCCGTGTGGCGCCTTATTTCCCCCAGCCTGGCCAATTGGAAACTGGCGGCGCGGCTGGTGATCTTTGCGGTATTCAGTGCCGTGTTGTTCAACGACGGCATGAACCCCATGCAAGCGGCGCCCTATGCCGACGACACCACCTTGCACCTCGCCGCCACGGCGTTGCAGATCGGCTGGTGGCTGTTCGCGGCGCGCACCCTTACGGTGTTGCTCGGCGCGGTGATGATGCAGCGGGTCGGCCATACCGGGCGTTTATTGCAGGACCTGCTGGGCGCGGTGATTTTCCTGATCGCGATCATCGCCGCCATGGCCTATGTGCTCGACCTGCCGGTCAAAGGCGTGCTGGCCACCTCCGGCGCCGTGGCGATCATTGTCGGCCTGGCGCTGCAAAGCACCTTGAGCGATGTGTTTTCCGGGATCGTCCTCAATACCACCAAGCCTTACCAGATCGATGACTGGATCTCCATCGACGGTACTGAAGGCCGCGTCACCGACATCGACTGGCGCGCCACGCGCCTGCAAACGTCCCAGGGCAGCCTGGCGGTGATCCCCAATTCCCTGGCGGCCAAAGCCAAGATCATCAACTTTTCGCGCCCGGCAGACATGTTCGGCCTGGCGGTCAGCCTGCAAGTCAGCCCCCATGCGCGCCCGCAAACCGTGATCGAGGCCCTGGAGCGTGCCATGCAGGGCTGCCGGCCGCTGCTGGCCAAGCCCGCCCCAAGCGTGGCGTTCAAGGCCTCCACCAGCGGCGGCGTGGAATATGAAATCAGTGGGTTTGTGCCGGCCATGGGCCTCAAGCGTGAAACACGCAACCAGCTTTACGACCTGGCCTATCGGCATTTGCAGGCGGCAGGTGTGGGGCTGTTGTCCTCCACCGAAGGCAGCACGCCGCCATCCGTGTCCGGCGCCCGTGCTCTGCTTGAGCGCTCATCGATCTTCTCTACCTTGCGTCAGGAAGAAAAAGACACCTTCAGCCAGAACATGACCCTGCACACCTACCGCGCCGGTGAGATGATCCTGGCGGCGGGAGAGGTCAGCGATCACCTGTTCATCATCGAGTCTGGCGTGGTCTCGGTGCTGTTGATCAAGGACGGGCACAAGTTCGAGGCCGGGCGCATGGGGCCGGGGGAGGTGATCGGTGAGTCCGGCATCCTTTCCGACCAGGCGGCACTGGCGGATTTTTCGGCCAAGACCTACTGCACGCTGTACCGCATCGAAAATGAATACCTCAAGCCGTGCCTGGACGCTCGGCATGATATCGGCGAAGCCATGAAAGCGCTGCTGGATTTCCGTCGCCATGCCGCCCAGGCCCTGACCGAAGACGTACCCGTGGTGCCGGTCAAGAAGGGTTTCATCCAGTGGCTGAGGAAGCGTGGCCTGTAGATTGGTCACCTGTTCTTCGCCCGGATTGGCTATTTCTCCAGAACGCTGCGCTGATTACTCTGCGCACCTGTCCCAACGTTCTGGAGTCTCATCATGCAAACCCGTACCGATTTCTACACCGCTTCCCCAGACGCGATGAAAGCCATGCTCGCCCTGGAAGCGGCGGTAGGCAAACTCTCCATCGAATTGCCACTGCTGGAACTGGTGCGCCTGCGCGTCTCGCAAATCAACGGCTGCGCGTTCTGCCTCGACATGCACACCGCCGATGCGCGCAAAGGCGGCGAGACCGAGCGGCGTCTGTACACCCTGTCGGCCTGGCGCGAAACGCCATTTTTCACCCCACGTGAACGCGCCGCCCTGGCCTGGGCCGAAAGCCTGACCCTGCTCAGCCACACCCACGCCCCGGATGAAGACTTCAACGCCCTGGCCGCCGAATTCAGCCCACAGGAGCAAGTCGACCTGAGCGTGGCCATCGCCACCATCAACAGCTGGAATCGCCTGGCGGTGGGGTTTCGCAAGATGCCCAAGTAAGGCATCAGTTGGCTTTGAAATAACCACGCGGGGTGCTGCCGGTCATGCCTTTGAAAAAGGCGATCAACGCACTGTCGCTGGCAAAGCCCAGTTCAAAGGCGCAGTAGCCCAGGCTGCGCCCGGTGGCGAGCAGTTCGATCACCCGCATCAGTCGCCACTGTTGGCGCCACTGCTGATACCCCAGGCCGGTCTCCCTGAGAAAAATCCGGCCAATGGTCTTGGTGCTGGCGCCAATGTGCTGCTCCAGTTCCTGCAATGTCGGTGGCAAGCGGTCGAGTTGGGCCAGCAAGGGTGCCAGGCGCTTGTCTTGCGGCAACGGCAGGAGCAGGGGCTGCTCGACCGCGTGGCGGATTTCGTCCAGGCACAGCCCAAGCAAGTGGGCATAGCGGCCGGTGTGCCAATCGGTCTCGAAGGGTGCCATAGCCATCGGTTCCAGTACGGCCCGCAGCAAGGTACTCACTTGGATCACTCGCACCTGCGCGGGTAACTGCCCGGCCAGGGCCGCGCTCACGTACACCGACCGGTAATCGACCGCGTGCTGCATCACCGCGCGATGAGGCAGGCCGCAAGGTATCCAGGCAGCGCGGGTGGGCGGCAGCAGGCACAGCTGGGTGTCCAGCGTGATGCGCGTGCAACCTTGCTGGGTGAACAGCAACTGCCCGCGCTGGTGGCGATGCATGCCGGAGTCGTGATTGCCCAGCACCGCAGCGATGCCGATCACGGGAGCGGCAAACGCGTCGGGATTGAAAGACGCAGTCGCTTCAAGCCAAGCCATGGTTTGTCCGATTTCATGGATAAAATGTCGAAGTCTGGATAATACCCCAGTTGGCGCGCCCTAGAATTCGTCCATTGTTTTTATGGATGGACCTGGTGATGAAGTCTGGAAATTTGCTGATGCTGACGATGGCCTTGCTGATGTTCCCGCAATTGGCCCAGACCCTGTACAGCCCGGCCCTGGGCGATATCGGCCGGGTCTTCGCGGTCGAGCCTGAGCGGGCGGGGCAGACACTGTCGGTGTACTTCCTGGCCTTCGCTTTTGGTGTAGTGGTATGGGGGCGCTTGAGCGATCGTTGGGGGCGGCGGCCCGTGATGCTGATCGGGCTTGGGGTTTATGCAGGCGCCTCGGCGCTGGCCTTGAATGTGACCACATTCAACGGTTTGTTGCTGGCCCAGGCGTGTGCTGCTTTCGGTGCGGCGGTGGGGTCGGTGGTCACGCAGACCGTGTTGCGTGACCGGTTCCACGGCGCTGGACTGGCCCAGGTGTTTTCGCTGATGGGCATTGCGCTGGCGGCCAGCCCCGCCATCGGGTTATTCAGCGGTGCAAGCCTGGTGGAGTGCTTCGGCTATCGTGGCGTGCTTGGCACATTGCTGCTGCTCGCACTGGGGTTGTGGGCCTGGTGCCTGTGGGCCCTGCCGGAAACACGCCCGGCATCGTTGCCCACGGCCGCCCTTGGCCAGACACTCGGATTGATGCTCAAGGATGCCGGAATCTGGCGCTCGGTCGGATTGGTGGCAGCCTTCAATATTGCGCTGTTCAGCTATTACAGCGTGGGGCCGTTTATCTTCGCGTACCTGGGGCGCTCCACTGCCGAGTTCGGCTACAGCGGCGTGCTGCTGGCGTTGGGGTCCGGCCTGGGGGCGTGGCTGAACAAAACCTTGCTCAAGCGTGGTATGGACAGCGATCAATTGGTGTTTGTCGCTGCTGCAGTGGCGGTGGTGGGGAGCCTGCTGGTACTGGCCCTGCAACACAGCTGGTTATTGGTATGGCCGATGTTGCTGGTGGTGCTGGCATTCGGCATGGCGATACCCAATGTGCTCGGCGGCGCGTTAGTCGACTACCGCGATCGCCTCGGCACTGCCGCCGCCTTGTTTGGCTTGCTGTATTACCTGGTGATTGGTGGCGGGCTGACCCTGGTGGCATGGACCCAGGACCTTGGCTGGAGCCTGTTGGTATGCAGCTTGGCGGCGTTGTGGCTGGCAACGCCGCGGGTCTTCAGAAGTTGACCGATGCACTCAGGCGCGCCGTCAGCGGTGCGCCCTGGAACAGGTAGTCATCGCCCATGTACTCGCCTGCGTCGCGCCAGTAACGCTTGTCGAACAGGTTGTCGACGCTCAGGCGAAACACCGTCTCGTACCCATCGACCTTGGTGGTGTAACGGCTGCCGACATTGACCACCGCGTAATCACCCACCTGTACATTACCGGTGCGATTGGCGTATTTCTTGGCGCTGTATTGCACGCCGCCCAGTACCGCCAGGCCATTGACCCACGGCAAGGCATAGTCGGCGTACAGGCTGGCGCGCAGCTTGGGCACGTTGATCGCCTGGTGGCCTTCATAGTCCGGCGTGCCGCTGCCGCTGACCCGCGCTCGAATCGCTGCCACGCTGGTTGCGATTTGCAGGCGGTCGGTGGCCCAGCCGTTGGCGGACAGTTCCAGGCCGGTGTTCTTCTGTTGGCCTTGCTGCAGGTAGGTGAAACCGTCACCCTCGGGCTTGGCGTATTGGTAAGCCTGGCGCGTCTGGAACACGGCAGCGGCAAAGCTGATGCGGCGCCAGTCGTATTTAACCCCGGCTTCGATTTGACGGGAGACGGTGGGGGCGAGGGTTTCATCCTGGTTTTTTGCGAACCACGGCGCCGTGCCACCCAGTGACAGGCCCTTGCTGTAGCTGGTGTACAGCGAAACGTTGTCCACTGGTTTGTAGATCAGCGAGGCCTGGGGCAGGAACACGTATTGTTGGGTGTGGCGTGTCTGGTTGCCGGTGACGCCGTCAAAGGCTTTTTCATCCAGGCGTACTTCACGGCCACCGAGGATGGTTTGCCATTGCTCGTTGAAGCGGATGCGGTCAGTGACGAACAGGCCGTACTGGCGGCTGTCGAGGTTGCGGTGGCTGTCGTTCAGCGGTTTGTCGGTAGGGGGAAAACTCGGAACTCGTTCGTCGATATTGGCGGTGCCGATAAATTCGTTGACCGACTTGCGTTTGTCGATCACCCGGCGAAAGGCGCTGGTGCCAAACGTCAGTTCGTGGCCTATGCTACCGGTGTCGAACAGGCCGGTCATGGCCGCCTGGATTTCGTCGTCGCGGCGAGTGTCGTCAGGGCTGCGGTAATCGTAGACGTCGTAATTGCCTTCGGGGCTGAAGTAGTTCGGTACGCTTGTTGAACTGCAACTGGCCGACCCGTAGCAGCCCCACGCAAACGAGCTGTAATCGTCAATCACCACCTTGCTGCGCGCCGCACTGATATTACCTTTCCACTGGTCGCTGAAACGGTACTCGAACTTGCCGTTGAGGTTCAGCGAATCAATCCCCACCTGCTTGCCGCCAGTCTGATGCCCCAGCAGCTTTTTCGGCGAGGCGTCATGGGGCACTTCCGTACCCCCCAACAGTTGATACCCCGGTACCGAACGTTGTTGCTTGTTCTGGTACTCGGCATCCAGTTGCAGCACGGCGTCGGGGCTGATGTTCCAGTCAAAGGCCAGGGACAGGAAATCGCGCTGGCCATTGGCGTGTTCCACATAGGAATTGAGGTCTTCATGGGCGACGTTGGCACGCAGGCCGAACTGCTGCTCGCTGCCAAACCAGCCGCCGACATCGGTGGCGATATAACCGCTGCCGCGATCATCGGTAGACACCGTTACCGAACGCACGTCCTCCGGCCGCTTGGTCACGTAGTTGATCACGCCACTGGGCTCGGAAATGCCGCTCTGCAAACCGGCCAGGCCCTTGAGCACTTCCACCTGCTGCTTGTTTTCCAGAGCGACGTTCTGCTCGCCGGTGATGGTGCGCCCGTTGATCTTGTAGCTGCTGGCCGCATTCAGTGAGAAGCCGCGCACCACGAAGTTTTCGTAATAGCCGATGGGCGCGTAACTGTCGCCCACCGAGGCATCGTTGCGCAGCACTTCACTGAGCAAGCGTGCCTGCTGGTCCTTGATCAAGGCTGCGTTGATCACCGTGATCGAGGCCGGAGTGTCGAGCAATGGTGCTTCGTCAAAACCGCCCACCGAAGCGGTTTCATTGCGGTAACCGGACTCATCCAGGCCCTGGACCTTCACCGCCGGCAATTGGATCTCGGCGGCCAGGCTGCTGCCGATGCCGCCACTGAGCAGCAGGCCGAGGGCAAAACGTGAAGTGACGACGGGTCGAAAACGCAGAACCATGGGCAGGGCCTTATAGCGCGGGGCGGGGGCGCATAAGCTAGGCATAACGGCCAGGTTTTACAAGCGTTCGGTACTCGCGCACACCGAGCCTGGGCGAGGTGCCGAGTGGAGGGGCAAGAACATTTGATTACTTTGCCGCTTTTGCAAGGTGACCCGCCGGTGGGCGGAACCGATAGTGGCCGTTACAGCACAATGGATATGTACTCGGTCTGGTTAAAGGTGGGAGGGGGCTTGCCCCCGATGGCGGTGGGCCAGCCCCAGATGTATTGGCTGACACTCCCTCATCGGGGGCAAGCCCCCTCCCACCTTTTTGAATGCGTTTCAACGTGAGCGCTTGAGGGTTTCGCTGGGCAGTTCCTTGAATAGTGCTCGATAGCTATTGGAAAACCGCCCCAAATGCCAGAACGACCAATTCATCGCCACCTCGGCCACGGTGGTATCCGCGCCACTCAATAGCTCCCGCCGCGCCCCATTCAACCGACGCAACCGCAACCACTGCGCCGGACTCATCCCGGTGTAGGTCTTGAACCCTTGTTGCAATTGGCGCAACGGCACACCCGCAATCTGCGCCAGTTCCAGCAGGTTGGCAGTTTCATCCGGAGCATCCGCCGCCCATTCACCGATACGCGCCATCAACCGGCGTTCTTCATTGCGTTTTTGCAAGGAACTGCCGTCCAGGCACACGCAGGCGTTGTCGAGGATAAACAGGCAATCGTCGAGCAACTGCTGGGTCAGGGCATCACGGCTGATGGGGTCGGTCAGTGCCGACAGGCGCGTAAGGGTTCCGCTGAGCCAGCGAGTGAACAGCGCGTTTTGCTGACAGGCCAGTGGCGCCATGAACAACCCTTCCAGTCTGGCCATGTCCAGCCCATGGCGCTGCACGAACTGCGGGCCGAACACCACCGCCACTTCGCGGTAGTTCTGCGGGGTGATCCAGGTATTGCGGCTTTCGCCGTTAAGCAGGTAGAGCGCGTTGTCGCTGCCATCGAAGCAGAACGACAGCGAGCCTGGCGGTGCGTTGAAGTGCTGTTCCACGCGGGTGTTCATACATTCTTCGTACACCTGCACGCCTTGCAGGTCGAGGTAGCGCACGCGCCCGGCGAAATGCCCGGGGGACATTTGCTGGTAGTGCTGCACCCAACCGGGTGTCGCACTGCATTGGGCGGTCACATCGCCGGTAGCGAAGGCCTGTACGCGCAAAGCGGTTGCCTGTGTCATGGGGAATCCGTGCGCACTCTATTGGTGCGTTGTACTGCGTGCAAAGTGGATAGATGCCGTTTCAAGGCCGGCCCAAGATAGACCTCAATGTGTCGACTGTACAAGCCGGCGCCGCATCTCACCCAAGACGAGGTCCTTATGAATGCCCCCTTCGATCAGCTCTCCACCTGGCTGAAAGAACACAAGATTACCGAAGTCGAATGCGTGATCAGTGACTTGACTGGCATTGCGCGCGGCAAAATTGCACCCACCAACAAGTTCCTGCATGAGCGAGGCATGCGCCTGCCGGAAAGTGTGCTGCTGCAAACGGTAACCGGGGACTTTGTCGACGACGACATCTACTACGACCTGCTGGACCCGGCTGATATCGACATGATCTGCCGCCCGGTGGCCAACGCCACCTACGTGGTGCCCTGGGCCATCGAGCCCACCGCCATCGTGATCCACGACACCTTCGACAAACAGGGCAACCCGATTGAACTGTCGCCGCGCAATGTGCTGAAAAAAGTCCTGCAGCTGTACACCGACCAGGGCTGGCAGCCGATTGTCGCGCCGGAAATGGAGTTCTACCTGACCCAGCGCTGCGAAGACCCGGACCTGCCGTTGAAAACCCCCATCGGTCGTTCGGGGCGTGCCGAAACCGGGCGCCAGTCATTTTCCATCGATGCCGCCAACGAATTCGACCCGCTGTTCGAAGACGTCTACGACTGGTGCGAAGCCCAGGGCCTGGACCTCGACACACTGATCCACGAAGACGGCCCGGCGCAGATGGAGATCAACTTCCGTCACGGCGACGCCCTGGACCTGGCCGATCAGATCACTGTGTTCAAGCGCACCCTGCGCGAGGCCGCGCTCAAGCACAACGTGGCCGCTACGTTCATGGCCAAGCCGGTGGCCGACGAACCCGGCAGCGCCATGCACCTGCACCAGAGCGTGGTGGAAATTGCCACCGGAAAACCGGTGTTCGTCGATGCCGACGGCAACATGAGCCCGTTATTCCTGCATCACATCGGCGGCCTGCAGAAGTACATCCCCAAGCTGCTGCCGATGTTTGCACCCAACGTGAACTCGTTCAGGCGCTTTTTGCCGGACACCTCGGCGCCGGTCAACGTCGAATGGGGTGAAGAAAACCGCACCGTCGGCCTGCGCGTGCCGACTTCCAGCCCCGAGGCGATGCGCGTGGAAAACCGCTTGCCGGGTGCCGATGCCAATCCCTACCTGGCGATCGCCGCCAGCTTGTTGTGTGGCTACCTGGGCATGATCGAGCAGATCGAGCCCAGTGCGCCGGTGGAAGGCCGTGCCTATGAGCGCCGCAACCTGCGCCTGCCGTTCACCCTCGAGGATGCCCTGGCACGCATGGAAGACTGCGACACAGTCAAGCAATACCTGGGCGAAAAATTCGTGCGCGGCTACGTCGCGGTCAAGCGCGCCGAGCATGAGAATTTCAAGCGGGTGATCAGTTCCTGGGAACGTGAATTCCTGCTGTTGAGCGTCTAAAACAACGATAAAAGGGGTGACGATATGCGTCTTGTGAACAAGTTTCTGCCGTTGGCACTTGCACTTGTACTACCGGTGGCGTTCAGCGCCCAGGCAGCGTCGACGGTGAGCGTCTACAACTGGACTGACTACATCGGTGAAACCACCTTGGCGGATTTCCAGGCCAACACCGGGATCAAGGTGGTCTATGACGTGTTCGACTCCAACGAAACCCTGGAAGGCAAGTTGCTCGCCGGGCGCACCGGCTATGACGTGGTGGTGCCCTCCAACCACTTCCTGGCGCGGCAAGTGAAGGCCGGCGCGTTCCTCACGCTGGACCGTGCGCAACTGCCAAACTTCAAGAACCTCGATCCCCGGTTGCTCAAGCTGCTGGAGCAGAACGACCCGGATAACGCGCACTCGGTGCCGTACCTGTGGGGCACCAATGGCATCGGTTACAACGTCGACAAGGTCAAGCAGGTGCTGGGTATCGAGCGCATTGATTCATGGGCGGTGCTGTTCGAGCCGGACAATCTCAAGAAGCTCCATGAATGCGGTGTGGCCTTCCTTGATTCGCCGGATGAGCTGTTCCCGGCGATCCTCAACTACATGGGCAAGGACCCACGCAGCGAGAACGCCGAGGACTACAAGCAGGCCGAAGCCAAGCTGCTGACGCTGCGGCCGTACATCACTTATTTCCATTCCTCCAAGTACATCTCGGACCTGGCAAACGGCAATATCTGCGTGGCGTTCGGTTATTCCGGCGATGTGTTCCAGGCCGCCAACCGCGCCAAGGAAGCCAAAAACGGGGTGAACATTGCTTACTCGATTCCCAAGGAAGGCTCCAACCTGTGGTTCGACCTGCTGGCAATTCCTGCCGACGCCACCAACCCCAAAGAGGCCCACGCGTTCATCAACTACCTGCTCGAACCCGAAGTGATCGCCAAGGTCAGCGCCTCGGTGGGCTACGCCAACGCCAACCCGGCGGCCAAGCCGTTCATGGCCCCGGAACTGGTCAACAATCCTGAGGTTTACCCGCCCCAGGAAGTCCTCGACAAACTCTACATTTCCACCACGCCCACGCCGGCGACCATGCGCGTGATGACCCGCGCCTGGAGCAAAGTGAAGTCCAACCGATGATTCAGTCCAACGAACATGCGCAGTCCTATTACCGCGCGACAGCCAACACCATGCCGCAGCGGCCTGCACTCGACGCTGATCTGAGCGTCGATGTGTGTGTGATCGGCGGCGGGTTCACCGGGGTCAACACGGCCATCGAACTGGCCCAGCGCGGGCTCTCGGTGATTGTGCTGGAGGCCCGACGCATTGGCTGGGGTGCCAGCGGGCGCAACGGTGGGCAGTTGATTCGGGGTATCGGTCATGATGTCTCGGGGTTTGCCAAATACGTGGGCGAGGAGGGCGTGCGCTATCTGGCGCGAGCCGGTATCGACTCGGTGGCGTTGGTGGGCGAGCGCATCGGCGAGCATGGTATCGATTGCGACTTGCGCTGGGGTTTTTGTGAACTGGCCAACACCCCGGCGCAATTCGCCGCGTTCAAGAATGAACAGGCGCAGTTGGCGGCCATGGGCTATGCCCCTGAAACCTGGTTGGTGGGCGCGCAGGACATGGCCCAGGTGGTGGGCTCGACGGTGTACGCCGGAGGCCTGGTCGACATGGGCTCCGGGCATCTGCACCCGCTCAACCTGGTGCTTGGCGAGGCGCAGGTGGCCGAGGCCCTCGGGGTGCGGATCTTTGAACAGACCGAGGTGCTGGAACTGATCCATGGCAACACTGTGCAGGTGCGTTGCGCCGGTGGCAGCGTGCGCGCCGCCCATCTGGTGCTGGCGTGCAATGCGCATCTGGAGAACCTGGAGCCGCGCCTGGGCGGCAAGGTGCTGCCGGCGGGCAGCTACATCATCGCCACCGAGCCGTTGCCGGAAACGGTGGCCGAGCAATTGATTCCGCAGAATCTGGCGCTGTGCGACCAGAAAGTCGGGCTGGATTACTACCGGCTGTCCGCCGACCGGCGCCTGCTGTTTGGCGGTGCCTGCCATTACTCGGGGCGCGATCCCCAGGACATCGCCGCCTACATGCGCCCGAAAATGCTCAAGGTCTTCCCGCAGTTGGCCGACACCGCCATCGAGTTCCAGTGGGGCGGCAAGATTGGCATCACCGCCAACCGCTTTCCCCAGGTCGGGCGGTTGAAGCAGTACCCCAATGTGTTCTATGCCCAGGGCTATTCCGGCCATGGCCTCAACGTGACCCACTGGTGCGCACGGCTGCTGGCCGAAGCGATTCACGCGGGTGCAAGTCGCGGCCTGGATATTTTCAGCCAGGTGCCGCACATGACCTTCCCGGGCGGCAAGGCGCTGCGCTCGCCGCTGTTGGCGTTGGGGATGTTGTGGTATCGGTTGCGGGAGGTGCTTTGATCACACAAAGGGCGCAGGCAATCGCTGTACTGGGCGCCTTATTCACTAACCTCAGTTTCAGTCAGCACCTTGCGAAACGTCTCCACCAGCGGTCGCAAATTAACGCGGTGCCAGGCCGCCCACAGCGGTGTGGTGTAGGTCAGCCACGGCAACTCTCGCAACACCACGCCGGGCGGGGCATTGCGGCTCAGGCCCTTCTGCACCATCGCTACCCCGAGCCCTGACGCCACCAGGCCCAGTGCGGTAAAGGGTTCGCTGGCTTCCATGGGAATCTGTGGGGTGAAACCGGCACGGATGCAGGCGGCGACGAAATCATCGGCGGGGTTGGCGCCGGCTTTGCGCTGCACGCCGATCCATTGTTGATCGGCCAGGTGTTCGGGCAGCAGTTTGCGTTGCCGGGCCAGCGGATGCTGTTCGGGCAGGGCCAGCAGCATCGGGTCGTCGAGCACCTGCAAGGCGCTCAGGTCTGGATCGTCGTCGGCGGGGGGCTCGCTTACCAGGGCGATGTCCAGACTGCGTTGGCGCAGGCCCTCCAACTGTTCGAGGGAGGGCAGGTTATACAGCTTGATATGCACGGTGGGGCGATCGTCGCGCAGTATGCGCAAGGCATTGGGCAGAACACCGGCGTGCATGGCATTTTCGATATAGCCGATGCACAGGCCGCCTTCTTCCCCACGGCCCAGGCGCTTGCCCAGCGATTCCAGACGGTTGGCATGGGTCAGCAACGCCTTGGTTTCGGCCAGGAAGGTCTGGCCGTCGCGGGTCAGGCGGATGCGCTGCTGGCTGCGCTCGAACAGGGTCAGGCCCAGGCACTCTTCGAGCTGGGCTATTTGCCGGCTCAGGGGCGATTGGGAGATGTGCAAGCGCTCGGCGGCGCGGCCGACGTGTTCCTCTTCGGCGACCACTTCGAAGTAGCGCAGTTGGCGTAGATCGATCATGTAAGACCTGCAAGGACTCAAGTTGGTCGCAGTATGTCTTGGACGGTCTGACTAACGCAATCTAGCATCTGCTCAACGGTCACAACCAACCGATTGAGGATCTCACCATGAGCTTGAAAGACAAACTCCCCGGCGTACTGGGCTTTGGCACCGCACCCTTGGGGAATATGTTCCGCGCCATCCCTGAAGACGAAGCCCAGGCCACCGTCGAAGCCGCCTGGAACCACGGCGTCCGTTACTTCGACACCGCGCCGTTCTACGGCTCGGGCCTGTCGGAAATCCGCTTGGGCCAGGCCCTGTCCCACTACAACCGTGATGACTACGTGCTCAGCACCAAGGTCGGCCGGGTGATTCTGGATGAAGTCGAAACCGGCGCCCGCGACCTTGGCGAAAAAAGCGGCGTGTTCGAACACGGCCGCCCGAATAAAATCCTCAATGACTACAGCGCCGATGCCACCCTGCGCTCCATTGACGATAGCCTCAAGCGCCTGCAAACCGATCGCCTCGACATCGTGTGGATTCACGATATCGCCCAGGATTTTTACGGCGACCAGTGGCTGGACTACTTCAACCAGGCCCGTACCGGCGCCTTCAAAGTGCTGACCCGCTTGCGCGAGGAGGGTGTGATCAAGGCCTGGGGCCTGGGCGTCAATCGCGTCGAGCCGTGTGAACTGACCCTGGACCTGACTGAGGCGCAGCCCGACGGGTTCCTCCTCGCCGGCCGCTATACGCTGCTGGACCACGAGCGCGCACTGCAACGCCTGATGGACGCCGCCTTGGCCCAGCAGGTTGAAATTGTGGTCGGCGGCCCGTACAGCTCTGGCATCCTCGCCGGCGGCGCACACTTTGAATACCAACCCGCTAAGCCTGCGATCATCAGCAAGGTCGAGCAGATCAAAACGATTGCCCAGGCATTCGGCGTCAGCGTGAAAGCCGCGGCGTTGCAGTTCTCCGTGGCACACCCGGCCGTGGCGGCGGTGATTCCCGGTGCCAGTCGTCCGGGTCGCATTGCTGAAGACGTTGCGGCGTTGTCAGAACAGATTCCAGCAGCCTTCTGGCAAGCGCTACGCGAGGCCCGACTGATTTCGGATCGTGCGCCTTTGCCTCTCTAATCTTAAGGAAGCTAACCATGAAAATTGATGTGAGCGGCAAAGTAGCCATCGTCAGCGGCAGCACTGCCGGTATCGGCTTGGGCATCAGCCAGGCCCTGGCGCAATCCGGCGCAACGGTGGTAGTGATCGGGCGGGACGCGGGCAAGGTCGACGACGCTTTGGCCAGCATTCGCCAAGGGGTGCCCGGCGCTGACCTGCGTGGGCTGGTGGCCGACCTTGGCACCCTGGAGGGCGCCGAGAAACTGTTCGCCGCCGAACCTCGCGCCGATATCCTGGTCAACAACCTCGGCATCTTCAACGATGTGGATTTCTTCGAGGCGCCAGACAGTGAGTGGACGCGCTTCTATGAGGTCAATGTGATTTCCGGCGTGCGCCTGTCGCGCCATTATGCGCCGGGCATGGTCGAGCAGGGCTGGGGGCGAGTGATCTTTGTGTCGTCGGAATCCGGGGTGGCGACGCCGGCCGACATGATCAACTACGGCGTGACCAAAAGCGCCAACCTGGCGGTCTCCCACGGCCTGGCCAAGCGCCTGGCAGGCACCGGGGTGACGGTGAATGCGATTTTGCCGGGGCCGACCTTTACCGACGGCCTGGAACAGATGCTCAAGGACGCCACGGCCCAGTCCGGGCGCAGTGCGCGGGAAGAAGCCGATGTGTTTGTGCGTAATGCGCGGCCCAGCTCGATCATCCAGCGTGCAGCCAATGTGGATGAAGTGGCGAACCTGGTGGCGTACATTGCTTCACCGCTGTCGTCTGCCACTACCGGTGCCGCTTTGCGCGTAGACGGTGGCGTTGTCGACAGTATGGCGATCTGATTTTTCCCCTGATTGGAGTATTTATTGTGGCAACAGCGTCTTCAGTAATTGAAATCCCGGCATCAGCCGACCAGGTCTGGCAACTGATTGGCGGCTTCAACAGCCTGCCCGACTGGCTGCCCTTTATCGCCAAGAGCGAGCCGAGCGAAGGTGGCCGTGTGCGTCACCTGACTACCGCTGACGGCGGCCAGATCGTCGAGCGTTTGCAGACCTTTGACAACGTGGCGCGCATTTATAGCTACACGATTGAAGAATCGCCGTTTCCGGTGAGCGCGTATCTGGCGACCGTGCAGGTTGAAGCGCTGACCGAGTCGTCGGCGAAAGTCACCTGGTCCGGCGTGTTCACTCCGGCAGCGGGCACCACGGATGCGGCGGTGGAGGAGTTATTTGCCGGCGTCTACAGCGGTGGCTTGGAGGCGTTGCGCGGCAACTTCCCCAACTGAACCGGTGTTATCGGGAAAAAACTGGTGATGGGCGAGGATCGCTGCAACTGACTCAGCGGGCGTCCTCTGCGCCGTATCGAGCCTGAACGGCGGCTCATCCCAGCATTCATACTCATGCACCAGCACCGACTGCCAGGTCGGCGGCGCCAGACCGGGAACATCGCCCACGCGGCTTTCCACACGGCGCCGATGCTCGTGCTGATCAGCACACACCACCTGGATATTGATCAGTTCAACCTGCGCTGTCGTCGCCACGGCTTGCCAGGCTTGGCGGCTCTCCCTGACCGGGTTCACGCAATCGGCGATGACCCGATGCCCCAGGCGCAAATTGCTCAGCGCCAATGCATTGGCCACGCTGTAGCCGCTGGCGCCTACATCCCCCGCCAATACGGCAGCATCGCGCAGCGCCTGTTCGATCACATCAATACGCAGGTAAACCGCGCCGGTCTGTCGCGCCAGTTCCCTGGCAACCGTGGTCTTGCCGCTGCCGGGCAGACCGCTGAATACGATAAGCATGGTCATCAACTCTTTGCAGGAGCGAGCTTGCTCGCGAAAAACGTCAACGATAACGCGTAGTTCCAGGTAAACGTGTGGTCTTGACTATTTTCGCGAGCAAGCTTGCTCCTACAGTGTTATTAGAACTGCTTCACTTCGACAACAGGACCTGCGCCCCATGACCCTGCCATTCGTGAAGATGCACGCCCATGGCGACGACTTCATCATCATCGACCGCCGTGGCCAGGACAACCCCATCACTGCACAGGTCGCCGCCCGCCTGGGCAACCGCCGCTCGGGTATCGGTTTCAATCAGTTGGCGGTGATACTCGACTGTGGAGACGCCGTCGCACATGTCCAGTTCTGGAACCCCGACGGCACGCGGCTGCCAACCTGCGGCAGCGCGACTCGCGGGGTGGCTGACCGCCTGATGCACGAGACCGGCATCGACACCGTCGTATTACGCACCGACCGCGGTTTGCTGACGTGCACACGCGTCGACGGGCAGCGCGTGTCGGTGGACATGGGCGCGCCGTCGCTGGACTGGGCGGCGGTGCCGCTGGCCGAGGCGATGGACACCCGCGTGCTGCCCATGGACGGTAACCCGGCGGCCTGCAGCATGGGCAACCCGCATTGCACGTTTTTTGTGCAAGACATCGCTGCCATCGATGTCGCGGCGGTGGGCTCGGCGCTTGAAGCCCACCCGCTGTTCCCGGCCAAGACCAATGTGCATTTTGTGCAGGTGTTGAGCCGTGGCCGTATCCGCCTGCGCATCTGGGAGCGTGGCGGCGCGGTGCCGTTGGGCTCCGGTTCGTGCTGCTGCGGCGCGGTGGTCAATGGGATTCGGCGCGGGTTGCTCGATGACAGCGTGGAGGTCGAATGCGACGGTGGCACGGTCACGGTGCAGTGGGACGGGCAGGGCGGGGTGATCTTGACCGGCCGTGTCGAGCCGATCATGCAGGGCGCCGCATACCTGGCCTAGAACGTCACGGTAAACGTAGTACCGGCCGTGGCGCAGGACGTCACCGCCACATCGCCACCATGCACCTTGGCCAGTTCGCGCACGATATACAGGCCGAGGCCGACGCTGCGCACATCGCTGCCCTGGTCGGTGCCACGGGTCATGGGCTCGAACAACCCGGCCAGCAAAGTTTCGGGAATCGCCAGGCCATGGTTGTGCACCGCTACCGCGCAGGCGTTGTCGCCCAGGCGCGAGGTGATGGTGATCGGTTGCAGCAGGTCGCCATAGGCCACGCTGTTGGCAACCAGGTTACCGATCATCTGCTGCACTCGGTCGGCATCCAGGCACGCCTGGCCGTTGCCTTCGGCCTGATGCACCAGCGTGGCCCTGGGAAAGGCCACCCGCAACTCATCCACCGCATGTTGAATAACGCCGTGCAAATCCAGCGGCACCGCCTTGATGGTGATGCCCTGGCCGACCCGCGCCTGGGTGAAGTCCAGCAGGTCGGCGATCATGCGATGGGCGCGTTCGGCCGACTGGCCGATATGCCCCAACAGTTGGCGCTCCTTGGCCGTGCGCTCGCCGCGCTGCAGAAAGTCCGAAGCCATGCGGATGGCGGTAAGGGGGTTTTTCAAGTCATGACTGACAATCGCCACCATTTGTTCGGCAAACAACGCCCGGCGCTGGGCAACCGCATAGGCCGCGCTGAGTTCGGCCTGGGCCTGTTGCAGGGCGACCTCGGTGGCGGTTTTTTCCTGGAGCAGCGCTTCGGCCAACTTGCGTGCATTGAGCAGTTCGCGCTCGTATTTGTCGCGGTCGGTGGTGCCGAACAGTGCCAGGTCATGCACCACGCCGTCGGCCTGCCGGCGCTGGTTGGCATTGAGTAATACGGTCACTTTGTGCCCGGCGCTGTGGCGGATGTCGAGCTTCACTTCGGTGACGCTGCCGTGCAGGCGTAGCATCGGTGCCAGGTGGGTCTGGTAGAAAATCCGCCCGCCCATGGTCAGCAGGTCCTGGAAGCGCCGCCCTTGCAGTTCGGCGGCGCTGAACCCGAGCCAGTCGCTCAAGCGCGGGTTGACGTGCAGGATCGTGCCGTCTTCGTGGGTTACGGCCAGGGCGCAGGCGGCGCTGTCGAACAACGCGTCAGCGGGCATCGGCAGGCGCCCAGGGGGTCAGGAACCGGTCCATTGCCGCTGCGCACGCCTGGGGTGCACTCATATGCGGGCAATGGCCGACATTCTCCACCAGGCAATAAGTGCTGTTGGGCAGCACGCGGTGCAGGTATTCACCCACGGCTACGGGGGCGATCAGGTCGTCAGTCGATTGCAGGATCAACACCGCAGTGGTCAGGCCCACTACATCCTGGCGGTTATCCGAAAGGAAGGTCACCCGGGCAAATTGCTTGGCGATGTCCGGCTCGGTGCGGCAAAAGCTCTCGGTCAACGCATCACCCAGTGCCGGTTGGTCCGGCGCGCCCATGATTACCGGGGCCATCGCGCTCGACCAGCCCAGGTAGTTGCTGTCGAGGGTGTCGAGCAGGTCGTCGATATCCTCGCGCTTGAAGCCGCCAACATAATCGTCAGTGTCGATATAGCGCGGCGATGGGCCGATCATCACGTGCGCAGCAATACGCCCGGGGACAAAACGGTCGGCGAGGGTGCCAATCATCGCGCTGACGGAGTGGCCCACCAGGATCACCGGGCCTTGGGCGTAGGCGTCGATAATCTCGTTGAGGTCGTGGGCGTAGCCGTCCAGGGCCAGGTATTTGGCTTTGTCGAAGGCGCTGAGGTCCGACCGGCCCGCACCGACCAGGTCGTAGAGAACCACGCGAAAGCGCTGGCTAAAGTGCGGCGTCAACTGGTTCCACATCGCTTGATTGCAGCCAAAGCCGTGGGAAAACACCAGCGTCGAAGGACCGTCGCCCATCACACTCACATTGTTGCGGTAGCGCAGGTCCATGGCGTTCTCGTAGCTGGCAATTTGCTATGCGGGGTAAGGCCGCAGTTTAGATAGTCGCGCACCTGGGGTCACGCGTTATACGTCGATAAGGTAAAGTCGGCAGCTTAAGGAAGAAACCTCAGGTAACAAAACATGATAGGGAATTGGCGTCAAAAGGTCTCGGGTTTGCTGGCCCTGGTGCTCCTCGGCGTGCTGAACATAGCCCAGGCGGACACTTCACCGATCGGGGTCGCCCTCGACCAGCGGGTGATTGACCTCACCAACACCCTCGACGCAACCACCACCCAGCGCCTTAAAAACCAGCTTGGCGACCTTGAAGCGCGCAAAGGCGCGCAAGTCGCGGTGTTGCTGGTGCCGACCACGGGCGGCGCCGCTATCGAAGACTATGCCAACCAACTGTTTCGCGCCTGGAAGCTGGGGCGCAAGGACGTCAACGATGGCATCCTGCTGGTAGTGGCCAAGGCTGATCGCGCAGTGCGCATTGAAGTGGGCTACGGCCTGGAAGGCATCGTCACCGACCTGCTGGCTCATCGCATTATTGAAGAACAGATCACCCCGGCGTTTCGCCAAGGTGATTTTGCCGGCGGTGTGCAACAGGGCGTGGACGCCCTGACCGTGTTGGTGGACGGCGGTGACTTACCGCCATTGGCGGGCGCCGGGATCAACCCTCAATTTATCGCGTTGCTGGTGGCGTTTATCCTCGGCGGCTTGGGCGGCGTGGCGGTCGCTGCCGGCAAGCTGCATTGGCGCCGGGCGTTGATCGTCACCGTGGCGGCCACGCTGTTGCTGACGCTGCTGGCGGGCGGTCGCGAGTGGCCGATGTTCCTGTTTGTCATGCCGCTGACGCTGTTGATAGGCGGCGCGATATTCGGCGCGCTGTGGCAGGTGCGTACGCTGTTTTACTGTGTAATCGGGCTGCTGGCTTATATCCTCGGGTTGGTGGTGGCAAACCAGTACGTGGACGTCAGTTTCATCCATTGGCTGCTGTGGCCACTGGGCGTCTTGGTGGTGCTGGGGTTGTACCTGGTGCTACTGCTGATCATGAGAGAGACCTGGCGCACCAGCCGTGCAGGTTTTAGTGTGCGACTGCTGGCGGCGGTAGTCGTGTACGTGGTGGCAGGGTGGGTGATTGACGGCGGCCGCGACGGCTGGCTGTTGGCGTTTCCCATCGCATCGTTTGTCGCGCTGATCATCTTCGGCAAGGTCGGTGAAGGGACGGGATCGGGTAGCGGCTCCAGTTCGAGTTCCAGCAGTTCCACCTCCAGTGACAGTTCCTCCGGTGGCGGTGGTTCCAGTGGTGGCGGTGGGGCTTCCGGCAGTTGGTGACGCGGTAGCCGATCCCCACACTTTCGAACCCCCCCATGGCAAGCGGGTCTTTGGCAATGCCATGGGGAGGCACAACGGTTTGGACCGCAAACAGCCGGTTGCAGTATTACGCCTTGACCCAATCGCCCTTGCCATCGGATTTGATTTCGAAATCAATGGGGTCACGGTTGGCGTTGCCTGGAGCGTTTTCAACGGCCTTTTCGTCCGACGGCAGGAAGTTGCGATCTAACTGGCTGCGGGCAGTGTTGACCTGAGAGTTGTCGACGGCCTTTTCGTCCGCAGGCAGGAAGTTTTTATCCAGCCGACTACGGTTGGCGTGGGTCCTGTATTCGTCGCCGATGTTCTTCCAGCCGCCCTTGCCATCGGACACTTCTGCATCGTCCCCAATCTGGTTTTCTTCCTTGGGGTTGTATCTGGCTTTGTCGTTGTCGATCCTGCCGTTGTCAACGGGTTGGTATGCAGGGAAAGATGGGCTGGAACCATTGATTGAAGACACGATTGCACCTCTCTGATAGCTGGGATATTGACCCGCCAGGACGTGGTCCCGGCTCGGCGTTTCGCAGGCTACAGCGCCATGAGCAGTCGCTCAATGCGGCCCATTTCGGGTGAATGTAACCGAGTGAAACCGCTGTGGTCGCGGGTTTCCAAATAGTGAGAGTGGCGATAGGTGCAATCCGGCAAAAGGGGCAGCAGAGTCAGGCTGGATGTAAGAAAGCGTCGTTGGTTCTCAGGTTTTCATTTGTAGAAATACATTTGACGGCTCAGTGGTGTGCGCTTGTTTCACGATTGGAAACAGTTATGTAATGACCTTTCTTAGACAGTTCTCACCATTTCATGCCACGCCATCCCACCGTGATCCGACGGCGAAGGACGCACATAGGTGTAGCCCATGCGGGTGTACAACGGCACGTGCTGGTGCTTGCACATCAGGTGAATCGTCTGCTTACCCATTGCTGCCATGCGCTGCACGAACGCGGTCATCAGTTTTTTTGCATAGCCTTTGCCTTGATGTGCCGGGTCGACCACCACCGACATGATCACCACATTCGGCGCCTCGGCCACATGGCCTACCAACTCCTTGAATGCCTCATCCGACATCACCACATTGTGGGCACAGCCGGAATTGATGAAACCTGCGATTTCGCCATCCGCCTCCAGGATCAAAAAGCCCTGGGGATACTGGGCGATGCGCGTGGTGATTTTTTCCAGGGTGGCGGCTTCGTCGCCTTCGTATGCACTGGTTTCGATTTCAAAGCAGCGGTGGGCGTCGGTGGGCAGAGCGGTACGCAGGGTAAGGGTGGGCATGGGTGGTTCCAGGGCGTTGAGCGAAAGGCAACATCATAAAGAAACGTCGAGCTTATGGCACAGCAAGGCCATTTGCTTGGAGGGGAAGGTGTGAGGTTCAACTGAAATATCGGATGCAGAGCGCAGGCCTGACTGATGCGACTCAGTCCAATGTGGGAGGGGGCTTGCTCCCGATGAGCGAGTGTCAGTAAACGCATCTTGGACTGACCCACTGCCATCGGGAGCAAGCCCCCTCCCACATTTGGACGACCTAGAATTCCCCGGAATACTTTACTGCCGCCGCCGCCCGCGACGGCACATTCAAACTGCGCAGCAATGACGACACATGAATGCGCACGGTAAACGGCGAAATATCCAGGGCCTTGGCGATTTCCTTGTTGGTCTTGCCCTGGGCAATCAGGCGCAGCACTTCCTGCTGGCGGGGGGTGAGGGTGTGGGTGTCCAGCGGCAGCAGACCCGAAGGCGCGAACTTGACCAGCACTTCGCCGGCGCGAATCGCCAGCAACGCCTGGCCGATGTCGTCGGGGGCGATGTTCTTGCCGATGAAACCGTCGGCGCCCAGGGCCATCACCTGTTCGATCAGCGCCGGGTCGTCGACCATCGACACCACGATCAACGTTGTGCGCCGCAGTTGCTGGCGCAGTTCGGCCAGTTGGCTGATGCAAGTCAGGCCGGGGAAGCGCAGGTCGAGGATCAGAGTGTCGACTTCGCTCGGCTCGCACAGCAGCGCATTCACCGTGGCCAGGTCGCCGGCCTCTTGCACCTGGGCGTCGGGTAGCAGGCGCCGCACGGTGCGCGCCATGCCTTCGCGAAACATCGGGTGGTCGTCGGCGATGATGATCCGGCCGGTCATGGTGAGCTCCTTCCTGGGGCAAGGTGGTGTCGAGGCATGCTACTTTACCAGCGGGCCGAGGGCCCCTTTTCCAAAGATGATCTGTCAAGGATATGACTATGAGTCCCGAGACCAACTCCGAACTCGATCAGGCTAACCTGCGCATCGTGGTGGCCACCATCGCCATTGTGTATATCAGCGTACTGGGTTTTTTGCCCGGGCAGTCGCTGGACACCTACCTGCCGGTGATCCTGTATATCTTCGGGTTCCTGCTGGCGTCCATCGTGTTGCGCCAGGTGATCGCACGTTGGCCCGGGCATTACCCGGCGCGGCGCATCTTCGGCATGATCCACGACTACACCGGCACGTCGTTCGGCCTGGTGGTGGGTGGTGAGGCGGCGTTGCCGCTGTATGCGGTGATGGTCTGGGTGAACCTGGGCAACGGGATGCGCTACGGGTCGCGCTACCTGGCGATTGCCACGGGGCTGGCGTTGCTGGCGCTGCTGATCGTGTACCAGCTTACGCCGCTGTGGCAGGCGCAACCGTTCATGGTGTTGATGCTGATGATCACCAGCACGGTGATCCCGGTGTACGCCCATATCCTTCTGGAGCGCACGCGCAAGGCTTCGGAACAAGCCATTGCCGCCAACCTGGAAAAATCCCGCTTTCTCGCCCAAGCCAGCCATGACCTGCGCCAGCCGATCCACTCCATTGGCCTGTTCACCGCCTGCCTGCGCGAAGCACGGTTGGGGGATGACGAGCGGCGGCTGGTGGACAATATCGATCGCTCGCTGCTCAACGTGTCGCAACTGTTCCGTTCGATCCTCGACCTCTACACCCTCGACAACGGTCGCCTGTTGCCCAAATACCAGGTGATCCAACTGGGCGACTTTCTCGCCGACCTGGTGCGTCAGAACGCCGAGGCCGCACGCTGGGCCGGTGTGGAGTTGCGCTTGCGCCCCTGCACTCACTGGGTACGGGTGGACCCGGGCATGTTGGCAACCATGGTGCAAAACCTGCTCTCCAATTGCTTCAAGTACGGCGCGCAGCGGCCAGTGCTGATCGGCGTGCGTAGTCGTGAAAACGGCTTGGTCATAGAGGTGCATGATCAGGGGCGAGGGATTGCACGGGAGCATCTGTCAAAGGTCTTCGAAGAGTTCTATCGCGTGCGCCAATTGCGTGACAAGGATGTCGAAGGCGTGGGCCTCGGGCTGTCCATCGTCAAGCGCCTGGGGCAATTGATGGGGATGCAGGTGAGCCTGCGTTCGCGGTTGGGCCAGGGCACCTCGGTGAGCCTGCACGGCCTGGCCCTGGCCACCGCGCCGCGTCAACTGGCGCTGCGCGACGATGTGCGCCAGGCCGGTCTGCTCACCGGTCTGAAAGTGTGCCTGGTGGAGGATGACCACAACGTGCTGCTTGCCACCCAGGCGCTGCTGGAGCGATGGGGGTGCAAGGTGCAGGCTGAGTCGAGTGGGAAGGGGCTGGTCAGCGACTGCGATATCATCGTCGCCGACTACGACCTGGGTAATCACGCCACTGGCATCGAATGCATCGACGAGCTACGCCAGCAACGCGGTTGGGCGGTGCCGGCGTTGATCCTCACCGGTCACGACGTGGAGAGAATCCAGGCCGCGTTGCACGACCGTCAGATCGCCATCTTGTCCAAACCGGTGCGCCCTGCGGAACTGCGCGGCAGGTTGCGTGACCTCAGCCAGGAAAAAGTTACTGCATGAACGGTGTCAGCCCGTTGCCACGTGCGCCTTTTGGCTGGCAGTAGGCGGCAGGTTTCATCAGGCCAAAACTGGCGATCGCAAATGCACCGCCGCTGGCCCCGCTTGGTACGGAGCAGTTGTATTCGCCGGACGCAGTGTTGGCTACATAGTAAGTGGTCATGGAATCGCTGCGCACATTGGAAATACGTTTAACCGGCTCGCCCAGGTTGGTTTCCGACAGCTTCTTGAGGTGATCTTCAGTGGGCTTGATATTGCTGCAACCGGCGACGCCGATGATCAAGGCGCCCAGCAGGGCAAGGCGAGTAACAGGGGAGTGGAGTTTCATGGTGCGTCTTCCTTGGGATTGTTTTGGTTTTTCCAGCGCGCAACAAACCCGCACGCAATGAATGCGCGGTGCTGAGGAAGCGTTGGAAGTGCCGAGGAATATAGCGCCGCAGGCGGGCAGGGTCGATTAGCACAAATGGGCTAATGGCAATTTGAAGTCATGGAAGGAACAGGCAGTGTTGGAGATAAAACGAGCTACGCCAGACGACGCCGACAGAGCGTTCGAGATTCGCCGTGACGCCATTCGCGGTCAGTGCATTGGCGCCTACAGCGCGGAGCAAATGGCGCTCTGGACCCGAGGTTGCGCAAGTGATGGCTACAGCGTGTTGATGGACAAACCGTTCTACCTGGGCTGGGTGAACGGTGAAGCTGTCGCTACCGGTATGCTCGATCCTGACCACCATGAGGTGGGAGCGTTGTTCGTGCGGCCTGCGTTCACTGGGCGCGGCTATGGCAAGGCGATGCTTGCGCATGTGGAGGGCATTGCACGGCAGATGGAGATTGAAAAGGTAGTGCTGGACGCCACCTTGAATGCGGAGAGTTTCTACCGCTCGTGTGGTTATGTGGGGGATGAGCAGGCGGTGTATCACTCACCCTCGGGGTTGGTGCTGGCGTGTGTGCCGATGGTGAAGCGGCTGCGGGTCATGCCGGCGTTTTGAATGCTGCGCGCAATTGCTCAATGACCTGAGCAACGCCTGGGCCCCGAATCCGTGGCGAGGGAGCTTGCTCCCGATAAGTATCGATATCTACACAACTCTGAAGCAGCCGACCGTAACCACGATGCGAAGCGAGCCGCTCTTGATCTGCTTTTGATCTTGATCTTAGGCGCCCCGTCAAACCACGCTGGCCGGAATTCGACAGGGATTTGGGGGGTAAACCGGCAGGGATGCCGGTTTTAGCCGCCCCGCGCCATGGATGGCGCGTGGCGGCGGCCCCCCAAATCCATGGCGGATTACGGGCACACCGAGCCTAAGCGAGGTGCCGAGTGGTGGGGCAAGAGCCCTTTGGTTACTTTGGGGCTCTTTTCCAAAGTGACCCGCTGTAAAAGCGGAACCAATATCAGCCGTTACCTAAATAACGGATATGTACTCGGCCTGATCCAACATCCTGGTCGGCCCCGAGGCCGCCATCGGGAGCAAGCCCCCTCCCACAGGGCAATCAATGCATCTTGCTATGGTCCATCTGGCTGTGATCCATGCCGTCCAGGCCACGGGCATTGGCCGTCACCTCAACGGCCTGCTTTTCACCCTTGGCATTCTGCACCGTAAGGGTCAGCGGCACCTGGTCGCCTTCCTTGATCTGGCCGGTCAGGCCCATCAGCATGACGTGATAGCCGTCGGGGTCGAGCTTGACGGCTTTACCCGCCGGCAGCGCCAGCGACTTCACCGGGCCCATGCGCATCACGTCGTCCTTCATGCTCATCTCATGGATCTGCACGTCCTTGGCCGCCGGCGAGGCCACGCTGAGCAATTGGCTGTCGCTGTCGGCGGTGAGAGTCATGAAGGCACCGCTGGACGGCTGGCCCGGTACGGAGGCGCGCACCCAGGCGTCGGTCACTTGCACCTGGGCGCTGGCGTGGGCGGCGAGGCCGAGCAGGGTAAGGCCGAAGGCAAAGCGTTTCAGGTATTGAGCGGTAGTCATTAGCAGACCTCCATGACGGTGAGCAGGTCTTCTGCGCACTCTTGAGCGGTAAGGGATGCCTGCAAGCCAAGGCGCAGGTAGCCACGGGTGTCGAACACGAAGCTGGTGGCGGTGTGGGACAGGGTGTAGGTGTCGCCGGCGGGGATCTTTTCATAAAAGATCCCGAACTCCTTGGCGGCCACGGCGATTTCTTCCGGGGTGCCGTAGAGCGCTTCGAAGGTGGGGTCGAAAGCCTTGACGTAGTTGTTGAGAATCTCGGGAGTGTCGCGCTCGGGGTCCAGGGTGATGAACAGCACCTGCATGATCCTGCCCTCGCGGCCCATCAGCTTCTTGGCCTGGGCGGCGCGTGCCAGGGCTGTCGGGCAGACGGCCGGGCATTGGGTGAAGCCGAAGAACACCACCGGCATCAAACCGCTGTACGAACTCAGGGTGACGGTTTCGCCGTCGGTGTTCTTGAGCTTGAAGGTGCGGCCCATGATCTTGTCACTGAGGTCCTTGCCGTACTTGAAGTTCAGCTTGGGGGTGTAGTCACAGCCGCCCAGCAGGCTGCCCAGGCCCAACAGGCCCATGCCGGTCAGCACTTTGCGGCGGGTGAATAACGTACTCATCAACTATGCATCCTGTGAAACGCCTGCGCAGCAATGGAGCTGCCTCACCAGGCTTGGAAAAGGAGTAACGAGAAGGGTGCAGAGTCTATCAACCCTGGCCACTGCGCGTAATCTGCGACGTTCTGCCACAGGGGCGCACCGTACTTCATCCTTTTGCGGCTTCGGTGGTAGAGTCGCCGCCATGAAACTGCATCACTCTGACCGTTCGCTGATCGCCTGGGCCCTGTACTTCTGCGTGCTGATGAACCTGTTCGCCTGCGGTTTGGGGCACGGTCAGATGATGGGCCAGCAGCTCAACGGCATCGGTGGGCTGTTCTGTTCGGTAGAGGGTGGCCAACTGCCAATTTCCGACAAAGGGTTGGCTGATCCGAGTTCCAGCAACATCTCGAACTACTTTGCCTGCCCGGTCTGCAACGCCATTACCGTCGCTATCGTATTCCTGATCGGCCTGGCCTGGCTTCTTGGCCTCGGGCAAACCCCGCGCCCGGGCCATGAGCGGCGCAACAAGGCGCCACCGCGTTACTCCTGGCCCTCGGCCAACCCCCGCGCCTCCCCTGCATTCTGACGTATGCCTTGGGCCTCCTGAGACCAGGGGGCATTCTGCCGTCACGATTATGGGTGCTATCCATGAATCAACTATTGCCTGCAGGCGCCAGCCGCCTGGTCAGCAAGGCGTCCCGTCGCCTGCGCGCGGAGCCCGCGCTGCCCGATTACCCGAGTAATGCCCGTTGCTTTGTGCACCTGGATGCACGCCTGTTGCCCCATTGGCATACCTTGTTCGATATCTGCCCGGCATTGCTCAGGCTTGACCCGCCGGAGGGGCTGAACCTGTTCCGCAGCTTTATGACCTGGGCCTATCGCAATCAGCCGCCGTTGGATTGGACCTACCATCTGAACGTCTGCCGCTGGCTGCTGGGCTCGATGTACCGTGCGCAAATAGATAACGAGCCGATAGAAACCTTTATGGCTGCCGCGGCGGCGTGCTGGGTGACGACCGATCAAAGCCAGGCCCAGGGCGTGGTTCTGGCCTGGCAAGACGCACGGATTGTCGATTGGAAGGGCAGGCCGCTGGCTGATATCGAACGCCAGGTGTTGCCTGCCCCGGCAGGGGATTTTGCCTGGTGCCCGTTGACCCGCCAGGCCGGCTTCAGCGGCTGGCAACCGGTGCCTTGAAGTGCTGGTCGAACTATGACGTGAGGCGACGTAAGAAACGCGAACTTTTTGTAGGATGAAACTGTTTTTTCATACTGCTGATGGGAACGGTATTTTTTTACCCGCAAGAGTGCGATGTTCACGTTCGACGCCAAAAACACAAGAGGCTGCGATGAAGAAGATGTTCGAGACAACCCCTTTGCCCAGTGATCACTACGATGTTGTCAGTCGGGCGCTGCACTGGTTGATGGCCCTGGTTTTCACCTGGATCTATTGCACGGCGGTGGCCCACTACCTGGCTTCCGACTCTACGGTGGACAAACTGCTGTGGCCCTATCACAAGCCCACAGGGTTGTTATTGCTGGTGCTGCTGATACTGCGGGCCAGCTGGAACCTGTTGCACCGGCACCGTCGTCCTCCAAGCGTGAACCGCTGGTCATCGATCGGGCATGGCGCGCTGTATGCGCTGATGTTGCTGATCCCCGTGATCGGGCTGCTGCGCCAGTACGGCTCCGGTCGCGAATTTTCGGCGTTTGGCCTGACGATCATGGAGGGCCTGGAAGGCGAAAAGGTGCAGTGGATGATTGATCTGGGCCGCGACTTCCACAGCGAACTGGGGTGGACGATGCTGGTATTGATGGTCGGGCATATCGGCGCGGTGCTTGTGCATTCGCTGCGAGGCGAGCCTCAGGTATTGCGACGCATGTTCAGTCGTCGGGCTTGAAGCGCTGATGAGAGAGACGCAATGCCTGCACGCTTCACAGGCACCGCCATGTGGCCTTCAAGCGGATGTAGCGCACCACTCGATGCGCTTCACCCAGAGGTAGGCCGGGGCACCCTCGCGCGTATTACGGCTGATCGTACCCGGGCCTATCAGGCCGCAAGAGATTTACTGGTCGAGGATTTTTTGTAGGCCGCTTTCATCGCCTCCATTTCGGCCCCCAGCTCTTCAAGTATTGCCTTGCCCAGCAGTTTTTTCGCCTGGGGAAACATCTCCGTTTCTTCCTCTTCGATGTGGTGCTCAAGCAGTTCCTTGACCACTTTCACACGGCCTGAAAATTCGGTGGAGGAGGGTTCGGTCTGCTTCAGGTCGGGCAGCACCAGCGAGTCGACGGTGCGGTGCTCTTCCTTGGCCTCGTGGTACATGATGTCTTGTTCCTTGCCACCGGCTTTTCTAAAAGCGGGATAAAGGATTTCTTCTTCGAGCTTGGTGTGCAGGGTGATTTCCATCTCGAGCTTGGCTAGCAACTCGGTGCGCTTTTTAACCCCGCGCTCGGTGGACTCGCTTAGTTGGGTCAGCAGGGTCTTGACGCGTTCATGGTCGGCTTTAAGCAGGTCGATGGCATTCATGTGCAACCTCACGGGTAGTTGTCGGGCATGTCGAAACGCACGCCTCGTAGTGAGGGAATTGCATCAGCCGTACCAACTTTAATAGGGGTTAAATAACTATTTAAATCAAATAGATAGGGGTCTATAGGGGCGGGTTCGTCGTGCAGCTTGCATGGTCTGGCCCTTTCGAGATTGCACAACGCACTCCTGCCGGTCACGTGCCGGGCTCGCGTGAGCGTTCCTGAAAATTCTAATGGAACCCTTGAGCGATCTGCTTGACCTAACCTTTAGACCTCAGGAGGTGAATCATGCAAATAGAATATATCTGGATCATATTGGCAGTGATTCTGCTGCTCTTGGAACTGTGGGCGATCAATATCGTCTTGCGCAGTACCGGTGGCTGGGAGACCAAGGGACTGTGGGTGGTGGTACTGGTTTTCGTGCCGCTGTTGGGGTTGATCGCATGGGCGATGTTCGGCCCCAAGCGCGAGATGGCCGAGCATCGCAAGAGCTGAGTCGGTGAGCCATATAAAAACAGGCGCCCATGGGCGCCTGTTGTCATTCGTTAGCCATGATCAGCCGGCCACAGCTCTGGCAATCGCCTCATTGAACGCCGGCAAATCGTCCGGCGTCCGTGAGGTGATCAAGGTCCAGCCATTGGCTTTGCATTCCTTGACCTCAGCATCCACTACGCCCTCAGCGCCAGCGTTTTCCAAGTCGATGCGTACGCTTTTGTACGAGGTCAGGGTTTTGCCCTTGACCAGGCCTGCGTCGATCAGCGCCCACGGGCCGTGGCAGATCGCTGCGATGGTCTTGCCGGCCTGAGCGAACTCGTTGATCAAGCGCAGCGCCGCGGCATCCTGACGCAAAGTGTCGGCATTCACCGTCCCGCCCGGGATGACCAATGCATCGAAGTTGCTGCCGACCACATCAGACAATTGCACATCGGACTCAACTGTCCCGTCCTTTTCGGTATCGCCGACAAAGGTCTGGGTGGTGCCGCCCTTGCTGGAGGCGTGCGTCACCGTCGCGCCATAGCCACGCAGGGTTTCCAGGGGTTTGAGCAGCTCGTCGCGCTCGATCCCGGTGTTGGACGTGATGACGAGGATTTTCTTACCCGTGAGTTGCGAACTCATACTCAGATGCCTCCGGTGTCAGGTTGATTATTTGGCGTATTTGCTTTGCAGTTCCTTGGCCATTTTCAAGTGAGCTTCAAGGGTTGGCAGCGTCTTGGTGGCGAAAGCCTTCAGCTCGGCATTGTCCGAAGAGGCCGCTTCTTTCTTGAACAGTTCTACGGTTTTTTCATGGGCGGCCACCTGGTTGTTGGCGTAGGCCTTGTCGAACGATTCGTCGCGCATTTCCAGAATCGCTTTCTTCGCCTTGTCGGTCAGGGCGGCGTCATCCGGAACCTCGATATCGAGCTTTTTTGCCAAGGCCATCAGCTCGTTATTGGCTTTGGTATGGTCGGTCACCATATGCTGCGCAAAGGTTTTTACGTCTGCCGAGCTGCTTTTTTCCAGCGCCAGCTTGCCGGCTTCCACCTCGGTAATACCGCCCTCGGCGGCGTTGTCGACAAAGTCGTTGGACGTGGCCGCCATAGCGGTCGAAATCGAGCCGGCAACGAGTGCGAACGTCAGGCCCATTTGTTTCATCAGTCGAGTTGTCATGGTGTCTCTCCTCAGGAAATGGCGCGATGCCGTACCCAAGTGTTGAGCGGGAGGGCGAGCAAAAGGTTTATTTTTTTTTTGCGCGTGTTTGCCCAGCGGTAGGGTGTGGCAATTTCCTTGAACCAATTCAAATTCAGTGTGTTCTGCTGCATAAGGCCGCCACTGTTTGGAAGGCCGTTATAGGCAGGAGATTGCACTGTGAACGAACACAAGAGCGCCGATAAAACCCCCGACCCCGTCAGCTCTGAAGACGCGCAGAAGGGTAAGGCTGAAGGTTTGAAAGGGCAGACGCTGGAGCGTGCGAACCCGAAGACCGAAACCATCGACAAAGTGGTGACACCCACCTCGATCAAGGACATTGAACGCCAGACGGATGCGATCAACGAGAAGCTCGACAAAGGGCATTGAGCATGGCCCGCTCCATCAGCGCTGCCCAGTTGGGCATCGAGCTAAAACCCGATGATGACGCCAGTCTGTTCAAGTGGTTCATCGCCAGCTTCCTGATGGGCAAACGCATCCAGGCGCCCATCGCTGCCCAGGCTTACAAGGTGATCGTTGAGGAGGAGGGGCGTGATACGCCGCGCAAATTGCAGCACTGTACATCGCGGGAGTTAGTGGCGATGTTGGGGCGGGCGCATTACGTGCGGTATGACGAAACCACGGCGCAGCGCCTGTTGGACCTGAGTGCCCGGCTCAATGCCGATTACGGCGGCAAGATTACCGGGATTCGGCAGGCCAGCGAAGATCGCCAGGCGTTTGAACAACGCTTGGCGGCGTTCGACGGCGTAGGTCCCAAGACGGTCGAGATTTTTATGCGCGATGCCGCGGATGTGCTGTTCTGAGCCTGCGTGTGATGTCCAGCGGCAGGTTTTTGCTTTTCTGTAGGAGCGAGCTCGCTCGCGAAAAACCGGAGAGCGCCGCATTCATCAGTCGTTGCTGCGTCACTGAACCATCACCCGCTGCACCTCCAAGCCCAATTGCTCATACGCCTCCACCCCCGGCGCATCCCATTCGGTAATGAGCGTATGAATACGGCTGCACGGTGCCACCACAAACGGTTCCACTGCACCGAGTTTGTCTGAGGTTGTCACTGCAACCACTTGGGACGCGCTGTCGATCAAGGCTTGCTTGACTGCCACTTCGGCAAAATGCAGCGAGGTAATGCCCACTTGCGGGTGCAGTGCGCACACGCCGGTAAACAGCAGGTCGGCCTTGATGCTCTGGATCAGGCGCAGCGCTTCATGGCCGCCGGTTGAAAGGGTGGCGGGGTTGAGTTGGCCACCGGCCAGGATCACTGTTACATGCGGATGGTCCGCCAGGGCGATGGCGATCATCGGTGATGGGGTGACCACCGTTAGGTGAATTTCGTGCGGCAATGACTGAGCGATCTGCAGGGTGGTGGAGCCGGAATCGAACAGCACGATCTGGCCGTCTTCAACTCGCTCGGCCGCCAGGCGCGCGAGGTGGCGTTTGACTTCGGTGGTTTCGCCGACACGAGTGAAGAAATCCTTGCCGGTGTCCTTGGGACGAGGCAGGGCACCGCCGTGTACGCGCTGCAATAAACCGGCGGCGGCGAGTTCGCCGAGGTCGCGGCGGATGGTGTCCTGGGACACGGCGAAATGCTCGACCAGCTCGGAAGCCGTGACCTTGCCGTCGCGTTCGAGCAACAACAGGATCTTTTGTTTACGCAGGGAAGGCAGGTCAATGGCTTGATGAACGTTGTGCATGTTTATGCGCTTTTTTGCGGGTTTATGCGAGATTAGTCATCAGCTTCGAGAAACGCAACGGCTGGTTGCGTGGGCGATGGCCGGTTACTCTCTGTGTTCAGTTCAGGGAGAGGTGACCCGATGTCGTTGATCACAACCATCGAAGACTTACGCAAGCTGGCGCAAAAACGTGTACCCCGGATGTTCTACGACTACGCCGATTCCGGCTCCTGGACTGAGAGCACCTACCGCGCCAATGAAAGCGATTTTGCGCGCATCAAGTTCCGCCAGCGCGTGGCACGCAATATTGATGAGCGTTCGATCCGCGCCAGCATGATTGGCCAGGACATGGCCATGCCCGTGGCCCTGGCACCTACCGGCCTGGCAGGCATGCAACATGCCGATGGCGAGATCCTGACCGCACGAGCCGCTGCGGCGTTCGGCCTGCGCTACACCTTGTCGACCATGAGTATTTGCTCGCTGGAAGACATTGCCGAGCATGTCGGCCAGCCATTCTGGTTCCAGCTTTATGTGATGCGCGACCGTGGGTTTATCGAGCAACTGATCGAACGCGCCAAGGCTGCCGGGGTGGATGCGCTGGTGCTGACGCTGGATTTGCAGATCCTGGGGCAACGCCACAAGGACTTGATCAACGGCTTGTCGGCGCCGCCCAAACTGACCCTGCCCAATATCCTCAACATGATGACCAAACCGCGCTGGGTCATGGGTATGCTCGGCACCCAGCGGCGTGGCTTCGGCAATATCGTCGGGCATGTGAAGGGCGTGGCCGACATGAGTTCGCTGTCGTCCTGGACTGCCCAGCAATTTGACCCGCGCCTGAGTTGGGACGATGTGGAGTGGATCAAGCGGTGCTGGGGCGGCAAGTTGATCATCAAGGGCATCCTTGACGTGGAGGATGCGCGCCTGGCGGCCGACTCCGGCGCGGATGCGTTGGTGGTGAGCAACCACGGTGGTCGGCAACTCGATGGCGCGCCGTCGAGTATCAGCCAGTTGCCCGCCATTGTTGAGGCCGTAGGCAACCGTATTGAAGTGTGGCTCGACGGTGGTATTCGTTCCGGCCAGGACGTGCTCAAGGCCATGGCGCTGGGCGCCAGGGGCACCATGATCGGTCGCCCGCACTTGTATGGCCTGGGGGCGATGGGTGAGGCGGGCGTGACCAAGGCGCTCGATATCATCGCCCGTGAGTTGGACGTGTCGATGGCGCTGTGTGGCTATAACGATATACGCGATGTGAACCGCGAAATTTTGCTGCCTGGCACCTTTCCTGAAAGTGCTGCCTGAGCAAAAAAACGTAAAAATATAAAAAGAGTTGTCCACGAAAACCGTGGGTATCTCTGTGGATAACTTTGCGAAGGCCCGGCTGCGTTGGCGATTTGCGTGAAGATCATTATTTGATCAACTTGTGTTTCGGGCCAGTATGGGCAGGGTTTGCGCTTGACAGCCAAACGCGAACCCAGTGTCGAAAAGTGTATTTATGACGCGTTGTCGCGCCCTGTGGAGTGTGTCACTACCCGGGCGGGTATCTGCGTGCGCATCAGGTTTTCCAGCGCCTTGCCATAGTTGCGACCGGCCAGGCTCATGCTGTTGTTATGGCTGGCAACGGGCACCCATAACAATTGCTTGGGGTTGCTGGGCGGCTTCACATAATTGCTGGCTGAAGCGCGTGGTTACGTGCGGTAGCTACAAAGTTGTGTAGATATTTATGCGGTGATGACCAGGCAGTTGATCGCCGACTGACGGTTATTGTCAGAAATTTCCTACAGGAGTACAAATGTACTCCATGACCAACCTGACTCCCCGCCGTACCGCCATCCTGACCTTCATTCGCGAGCGCATCGCGCACCAAGGCCAGCCCCCCAGCCTCGCCGAGATCGCCGAGGCGTTCGGCTTCGCCTCGCGCAGCGTCGCCCGCAAGCATGTGGTGGCCTTGACCGAAGCCGGTTTCATTGAGGTCAACCCCAACCAGGCCCGTGGCATTCGTTTGCTCAATCAACCCGCGCGTCCCGAGTGGCTGGATGTCCCGGTACTTGGCCGCGTGGCGGCTGGCCGGCCCATCGGTGCCGATGCGGACGTGCACAGCCACTTGCAACTGGATCCGGCCACTTTCACCAAGACCCCTGACTACCTGCTGCGAGTACAGGGCGATTCGATGATCGAAGATGGCATTCTCGACGGCGACCTGGTGGGCGTACGTCGCAGTGCCGAAGCCTTGAACGGGCAGATTGTGGTGGCGCGTCTGGATGGTGAGGTCACCATCAAGCGCTTCGAGCGCAACGGCGAGCGGGTGCGTTTATTGCCGCGCAACCCGGCATATCAACCCATTGTGGTCGGCCCCGACCAGGACCTGGCCATCGAAGGGGTGTTCTGTGGCCTGGTGAGGCAAGGCTGATGGGCGCCGTGGTTGCCCTGGACTCGCTGTTCAATGGCGGGCGAGTCTGGAAGGGCCGGCCCGCCGCACCACCGGCCAGCGTGCACCCCACGGGGCTGGCGGCGCTGGATGCGGTGCTGCCCACTGGCGGCTGGCCGGAAGCGGCCTTGAGTGAAATCCTCATGGCCAAGGACGGGGTGGGCGAATTGCAACTGGTGCTGCCAACCCTGGCACGCTTGTCGGCCCTGGGTGAGCGCATTGTGCTGGTGGCGCCGCCCTATACGCCGTATCCCCATGCCTGGCAGAACGCCGGGGTAGATGTGCGTCAGCTTTCCATTATCCAGGCCCAGGAGCGCGATGCGCTGTGGGCGGTGGAACAATGCCTGCGCTCCGGCAGTTGCGGTGCGGTGTTGTGCTGGCCGCGCAAGGCCGATGATCGGGCCTTGCGGCGCTTGCAGGTGGCGGCGGAAACCGGACAGACCCTGGCATTTGCCTGGCGCTCCTTGAATGAGGCGGTCAATGCCTCGCCCGCGGCCTTGCGCCTGGCGGTCGAGGCAAAGCCTGCACAAGTGCGCGTGCTCAAGTGCCGAGGCGGGTTGGCCCATCCGGCACCGATTGCCCTGGCGGGGCATTGAGGTTGCCATGCGTTGGGTCTGTATCGTATTCCCGCAATTGGCGCTGGACGGGGCGCAGCGTGTGCATCCCGAACCTGACCAGCCTCTGGCACTGCTGGCCGGCACGCCGCAGCGGCGTGTGCTGCAAACCGTCAACGCCGCCGCCCGTGCCCTGGGCTTGCGCCCTGGTCAATCGTTGACGGCAGCCCATGCCCTGGCCAAGGGCTTTGCCTGTGTGGAATACGACCCTCTGGAAATCGAGCGCTTGCAGCAGTTGCTTGCCGCCTGGGCCTACCGTTTCAGTTCCCAGGTCAGCCTGTATTACCCGCGCGCCTTGTTGTTCGAGATCGAATCGAGCCTGGGCCTGTTTGGGCCCTGGTCGCAATTCGAGGCGCGCTTGCGCAAGGAGTTGACCGACCTTGGCTTTCGTCACCGCATCGTCGCAGCGCCCAATCCGGCGGCGGCGCGGGTGTTGGCAAACCTTTACGATGGCCTGGCCGTGGCCGATGACAACGCCTTGATGCAGGCCCTGGCGCCACTGCCTGTCGACCGCGCCGGTCTTGACCCGCAGGCCGCCACCGCCTTGTCACGCATGGGCCTGCGCACCCTGGCCCAGGTGCAGGCATTGCCGCGGCATACCCTGGCGCGACGTTTTGACGCCAGCCTGCTCAAGCACCTCGACGCCCTGAGCGGGCAACGCCCCTTGGCCCTGGCGTTCTATCAGCCGCCGGACCAGTTCGAGGCGCGCATCGAGTTGAACTTCGATGTGCAATCCCACCAGGCCTTGCTGTTTCCATTGCGGCGCTTGACCGGCGACTTGTCGGCCTTCCTTTGCGGGCGCGACAGTGGCGTGCAGCGCTTTGACCTGCACCTGGAACATGCCCAGGCGCCCGACAGCGTGATCAAGGTGGGCTTGCTCAGTGCCGAGCGTGAGCCTTTGATGCTGTTCGAACTGGCCCGTGGCCGCCTGGAACAGGTCCAGGTCACCTCGCCGGTGCGCGGTTTGCGCCTGGTGGCCGAGGACTTGCCGGTGTTCGTGCCCCAGCGCCAGGACCTGTTCGACGACCGCCCGCAGCAAACCCTGCCGTGGGAACAATTGCGCGAACGCTTGCGTGCGCGCCTGGGGGATGAGGCGGTGCAGGGCCTGCGCTTTCACGCTGACCATCGTCCCGAATGCGCCTGGCAAGCCGCGACCGACAGCCGTCCATGCCCGAGCTTGAACAAGGTGCGGCGCCCCGGCTGGTTGCTGTCCGAACCGACGCTGCTGGCCGAGCAGGGCGTGCACATTCTGATGGGCCCGGAGCGCATCGAATCCGGCTGGTGGGATGGCGCCGATATCCGCCGCGACTATTACCTGATCCAGACCCGCGCCGGCCAGCAAGGCTGGGCCTACCGCAATGTGGGGTGCAGCGATGGACTGTGGCTGCAAGGCTGGTTTGCATGAGCTCGGTAGGAGCGAGTAGCGCATGAGTTACGCCGAACTGCATTGCCTGTCCAACTTCAGCTTCCAGCGCGGTGCCTCCAGTGCACTGGAGCTGTTCCAGCGGGCCAAACACCAGGGCTACAGCGCCCTGGCAATCACTGATGAATGCACCTTGTCGGGCATCGTACGGGCCTGGCAAGCAGCGAAAGCGGTGGATTTGCCGCTGATTATCGGCAGTGAAGTGCGCATCGAAAACGGCCCCAAACTGGTGCTGCTGGTGCAAGACCTCAACGGCTACCAGCATCTGTGCCGTCTGATCACCCTGGCCCGTCGCCGTGCTGAAAAAGGCCGTTACCGCCTGCTGCAGGAAGACTTCGAGCAACCATTGCCCGGCCTGTTGGCGCTGTGGGTGGCGCAGGACCATGACACCCAGGCCTCGATCCAATGGCTGTGCCGCACTTTCAACGGGCGCCTGTGGCTGGCAGTGCAGTTGCATTGCGGCCAGGACGATGGGCGCCACCTGGAGCAGCGCCTGGACCTGGCCGCCCGGTTGCAGATCCCGGCGGTGGCTTGCGGCGATGTGCACATGCATGCTCGTGGCCGCCGTGCCCTGCAAGACACCATGACCGCCATCCGCCATCACGTCGCGGTGGCCGACGCCGGTACCTTGTTGCATCCCAATGGCGAGCGGCACTTGCGCAGCCTCGATGCCCTGACCGCGCTGTACCCGCAAGCGCTGCTTGACGAAACCCTGGCGATTGCGCGGCGTTGTACCTTCGACCTCAGCCAGTTGCGCTATCACTACCCACGCGAACTGGTGCCGACAGGTCATGACGCCGCCTCCTGGTTGCGTGCGGTGACCGAAGAAGGAATTGCCCGACGCTGGCCCGAGGGCGTCGATGCCAAGACCTTGCAGCAGATCGACAAGGAACTGCTGCTGATCAGCGAGTTGGGCTACGAAAGTTATTTCCTCACGGTGCACGACATCGTGCGCTTCGCCCGCAGCCGCTCGATCCTGTGTCAGGGCCGTGGCTCGGCGGCCAATTCGGCGGTGTGTTTTGCCTTGGGTATTACCGAAATCAACCCGAGCTTGAGCGACTTGCTGTTCGAGCGCTTCCTTTCCAAAGAGCGCAATGAACCGCCGGACATCGACGTAGACTTCGAGCACGAGCGCCGCGAAGAAGTGCTGCAATACGTATTCCAGCGCTACGGCCGCAATCGTGCAGCGTTGACGGCGGTGGTCAGCAGCTACCACGCCGCCGGCGCAGTGCGCGATGTAGCCAAGGCCCTCGGGCTGCCACCAGACCAGATCAACGCGTTGGCCGACTGCTGCGGGCGCTGGAGTGATGACGCGCCACCTCTTGAACGCCTGCGTGAAAGCGGTTTCGATCCGGACAGCCCACTGCTGCGCCGCGTGCTGACGCTCACCCGGCAACTGATCGGCTTCCCCCGGCACCTGTCCCAGCACCCCGGCGGTTTCGTGATTTCCGAATACCCGCTGGACACCCTGGTACCAGTGGAAAATGCGGCCATGGCCGAGCGCACCATCATCCAGTGGGACAAGGATGACCTCGACGCCGTCGGCCTGCTCAAGGTGGATATCCTCGCCCTCGGTATGCTCAGCGCAATCCGCCGCTGTTTCGATTTGTTGCGTCGGCATCGCAACCTGGATTTGAGCCTGGCAGGCATCCCAAAGGAGGATCCGGCGACCTACGCCATGATCAGCAAGGCTGACACCATCGGCGTGTTCCAGATCGAATCGCGGGCGCAGATGTCGATGTTGCCCAGGCTCAAGCCGCAAACGTTCTATGACCTGGTGATCGAAGTCGCCATCGTGCGCCCTGGGCCGATTCAGGGCGGCATGGTGCATCCGTATTTGCGCCGCAGAAACAAAGAGGAAGCAGAAACCTATCCTTCACCCGAATTGGAGGCCGTGCTCAAACGCACCTTGGGTATCCCTTTATTCCAGGAACAAGTGATGCAGATCGCGATGGTCGCCGCCGACTACAGCCCTGGCGAGGCCGACCAGTTGCGCCGCTCCATGGCCGCCTGGAAACGTCACGGTGGCCTGGAGCCGCACCAGAAGCGGCTGCGCGACGGTATGCTGGGCAACGGCTACACCGAAGCCTTTGCCGCGCAGATTTTCGAGCAGATCAAAGGCTTTGGCAGCTATGGTTTCCCCGAGTCCCACGCGGCCAGTTTTGCCCTGTTGACCTACGCCAGTTGCTGGCTCAAATGCCATGAACCGGCGGCCTTTGCCTGCGCCCTGATCAATAGCTGGCCCATGGGTTTCTACAGCCCGGACCAGATTCTGCAGGACGCCCGGCGCCATCGCTTGCAGATTCGCCCGGTGGATGTGCAGGCCAGTGACTGGGATTGCAGCCTGGAGCCCATCGATGGCCAGCAACCGGCGATTCGTATGGGCTTGCGCATGATCTCGGGGTTTCGCGAGGACGACGGGCGGCGTATCGAAGCCGCACGCCACCGGCAACCGTTCAGCGACATCGCCGACCTGGACGCACGCGCCGGCCTGGATGCCCGGGCCCAGGCGCTGCTGGCGGATGCCGGTGCATTGCGCGCCCTGGCCGGCAACCGACACCAGGCGCGCTGGGACGTGGCCGGTGTGCACAAGCAGCTCGGCTTGTTTGCCGGCCAGCCAGGTCAGGATGAAACCGTGGTGGCATTACCCGCGCCCAGCGTAGGCGAGGACCTGCAAGCCGATTACGCCACGCTGGGCACCACCCTTGGGCCGCACCCCTTGGCCTTGTTGCGCGCCGAGCTGCGCAAGCGACGCTGCCGCAGTTCCCAAGAGTTGCTGGCGGTGGAGCATGGGCGCAATGTGAGCATCGCCGGGTTGGTGACCGGTCGCCAGCGCCCTGGTACGGCCAGTGGCGTGACCTTTGTCACCCTCGAAGATGAATTCGGCAACCTCAATGTAGTGGTCTGGCGCGACCTGGCCGAGCGCCAGCGCCGGGCGCTGGTGGGGTCGCGCCTGCTCAAGGTGGATGGGCGCTGGGAGGCGGTGGGCGAGGTGCGGCATTTGATCGCAGGGCGCCTGACCGATTTGACGCCGCTGTTGGATGGCATGGTGGTGCGCAGCCGGGATTTTCATTGAGTTCAGTGGTTTCTGCATTCCAGCGTACACAAGATGAAACCATCCACCGTCGGCGCGCTCCAAAACTTGCGATCGTCTTCTCCTGCGCACAGAGCCCAATGATGCAATTTTTATCCAACCCCCACGGCTGTGAAGGCTGGGCCGGCGAAATGGCTCAGCGGATACGCACCTTTGACTGGTCAACTACCGACCTTGGCCCTTTGGATCAGTGGTCCACAAGCCTGGCTTGCACCGTGCAAATGATGCTGGCCTCACCCGTGCCGATGGTGATGCTGTGGGGGCAGGCGGGGTACATGATCTACAACGACAGCTATTCGGCATTTGCCGGCGGGCGCCATCCTTACCTGTTGGGCACGCCGGTGGAACTGGGCTGGCCGGAAGTGGCCGAGTTCAATCGGCATGTGGTGGATACGTGCCTGGCGGGCGGTACCTTGTCGTTCAATAACAAGGAACTGGTGTTGTCGCGTCACGGCCGACCGGAAAGCGTGTGGCTGGACCTCTACTACAGCCCGGTGGCGGGTGACAACCAGCAGCCGGCCGGCGTGCTGGCGATTGTGGTGGAAACCACCGAGCTGGTGAAGTCCGAGCGGGTGCGCCAGGAGCTTACCCATAATCTGGAGCAACGCGTGGCCGCCGAGGTGCAGGCGCGCTCTGCCGCCGAAGACCAGTTGCGCCAGTCACAAAAGCTGGAAGCGATTGGCGGCCTGACCGGGGGCGTGGCCCATGACTTCAATAACCTGCTGCAAGTGATCGCCGGCAATCTGCATTTGCTTGCCCGGCATGAGCCGGACAATTGCCAGGTGCAACGTCGCGTGACCGCGGCCATCGCGGCAGTCGAGCGTGGGGCCAAGTTGTCATCGCAATTGCTGGCGTTTGCCCGTCGCCAACCGTTATCACCCGCGGTGTACAACCCGCAGCGCATTTATGCCGGCCTGGGCGAGTTGCTGCAACGGGCGCTGGGGGAAACCATCCATATCGACGTGCAATTGCCCCAGGACTCCTGGTGCATCAATGTCGACCGCAACCAGCTGGAAAACGCGTTGCTCAACCTGGCAATCAACGCCCGGGATGCCATGCAGGGCGAAGGGGTGATTCGGATCACCGGGGAAAACGTCATCCTCAACCCTGACGATTGCATCGGCAAAAGCATCAAGCCTGGCGAGTATGTGCGCCTGGCGGTGGCCGACACCGGTGTGGGCATGTCCCAGGCCACCCTCAAGCGCGCCTTCGAACCCTTCTTTACCACCAAACGCGAAGGCCACGGCACCGGTCTGGGGCTGAGCATGGTGTTTGGTTTTGTGCGCCAAAGCGGCGGGCATGTGGATATGTGGAGCGAGGAGGGCAAGGGCTCACTGGTGCAGATGTACTTCCCCCACAGCCTGGAGCCCGAGTGCCTCGACGACTACAGTGACGTGGACCCGCAAGGTGGCGGCCAGGAAACCATCCTGGTGGTCGAGGACAACGAAGGGGTGCGCCTGACGGTGGTCGAGTTGCTGCAGCAGTCGGGTTATACCGTATTGACCGCCGAAGACGGCGACCGCGCGATGCAGGTGTTGCAGCGCGGCGCAGCGCCGGACCTGATCTTCACCGACGTGGTGATGCCAGGCCGGGTCAAGAGCACTGACTTGGCCACTTGGGCGCGTACGCAGAACCCGCCAGTGGCGGTGCTGTTCACCTCCGGCCACACCCGCGACATCCTGTCCTCCAATCATTTGCTCGGCGCCGACATCCACTTGCTGAGCAAACCCTACAGCCCCGAGGCCCTGACTCAACGCGTGCGCAGGGTGCTCAGTGCAAGACAAGGTTGCCCATGACATCACAGCGCAACATCCCTGCGGTTACCGCCCAGCAACCGGGCTTTGTCAGGGTGCGCGGCGCCCGTGAACATAATCTGCGTAACGTCGATGTGGATATTCCACGCAATGCCCTGGTGGTGTTTACCGGGGTATCCGGCTCCGGCAAATCGTCCCTGGCGTTTTCCACCGTGTATGCCGAGGCGCAGCGTCGCTATTTCGAATCGGTGGCGCCCTATGCGCGACGCTTGATCGACCAGGTGGGCGTGCCGGATGTGGACAGCATCGAGGGCTTGCCGCCGGCGGTGGCCCTGCAACAGCAACGCGGCACGCCGAGTGCGCGCTCTTCGGTGGGCAGCGTCACCACGCTGTCGAGCTTGATCCGTATGCTGTATTCACGCGCCGGCAGCTACCCGCCGGGGCAGGCCATGCTGTATGCCGAGGACTTTTCCCCGAACCTGCCCAAGGGCGCGTGCCCGCAATGCCATGGCTTGGGCCGCGTGTATGAAGTGACCGAAGCGCTGATGGTGCCCGATCCGTCCTTGACCATCCGCCAGCGTGCGGTGGCGTCCTGGCCGCTGGCCTGGCAGGGCCAGAACCTGCGCGACATCCTTGTGACCCTGGGCTATGACGTCGACATCCCCTGGCGTGACCTGCCGAAAAAACAGCGCGACTGGATCCTGTTCACCGAAGAAACCCCCACCGTGCCGGTATACGCCGGCTTTACCCCGCAGCAGACCCGCGATGCGTTGAAACGCAAGCTCGAACCCAGCTACCAGGGCACTTTCAGCGGCGCACGGCGCTACATCCTGCACACCTTCGCCCATACCCAAAGCGCACTCATGAAAAAGCGTGTGTCGCAGTTCATGCAAGGCAGTGCCTGCCCGTTATGCCACGGCAAGCGCCTGACCCAGGCGGCACTGTCGGTGAAGTTTGCCGGGGTGGATATCGGAGAGTTGTCGCAACTGTCCCTGGCGCAATTGGCCCAATTGCTGCGGCCGGTGGCGGCGGGGCAGGACAAGATGAAATTGTCGGTGGAAAAGCGCCTGGCAGCCCAACGCATCGCCCAGGACTTGCTCGAGCGGGTGAACACCCTGATCGAGTTGGGCCTGGGCTATCTGTCGCTGGAACGCAGCACGCCGACCTTGTCCTCCGGAGAGTTGCAGCGTTTGCGCCTGGCCACCCAGTTGGGCTCACAGCTGTTCGGCGTCATCTATGTGCTGGACGAGCCCTCGGCGGGCCTGCATCCGGCGGATGGCGAAGCGTTGTTCAGTGCGCTTGAGCGCTTGAAGGCCGCGGGCAATTCATTGTTTGTAGTGGAGCACGACCTGGAAACCATGCGCCGCGCCGACTGGTTGATCGACGTGGGCCCGGCAGCCGGTGAACATGGCGGGCAGGTGCTGTACAGCGGGCCGCCTGCGGGGTTGGAGGCTATCGAGGCGTCGCAGACCCGTGAATACCTGTTTGCTCCACAGCGCCCGGCCAACGTGGAGCGGCGCGCGCCCACTGCCTGGCTGAAGCTCGAAGGCGTGACGCGCAATAACCTCGATGACCTGAAGGTGGACTTCCCGCTGGGCTGCTTTACCGCGGTAACCGGTATTTCCGGCTCGGGCAAATCCAGCCTGGTCAGCCAGGCGTTGCTGGAGCTGGTGGCCACGGGCCTTGGGCGCGTGCTGGAAAATGACGACGAGCCAAGCCTGGAAGACGCCGCACCGCAAGCCAGTGGCGGGCGCATCAGTGCCGGGCTGGAACACATTCGCCGCCTGGTGCAGGTGGACCAGAAACCTATCGGCCGCACGCCGCGCTCTAACCTGGCGACCTACACCGGGCTGTTCGACAACGTGCGCAAGCTGTTCGCCGCTACGCCGGCGGCCAAGAAACGCGCTTACGACGCCGGGCAGTTTTCGTTCAATGTCGCCAAGGGGCGGTGCCCGAACTGCGAGGGTGAAGGCTTTGTCAGCGTTGAGCTGCTGTTTATGCCCAGCGTGTACGCGCCGTGCCCCACTTGCCACGGTGCACGCTACAACCCCGAAACCCTGGCGATCAAATGGCAGGGTTTGAACATCGCCCAGGTGCTGGGGCTGACGGTTGAGCAGGCAGTGGAAGTGTTTGCCGAACAGCCAGGCGTACTGCGCTCGCTGCAGGTGCTGCGCGATATCGGCCTGGGCTATCTGCGCCTTGGCCAGCCGGCCACCGAACTGTCCGGCGGTGAAGCCCAGCGCATCAAGCTCGCCAGCGAACTGCAACGCAACGCCCGCGGCGCTACGTTGTATGTGCTCGACGAGCCGACCACCGGCTTGCACCCCAAGGATGTCGATCG
Organism: Pseudomonas sp. B329; assembly: GCF_023127835.1. Classification (NCBI taxonomy): domain Bacteria; kingdom Pseudomonadati; phylum Pseudomonadota; class Gammaproteobacteria; order Pseudomonadales; family Pseudomonadaceae; genus Pseudomonas; species Pseudomonas sp. B329. Next base: position 98,000 of record NZ_SPKP01000016.1, on the reverse strand, counting down.
CTTGCTCAGCCAGTTGAATCAACTGGTCGATGCGGGGCATACCGTGGTCGTGGTCGAGCATGAGATGCGCGTGGTGGCCCAGAGTGACTGGGTCATTGATATCGGGCCGGGGGCAGGGGACCTGGGCGGGAAGGTGGTGGCGTGTGGTACGCCGCACAAGGTTGCCAAAAGCAAGCACAGCCGAACCGCGCCTTATCTAACCCAGGCGCTGATCTAGCAGTTGTTGATGACCAAATGTGGGAGGGAGCAAGCCCCCTCCCGCATTAAGCCAAGCGCTAGTCAGTGAGGTTATGCTGGATCTGCTCCTTGGCCAGCTTCACCACATTCTCCACGGTAAACCCGAACTTCTCCTGCAACTTGGCCAATGGCGCCGACGCGCCAAAGCTGTTCATCACCACCTTGGCACCGGTTTGCCCGACATAGCGATCCCAACCCAGGGGCCCCGCCTGTTCCACCACCACCCGCGCTTTTATCGCAGGCGGCAAGACGCCGTCGCGGTAGGCTTGATCCTGGTCTTCAAACAACTCCCAACTCGGCATCGATACCACTTGCGCGGCCACGCCTTCGCCCTTGAGTTGCTCGTAGGCAGCCACCGCCAGGCTGACCTCACTGCCTGTCGCGATCAGAATGACTTCAGGCTTATCCGCAGAGGCCAATACATAGGCACCTTTGGCCGCACCGGAGGCGCACGCATACTGGGTGCGATCCAGGGTTGGCAGCGCCTGGCGCGACAGCACCATGCAGCTTGGCCGATGGGTTTGCGCCAGGGCCACCTTCCACAACTCCAGGGTTTCATTGGCGTCGCCCGGGCGCAGAGTCAGCAGCCCTGGCGTGGCGCGCAGTTGGGTCAGGTGTTCGATCGGTTGGTGCGTCGGCCCGTCTTCACCCACGCCGATGGAGTCATGGGTAAACACGAAAATCACCGGCAATTCCATGATCGCCGCCAGGCGGATCGGTGGCTTCATATAGTCGCTGAACACCAGGAAGGTCGAGGTGTACGGGCGCAGGTAGGACAGCGCCATACCATTGGCAATTGCGCCCATGGCGTGCTCGCGGATGCCGAAGTGCAGGTTTCGCCCGCTGTAGTCATCGGCGCTGAAGCGCCCGGCGCCGTCGAACGTCAGGTTGGTTTTGGTCGACGGCGACAGATCCGCCGAGCCGCCCAGCAACCAGGGGATCTGTTGGGCGAAGGCATTCAATACCTCGCCGCCGGAGGCCCGGCTGGCGACGCCCTTGGCATCGGCGGCGAAGCTGGGCAGGTGCGCCTGCCATTGCTCGGGCATTTCGCCGGCGCGCATCCGGTGCAGTTCATCGGCCCGTTGCGGGTCGAGGGATGCCAGGGTCTGGTTCCATTCGGCGAACAGCGGTTCGGCGCGTTCGTAGAGGGCATCGCGCAGTACCGTGCGGGCTTCGTCGGGCACCAGGAAGCTCGAATCCTGCGGCCAGCCATAGGCAGCCTTGGTCAGGCGAATCTCGTCTTCGCCCAGAGGCTCGCCGTGGGCGGCGGCGGTGTTGTGTTTGTGCGGCGAGCCATAGCCGATCACGCTGTCGACCACGATCAGGGTCGGCGCGCCGGTATTGGCCTTGAAGGTTTCCAGCGCCACGCTCAGCGCCTGCAAGTCATTGGCGTCGGTGACGTGCTGGGTGTGCCAGCCGTAGGCCTGGAAGCGCTTGATCACGTCTTCGCTGAAGGCCAGTTCAGTGTGGCCCTCGATGCTGATGGTGTTGTTGTCGTAGATCCAGCACAGGTTATCCAGCTTCAAGTGGCCGGCCATGGAGGCCGCTTCGCTGCTGATGCCTTCCATCATGTCGCCGTCACCGCACAGGGTGTAGACGTCGTAGTCGAACAGCACCTGGCCGTCGCGGTTGAAGCGTTCGGCCAGCCAACGCTGGGCCATGGCCATGCCCACGCTGTTGGCGCAGCCCTGGCCGAGCGGGCCGGTGGTGGTTTCCACGCCGGTGGTCATGCGGTATTCGGGGTGGCCTGGGGTCTTGGAACCCATCTGCCGGAACTGCTTGATATCGTCGAGGCTGATGGCCGGCTGGCCGGAGCGCTGGCCGTGGGCGTCAATCTCCACCACACCGGCCAGATGCAACAGCGAATACAGCAGCATCGACGCATGCCCCACTGACAACACAAAACGGTCACGGTTAGGCCAATCGGGATGTTCGGGGTGATAACGCAGGAAGCGACTCCACAACGTATAACCCACCGGCGCCAGGCCCATGGGCGTGCCCGGATGCCCCGAATTGGCCTTCTGTACAGCGTCCATGGCCAGGGTGCGAAGCGTGTTGATGCATTGAGTGTCGGCAGCAGTGGCAGCGTGATTCATGAAACCTGTCTCCCTCGGGTGGCGATCTACAGTGGAGGGCAGGGCACGGCAAAGGTTTGATCCCATCGCATGCTGCACGACGAACGGGACTGTATTGACCTCAAACATGACAAGACCCATTGGAATGGGCTAGCTTCAAGGGCGTAGACCATTGATCAATTTGTGGAGGTACGCCATGCCAGTGAAACACGACCTGTATCAGGACTTGGGTGTCAGCAAGGAAGACGTTCACAAGCGCAGGGCGGACGACAAACGGCTGGATTCGCTGCTCACTCAATATGACGATGCCGACGCGAATGTGCTGGAGGCGGAAAAAGCCAGTGCCAGCGATGAGAAAGTGGAAAACCTGAAGAAGAAACGGCTGCTGATCAAGGACGAAATCGCCGGGCGATTAGGCTAGGCGCAAAACGGCAATATTTGTTCAGATTTGTATGCGGGACATCGCAGGACTGTGTCTTTATGATGCGCCCCGTCCACCCGGCTCTGGGGACTGTTGCGGCGCAAGGATTGTGCCGCTGAGCCGGGGAGGACACCCTATTTCAGGCCAGCAGTGTGCCCAGACATTCATCAATGGAGCGCTGCTGCGTCTCGCCGTAAAGCTGCAACTCATCAATCGTCTTGCGCCCCAGCGCCTGTTCGAATTGCGCCTGGTTGGCGTTGGCCGCGTAATGACTCTGCGCCGCATCCCCCAGGTTTGACTGGAAAATCCCCGCCGCACTGACCGGCAGAAAATCCTCATACACCAATGGCTCCACCGCCACGTGATCGGCGTTGACCAGCGCTTGCAACGTTCGCGGCTGCTCGGGCTGGCCGCGTGCCGCCAGGCCCTTTGCGGTAACGAAGTAACGAAAGTACGCCAGGCCCTGCTCGCGCATCTGTGCGGGGGTATCCGGGAACGCCGTAAAGTGCCGTTCCATCAATTGCACATAACGTTCGGCGTTGGCCTCATTGGGGAACGCGCCGAGTTCATCGCGGGCGGCGTTCAGCAGTTGGTCGTACAGGGCGCGGCCTTTAGGCGTGAGCGCTACACCGCGTTGTTCGATTTCGCCAAAGCGTGCGCTGTGGCTGCCGTGGGCGTCGGTGAACGCGATAGGTTCGTCGAGCGCCTTGAAGCTGGTCTGGCGCAGCAGGATCGGGCAATGGCGCCGGGGTGGGCCTTCAATCACGGCTTTGGGCGTAATGCCTTTGCCGGGCATGGCGGCCTGTACCTGGTCGATGTCCAGGGTGCGTGGCGTGAGATGGTTGATATGCGGGCCCCTGAAGGCGACCACATCGGCGATCAGGCGGTGCTGGTTGCTCAGTTGCTCGTATTGCGCGCCTGTCACGGTGGCGGTGTTATGCCAGCGGAACGTCTCCAGCGCCTCGTCGATGAAAGCCTGGGCGTCGCGGGCATTCAAGCCGCCCTGTGTTTCGGCCTGTTCGATCAGCGCCATGGCGCCGGGGGTGAAGATCGAGCGCTTGGCCAGGGCACTTTCGGCGAAGGCGCGCAGCTCCAGGTTTTCGATCAGCTCCAAGCGCAGCAGCGAGGTGAACACCCGGAACGGGCTGGTTTGCAGCGCGTGCTCATGCACGGCGCGAAAGGCCGTGGAATGCACCGGCACACCGGCGGGGGTGAGGTCGTAGTAGCCCACCGGTTGCATGCCCATGACCGCGAACAGGCGGCTGATAGTCGCCAGTTCTGCGGCAGTGCCCAGGCGGATGGCGCCATGGCGCTCCATGTCCAGGCGCTGGATTTCTCCGGTACGCTGCAACTGCTGCACCAGCTCAGGTTGGCTGTCGAGTACGCGTGCATTGGTTTGGGCCACCAGTTCCAGCAGCGCGCCGTACAGAGGTACTTCATCGCGGTACATGTCGGACATGGCCTTGGAAAAGCCCTTGCGGATCTCATCGGGGCTGACATGTGCAGTGGTGTGCATAGAAAAATTCCTGATGGCTGTGGCGAGCAAAATGACCTTTTCCCGATTTTGTTGAGGCGCAGGCCGGCTTGCAAACGAAGATTCTTCTGGACTTCATTCTGCAAATGAATGAGATGCCAGAACAGGAGCAAAACCAGCCCTCCGGACCGTCAACGCCAGGTGCTTTGAGTCTTCATGTGCAACCGGGCCCCATTGGGTTCTACACTGCGCCTCACTGTGTAGGTGATGGAGGACCCAATGACGGCCGTACCCGCAAACCGCCTGCTTGACACGATTGAAGGCCAGCGCCTGGCGACGCAAGATGCCGAGCGTTGGCGTGAGTGGGGCCCGTACTTGAGCGAACGCCAGTGGGGCACCGTGCGCGAAGACTACAGCGCCGATGGCGACGCCTGGGCCTACTTCCCCCATGAACAGGCGCGAAGCCGCGCTTATCGCTGGGGCGAGGACGGCCTGGCCGGTTTCAGCGACAAGGCACAACGCTGGTGCCTGGGCCTGGCGCTGTGGAACGAACGGGATGCGATCCTCAAGGAGCGCCTGTTCGGCCTCAATAACGCCGAAGGCAACCACGGTGAAGACGTCAAGGAACTGTACTTTTTCGTCGATGGCGTACCGAGCCATGCCTACATGCGCATGCTCTACAAATACCCCCATGCCGCCTTTCCCTATGCCGACCTGATCGCTGAAAACGCTCGCCGCGGGCTGGGCGATACCGAGTATGAAATCCTTGATACCGGCGTATTTGAAGACAACCGTTACTGCGACATCAGCGTCGAATACGCCAAGCACCAGCCCGACGATATTTTCATGCGTGTCACCGTGCACAACCGCTCGGAGCAGCCGACACTTCTGCAGGTGCTGCCCCAGTTGTGGGCGCGCAATGACTGGAGCTGGACCTTTGATGCGCCCAAACCCAGGTTGACGCTGGACGGCGACCGCGTGCTCGCCCGTCATCATGAGATGGACGATCGCCAGCTCACCGCCTGGGGCCAGGATGGGTGGCAATGGTTGTTCTGCGAAAACGAGAGCAACTTCGCCAAACTGGGCGGGCAGCCGACGTCCGGGCCGTTCAAGGATGGCATCAACGATTACGTGGTGGAGGGTGATCAAGGGGCCATTCGCGGTGACGCGGGCACCAAGGTGGCGGCGCGATTCAGTCTTGAATTAGCGGGCCTGGAAAGCAAAAGCCTCTATCTGCGCTTTGCCCCTCTGGACGCCCCCGAGGTCAACGCACGCAAGTTGTTCGAACAGCGCCGCCGCGAGGCCGATGACTTCTACGCAGCCCTGCAACAGGGTATCGCCGATGACGATGCGCGCAATGTGCAGCGCCAGGCCCTGGCCGGCTTGCTGTGGTCCAAGCAGTTGTACTATTTCGACGTCAACCAGTGGCTCGACGGTGATCCGGCCCAGCCTGCGCCGCCGCCCGAGCGTTTGCATATCCGTAATACCCATTGGCGCCACCTGTCCAACTTCGACATCCTGTCCATGCCCGATACCTGGGAATACCCGTGGTACGCCTCCTGGGACCAAGGCTTCCAGGCGGTGGCCATGGCGCTGATCGATCCCGGCTACGCCAAGCAACAGCTGCTGTTGCTGGTTAAAGACCGTTTCATGCACCCCAACGGCCAATTGCCCGCCTACGAATGGCGCTTCGACGATGCCAACCCGCCAGTGCATGCCTGGGCCAGCTGGCGCGTGTATCAGCAAGACAAGGCGCTGACCGGCGTGGGCGATATGGACTTTCTGGAGCGGATCTTCCACAAGCTGCTGCTGAATTTTTCCTGGTGGGTCAACCGCAAGGACGCTGAAGGCCGCAACCTGTTCCAGGGTGGTTTTCTGGGCCTGGACAATATCGCCTTGTTCGACCGCTCGGCCACGCTGCCGCCGGGTTACCAGTTGGACCAGGCCGATGGCACTGCCTGGGTCGCGGCCTATGCCCTGGACCTGATGCGCATCGGGCTGGAGCTGGCCAAGCGCAACGCCGTGTACGTGGACATTGCGGTAAAGTTTTTCGAGCACTTCCTATATATCGCCGGCGCCATCAACCGCGTCGATGACAGTGCCGAAGGCTTGTGGGATGAGCAGGACCTGTTCTTCTACGACGTACTGCACCGTCCCGACGGCCAGAGCGAACCGGTGCGTTTGCGGTCTATCGTCGGCCTGATGCCGCTGTTCGCTGTGCTGGTGCTGGAGCAGCGCGAACATGAAGGCTTGGAAGGCCTGCGCGAGCGTCTGCTGGGGTTTATGCATCACCGGCCCGACCTGGCCAAACTGGTCTCGCGCTGGAACGAACCGGGGCAGGGGAATCGCTTGTTGTTGGCGTTGCTGCGTGGCGAGCGTACCAAGGATTTGCTGCGCCGCATGTTGGATGACCAGGAGTTCTTGTCGACCTTCGGTGTGCGCGCCTTGTCCAAGACCTTTGCAGAGCAACCCCTGGTGCTGAAGATGAATGGCGACACCCTGTGCGCCAGTTACCAGCCCGGCGAATCCGACTCTCGCCTGTACGGCGGCAACTCCAATTGGCGCGGGCCGCTGTGGATGCCGGTGAACTACATGCTGATCGAATCGCTGCGCGAATTTCACCGTTACTACGCAGATAACTTCTCAGTGGAATACCCCACAGGCAGCGGCTATCTGGCATCGCTGGAAGACGTGGCCGACAGCCTCAGCCAGCGCCTGACCGGATTATTCCTGCGCGATGAAAATGGCCTGCGGCCATCCATGGCAGGGTATGCGCAGCTGGAGGCGGACCCGGCCAGCCGCGATCTGGTGTTGTTTCATGAATACTTTCATGGCGAGACAGGGCGAGGGTTGGGGGCGTCGCACCAGACGGGGTGGAGCGCCCTGGTCGCCTTGCTGCTGCAGCCAAAGGTCTAGCACCCATGGCGCGCATAGGCATCGGTAGCTACACCCCTTTGGCGCCGCGCCGCGTGCGCTCGATCTCTTCAAGCAAGCCATCTATGCCTGCCAGGCGTGCGCGGTTGTCATGTTCCCAGGGGTGAAACCCCGGTTTGAAATAATGCAGCCACGGCCTGAGCATCCGCGGGAACACGCCCTTGGGGCCGTACAAGTATTTGACCATGCGCCACAGCCCCTTCAGCGTGCCGCCCGAGGTGCGGTCGGCAATCAGCAGCCGCACGTGGAAGTCCAGCACCACTAGCCAGAACATGACGGTGGTGGTCAGCATGGTGCCGGTGCGCAGCAGGTAGCGTGCGGGGCCAGGTTTGATCACCTGGTTCCATACATCGAAGGCTACGGCTTTATGTTCGGTTTCTTCCAAGGCGTGCCAATACCACATCTGCTGGTAACCCTTGAGTGAATCACCAAAGCGCGAGGGGTCGCTCAACAGGATTTCCGCCAGCATCGCAGTGTAGTGCTCAAGGGCGATGGTCACCGCCAGGTTGAACGACGGCGGCAGGTGTTTCTTCTGCAAGTCGAGGAAGAACTTCAGGCGTCGGTCGAGGGTGTGCGCCGGCAAGCCCGCCGCTTGCAGCAGGTCGTTATAGGCCACATGTTCGCGGCTGTGCATGGCCTCCTGGCCTATGAAACCCTGGATTTCCTTTTTCAGTTCGGGATCGTCGATCTGCCCGCGGTAGTGGCGCACGCTGTCCATGAAAAACAGCTCGCCCTGGGGAAACAGCAACGACAGGGCGTTGAAGAAGTGGCTGATCACCGGCCCTTGTTCATGCCAGTCTTTGATGCGCTCGGCAGGCAAGGCAAAACGGATATCGCGACGGATCGGCAACATGCTGCGTCCTCCTGTTCAGAGATGGGACTGGTCGTTGGTTTCAAAGACCTGTGTGCGCGGCTTGGGCGCCATGCGTTTGCTGGCAAACACCACCAGTGCCTGATAGGCCGAAGGCAGGCAACGGGCGAGCAGGTCGAGAAAATAGGCGTCGCGGCCGATCAGCACACGGCGCTTGTTTTTGCGTACACCTAGCAGGATCACTTTGGCGGCCTGGTCGGCGTCGGTAATGAACAGCTTTTCGAAATCGGCGCGGGCCTGTTGTTCGCTGTGGATGAGGAAACCGGTCATGTTCGCGTCGATACGGCTGCTGCGGCAGATATCGGTACGAATACCACCGGGGTGCACACAGGTGGCCGATACGCCGCAGCGTTGCAGGTCGAGTTCCTGGCGCAGAGCCTCGGTGAAGCCGCGCACAGCAAACTTGGTGGCGTTGTAACCGCTCATGCCGGGTTGGGCGAACAGGCCGAACACGCTGGAAGTATTGACTATGTGGCCTTCGCCGCTGGCCTTGAGATACGGCAGGAACGCCTTGGTGCCATGCACCACGCCCCAGAAGTTGATGCCGACGATCCATTCCAGGTCGGCGTAGTCCACGCCTTCGACGGTACTCGACAGCGCCACCCCGGCATTGTTGAACACCAGGTTGACCTGGCCATGTTCCGCGGCACAGCGTGCAGCCCAATCCTGCATGGCTTGGCGGTCAGAGACGTCCAGCACCTGCGTGGTAACGGTCACGGGCGACAAGGTCGATGTGCGGATCAGCTCCAGGGTCTGTTCCAACCCCTGGCTGTTCTTGTCGGCCAAGGCCAGGTGGCAGCCTTCGCGTGCCAAGGCTAAAGCCAATGCGCGGCCCATGCCGGAGGCTGCACCGGTGATCGCCGCAACGCGGCCATTGAATGACTTCATGACAGGCTGCCTTCTGTTGCGGAGTGAGGGGCTGGTACGGGACGTGGCAGAGCGGGCGCCGGCAACGGGCTGGCGACGTAGTCCTTGAGCGCAAAGTGACGGGTGAGCTGTTTGAAACGCCAGGTAGAACCGGGCCACAGCGTGGTGTTCTTGCCGGTGCGTGGGTCCAGGTACCAGCTCTGGCAGCCGCCGGTGTTCCAGATGGTGCGCTTGAGCTTGTCCTGCAACTGGTGGTTGTAGGCGTGTTCTACGGCGGGTTTGACCTCGACCGTGGCAATGCGCTGGAGCCGCATATGTTTCAAGGCATCGAGGATGTAGGTGACCTGAGCTTCGATCATCAGGATCATCGAGTTATGCCCCAGGCCGGTGTTGGGTCCGACGATCAGAAACAGGTTGGGATAGCCCGGCACGGTGGTGCCTTTGAAGGCATGGGCGCCGTCGCTCCAGGCGTCCATCAGGTCGATGCCGTCGCGGCCGATGATGCAGTCTCGCGGCAAGGGGTCGCTGGCCTGGAAGCCGGTGCCGAAGATCAGGCAGTCAGCGGGATGCTTGATCCCGTCGGCGGTGATCACACCATCAGCTTCGATGCGCAGCACCCTGTCGGTGACCACCTCGACATTACTGCGCGACAGCGCCGGGTAGTAGTCATTGGAGATCAGCACGCGCTTGCAGCCGATGGTGTAGTCCGGCGTCAGCGTCTTGCGCAGGGAAGGGCGGGCCACTTGTTTGCGCAGATGCCGCAGGGCGATTTTCTGCACCATCTTCATCAGGCGTGGGTGCAAGGCAAAACCCACCACCCGGCCTTCCAGTGCCCAATAAAACGCGCCGCGCACCAGCTTTTGGGTGAACGGCAAGTGTTTGAACAGCCAGCGTTCAAGCGTTGAAATCGGCCGGTCCGGTTTGGGCATGATCCAGGGCGGCGTGCGCTGGAACAGGTCCAGGTGCGCCACCTGTGGCGCGATCTGCGGCACGAACTGGATGGCACTGGCGCCGGTGCCGATCACGGCCACGCGCTTGCCTTTCAACGAGTAGTCATGGTCCCACTGCTGGGAGTGAAAACGCTTGCCCTTGAAGCTGTCCAGCCCCGGGATATCCGGCAGTGCCGGGCGAGACAGCCCGCCCATGCCCGAGACCAGCACCCGTGCGCTGACTTGGCGGCCATTGCTGAAGCTCAGGTGCCAGCGCTGCTGTTGCTCATCAAACACCGCACGTTGCAGGGCCATGCCAAAACGCAGATAGGGCGCCAGCTCAAAACGTGTGGCGCAGTGTTCCAGATAGACGCGGATCTCAGGTTGTGTCGCGAACTGTCGCGACCAGTTCGGGTTAGGCGCAAAGGAAAATGAATACACATGGGACTGCACGTCACAGGCGCAACCCGGGTAGTGGTTATCGCGCCAGGTACCACCGAGGGTCTCGGCCTGTTCGGCGATGAAGAAGTCGGTGAGCCCGGCCTCCTTGAGCTTGATCGCCATACACAGGCCAGCGAATCCCGAGCCAATGATGGCAATGTCAATTGAATCACTGTGGGCAGTCATGGGCGTGCCTCATAGATAGAAAGCGGGTGGGCATCGGATGTGCTCCTCTTTTTGTTTTGTCTTTTAGATAGAACACCATTGCAAAGGAAAATTGAATTAATTATTTTAAAAAAGATTTTAAATAATCTACCTGAAAATTTCGCCTACGCTAGGACCTTGTTCCGCATGTGCGATTTGTCCGACGGACGAGCGTGGTATGCAGGGCGCCCAGGTCCAAGGGGTGGACGATGGCTGAGGCCCTGACCAATTCCGGTCGGGTCGCCAGCAGCAGGGAAGCAGAGGACCGAGCTATGGCTGTGGAATGGGTTGTCGCTGCGGGTGTGCTGGCCGGCGCCAGCGTGGCGTTATGGGGCTTGAGTGCCTGGATGACGCGGCGCATTGAAGCGCGGGTTCCGATCAACGGGCGTTTCGTCGAGGTGGATGGCGAGCGCTTTCATTATGTCGAAGAGGGCAAGGGCCCGCCGCTGGTGATGATCCACGGGCTGATGGGCAGCAGCCGTAACCTCACGTATGCCTTGTCCGGTCAGTTGCGAGAGCATTTTCGCGTGATCACCCTTGACCGGCCGGGGTCAGGCTATTCCAGCCGACACCGCGGCACGGCCGCAGACTTACCGGGCCAGGCCCGACAAATCGCGGCCTTTATCAACACGCTCGACCTGGGCAAGCCGTTGGTGCTGGGCCATTCCCTGGGTGGCGCGGTTGCTCTGGCGCTGGCCCTCGACCATCCCCATGCGGTATCCGGGTTGGTACTGGTAGCGCCTTTGACTCACCCGCAACGCATGTTGCCGCTGGTGTTCCTGTCATTATCGGTGCGCCCGGCCTGGCTGCGACGCTGGATGGCCCACACCCTGACGATGCCCGTTGGCCTGCTGAGTAAAAATGCAGTGGTCAAAGGCGTCTTCGGCCCCGATGCCGCACCGCCGGACTTCGCCACCCGGGGCGGCGGGCTGCTGGGCATGCGTCCAGACAACTTCTATGCCGCGTCCACCGAAATCAACCGGGTCAACGACCACCTGCCCGACATGGTCAAGCGCTACCCGCAACTGACCTTGCCCATCGGGCTGATCTATGGCACCCGCGACAAGGTGCTCGACTTTCAGAAACACGGCCAGGCCCTGGCGAGCAAGGTGCCAGGGCTGAAAATGCAAGTGGTCGAAGGCTGTGGGCATATGTTGCCGATCACCGCGACAGAGCGAGTGGTGGCGCTGGTGGAGCAGGTCGCCAAGCGCGTCAGGCCCGGGGCAGGCATCCGGCTGTTGCACCCTCCCAAGGCCCTGGCGAGTAGATAAGGGTGCACCCGACTCGCGGTTCAAAGGCGTTGATGCCTGTCCTAGACACCTGACCGGACGGCTGAAAAAGAGACTGCCCGGTCACGGTAAAAAGGGCGGGAGAAACTAGTTGACGACCTAACGATTCCGCGCTATTTATTTAAAAAAATTATTTCAATGTGTAATTTGAAATTATTTTTGAAATGCCTAAGAGCGAATAAAATAATGAAAAAAACGCCTTTTATCGCATGGTTGATTTCTCGGGGCAGTCAGCGCTCCGTAAACCTGTTGGCTGCCCCGATGCACACCGAATGTGTACGGAGGTTGCCATGAATCAGACCCTGGCCGCCCCGCACGTCTGGACCGACGCAAAGCGCCACCTGTGGTGGCTCGGCATCATGCCACTGGCAACCCCCTTGCTCTCCGGCGCCCTGGCGATCGGCACCGGCGTACAGCAATTGTGGTGGGTGGGTGTGCTGGTGATCTTCGGCTTGATCCCCCTGATCGACGGCCTGCTCGGCGAAGATGTCAGCAACCCGCCTGAATCTGCCGTCAGCAACCTTGAATCCCAACGTTACTATCGCTGGATCGTCTACACCGGCGTGCTGTTTGTGATCTCTTCAGTGATTATCACCGGTTGGCTGGCCGCCGGTGGCATCGACTGGATCATCAATGGCGGCCTGTTGAACGCTACGGCCACACTTGAGCCGTCGAGCTGGCTGGCCAAGGCTGCTGCATTCGTCACCGCACGCACTGAACTGCATGGCCACATCAGCGTGTTCACTTACCTGGGTATGGCAATGTCCACCGGCGCTGCCACGGGCATCGCGATCAACACCGCCCATGAACTGGGGCACAAACCCAAGCCCCTGGAAGTGTTCCTGGCCAAGGTCACCCTGGCGCCGACGTTCTACGGGCACTTCTACACCGAACATAACCGCGGCCATCACGTTCGGGTCGCCACCCCGGAAGATGCCGCCAGTTCGCGGCTGGGGGAAAGTTTTTGGGCATTCCTGCCGCGTTCGGTGTGGTTCAGCGCCGTGTCGGCCTGGAACCTGGAGCGCGAACGCCTGCGCAAACTCGGTTTGCCGGCCTTGCACTGGAAGAACGCCGTGCTCAGTGCCTGGATGTACAGCGTGGTGTTGTGGGGCGCGATGATTGCCTGGTTGGGCGCGGCGGTGATTCCGTTCCTGATCATCCAGGGCATCTACGGGTTCTCGTTGCTGGAAGTGGTGAACTACGTCGAGCATTACGGCCTCAAGCGCCAGAAGTTGCCCAATGGCCGTTACGAACGCTGCTCGCCGCGCCATTCATGGAACAGTAACCGGATTGTCACCAATATCTTCCTGTTCCAACTTCAGCGGCATTCCGATCACCATGCCAACCCCACGCGCAGTTATCAGTCGTTGCGCCACTTCGATGAGTCACCGCAACTTCCGTATGGTTACGCGAGCATGATTGTCTGGGCCTATGTGCCTTACCTGTGGCGACGTCGTATGGACCATCGGGTACTCAATCATTATGCCGGGGATATCACCCTGACCAATCTTCAACCGTCACAGCGTTTGAAGTATCTGGAGAAGTACAGCAACAGCGCCAAGCCGTTTTGAGATGAAGTAAGCAGTACGGGCGTACTCGGGATCTGTGTATCGCGCAGGTCCTTGTCGCCCCCAGTATCAGGTGCAAGAACGTGGTTTGACCCTACAAAAATAATTTCAAGGGAAGGACGTACACCATGCAAAGTTCTGCCAAGTTCACCGCCCATATCCTGCTGGCAGCGATGGGCCTGATTGTTTATCACCAGGCCCAGGCTGCCCGTATCGAACCTGCTGGCAGTGCCTTCACGGCTCAAGGGCCCATCAGCTTTTCCAAAGGCAAGCTGATCAGCGCCGACTGCACGATCAAGGTGGCCGGCAAGGTCGCGGCCGATGGCTCATCGGTGAATGTCGATAAAGTCGAGTTTGACGGTGGCCTCAAATGCAGCCGTGTCGAAGCGATCAATTTGCCCTGGGTGCTGGTCGCCAAAGATACAAAGAGTGGCTCGATGTCCAGGATCAGCGTCGATGTGCACGCCTTTGGCCTGGGCGGCAAGTGCGGCCCTTCAACCGCCGACGGTACTTGGGATAACGCCACCGGCAAGTTGGAAGCCGCCAATGTTGCTATTGGCGAAGACTGCAAGATCAACACGGTATCCATCAAGATGCCGCCCAACTTCAAAGTGGTCGAATAAACCGTTCCAACTGTTGCAGCGGTAAATGCATTGAAATTTGGCTGGAAAGGGAAGTTCTGCAGTTTCACCGTGACCTCTCGATCATGGCCATTACCCCTGGCGAAATGAATCGCCATAACATGTGAGGAAAAACAATGAAAAGCTTGAAAACTCTCGTGTCGTTGACTGCCCTGGCTGTTTGCATGGGTGCTGCTTCGATGGCCAATGCGGCTTCAATCAGCCCGGAAGGCCCTTTCACCACGACCGCAGGCTCCATCGTGGTGCAGTCACCGTCGTCGTTCGGGGGATCTGTGACCTGTGGCATTACCTTCAGCGGCAATGTCAGCGGCGGCGTTGCAACTATCAACAATGCCTCGCTGACCGGCGGTGGCCTGTGTGCATTGCCCACCTTGAAAAGCATCCCGTCGCCAGGCTGGAAGCTGACGGCCTTGTCGGGCACTACCGGCCAAGTAGAGAACGTTGGTTACACCATTAAAAAGACCATCGTAATCCCAGGTACCGACTGCGGTCCATCCACTATCAGCGTGGCCTGGAATGCTGCGACTCACACGCTTACGGCTGCCAACCAGGCTCTGAGCGGTGGCTGCAACGTGGTCTCGCTGACCACCACTGCTGCTGGCCTGACCGTCAATCCATAACGGCTGCTTGTTGCTGGATAAAGGGTTGATCACCCGCTGAAAGGCCGGTACCTCGCCAGAGGTGCCGGCTGACGTGGAAAGCCGGCCATGCCGGGAGCGCATAATAATAAGGAGTGCCGCATGATCAGTAAGAAACAACAGGCTCAAACACTGCTGGGGCTGGCAATATTGGGAGGCTTGATGACGACTGCGCCCGCGCAGGCGGGTGGTTTCTCCACGCCGACTTATGGTGCTCCAGGCTGGGGCCGGGCATTCGGCGGCGGCTCTCTGTTCAAGAATGATCCAAGTTCTGCCTACAACAACCCGGCGGCCATGGCGTTCGTCGACCAGTCCGTGGTTCAACAGACCGTTGACTATGCCCGGGTCAAAATCAAATACAGCGGCCAAGCCTATGATTACACCGGTAACCCGGTCAGTAATACGGCAGTAATGCCTGATGGCAGCTTTGACCCCAGCACTGCAACACTCAATAACAACGATGGCGGCCAGGGTGGTTTCACCGCCTGGTTGCCTACCGGCTTCCTCGTTATTCCAATCGGTGACCGCTTTGCATTCGGCCTCAGTCAGGTCGTGCCGCAAGGTATGCGCACCACCTGGAATGAAAACTCCAAGTTTCGCGACTTCGCCGTGGACACCAAAATCGAGACCGTCGGTCTGACGGGCTCCTTATCCTTCAAGGTGCGTGACGACTTCTCCATCGGGGGGGGCCTTATCGTTCAGCGCAGTCAAGGCTTCGTCAGCCAGAATGTTGACCTGTTTTCGGCCGCGTCAGTCTCACCAGGCTTGGGTAACGGGGCATTTCCGGCGGGCGTCGGCACCGCGCTGATGCGGGTGAAGGTCGATAACATCTCCACTGGCTGGTTTACCGGTGTTGTCTGGAAGCCGACTGATCGAGACTCGCTGGGCCTTAACTATCACGCCAAAATCAAAAACAAGCTGACAGGTAAATACAGCGTCCGGGCTGATGCCTTGAACAATGGCCTGATGACTGACGATACGATCTTCGGTAACGGCAAGACGCTGGTCGAAACGGCTTATCCGGGCCTGACGCTGTACCCCGGTGGCGCCCATGCCAGTACTCAGTTGGATATTCCAGCCACCGCGGCGCTCGACTGGGTGCACCAGTTCAACGACCGCTGGACCTTGGGTGTCAGCGCCATGTGGACCCAGTGGTCGTCCTTCAAGGACCTCACGCTCAAGTCTCAGGGTTCGACTATCGTCGCCATTCCCTATAACTACAAAGATGCGTGGATGTACTCGGTGGGGGGAGATTTCAAGGCAACGGACGAGCTGACCTTGCGCGCTGGTGTGGCCTATGACCAAACGCCAACCCGCAATTCGACGCGCGATCCGCGTATTCCTGACGGTGACCGTTATTTTCTCTCTGTGGGTGCGGGCTACGATATCAAAGCCGTTCCTGGCTTGACTCTGGACGCCGCGTACTCGCATCAATTTGTCGAGAAGGTCAACATCAAGACCCAGAACGTAGACCGACTGGGCGGTGGCAGGCTTGACGGCAAGGCCGAGTCCTCAGGCGATATTGTCAGCCTGTCAGCCACGTACAAGTTCTGAGCCCATCCTGACAGCGAGTACCAGAGTATCTGGTGCTCGCTGCTCAACGATTTTGATAACTGTTTTGAGGCCTTCGTTCGGCCTCAAATTATTGCGCTCAATGACTAAATAAAAATTTCAAAACAAAATTTGAATTTGGTCTTTCAAGTTTGTAGTGTGGTTTTACGCCGCCGCGCAGCTCGACCTGCCTGTGCTTTGGCCACATCTCGAATCAAGTAGAGGTATCCCTATGCTTATCTGGTTATTGGTGGGTTTCGCAGCAGCGATTGCCCTGGCGTATCGACAAGCCGCCGCTACCCTGTGGCTGGTCACTGGCCTGGTTTGGCTGGCAGCGGGTTACCTGTTCAACGTCGTGGCCGGCCTGGGCACCGCCGTCGCGGCGGTACTGGTGGTGTTGCCGGCCCTGGTGCTGGCGCTCAAACCCCTGCGCCGCACGCTGTTGACCAGCAAGGCCCTAGGCCAGTTTCGCACGATCATGCCGGCGATGTCCGACACCGAGCGTGCGGCCATCGAGTCCGGCACTGTGTGGTGGGATGCCGAGCTGTTCAGCGGCAAGCCCAACTGGCAGCGCCTGTTGCAAGCCGCGCCGGCCAGCCTGAGTGCGGAGGAGCAAGCCTTTCTCGACAATGAGGTCGAAACCCTGTGCGACATTGCCAACGACTGGGAAACCACCCAAGTCTGGCAGGACATGTCCCCCGAAGGCTGGCGATACACCAAGGACGCCGGGTTCCTCGGCATGATTATTCCCAAGCAGTACGGAGGCAAAGGCTTCTCCCACTACGCCCACTCCCAGGTGGTGATGAAGCTGTCGACTCGCTGCTCGGCGGCGGCGATTTCGGTGATGGTGCCCAACTCCCTGGGCCCGGCCGAATTGCTGCTGCATTACGGCACCGACGCCCAGCGCAATTACTACCTGCCGCGCCTGGCGCGGGGCGAAGACATCCCGTGTTTTGCCTTGACCAGCCCGTATGCCGGCTCTGACGCGGGTGCGATCCCGGACCTGGGCATTGTCTGCAAAGGTCTGCACGAAGGCGAAGAAGTGCTGGGTTTCAAAGTGACCTGGGACAAGCGTTACATCACCCTTGGCCCGATTGCCACGGTACTGGGCCTGGCATTTCGCGCCGAAGACCCGGACGGCCTGCTTGGCGCGGCCGGTTCCCTGGGTATTACCTGTGCGCTGATCCCGACTTCTCATCCAGGGGTGAACAGCGGTCGTCGTCACTGGCCGCTGAATGCGGTGTTCCAGAACGGTCCTACCACCGGCAAGGACGTATTCATTCCACTGGAGTGGGTGATTGGCGGCCGTGAACAAGTCGGTAACGGCTGGCGCATGTTGATGGAGTGCCTGGCCGCGGGCCGGGCTATTTCCCTGCCTTCGGCTAACGTTGGCCTGGGCAAGGTCGCCGTGCGCGGCACTACAGCCTATGCGGCGATGCGCAAGCAGTTCGGCTTGCCCATCGGCAAGTTCGAAGGGGTGCAGGCTCCGTTGGCGCGCATGGCCGGGCACCTGTATGCCTGCGATGCGGTGCGCAAGGTGTCGGTAGCGTCCCTGGATGCCGGTGAGAAACCTTCAGTGATCTCAGCCATTGCCAAATACCACGTCACTGAGCGCGCGCGCATCATCGTCAACGACGGCATGGACATTGTCGCCGGCAAGGGCATCTGCATGGGGCCCAATAACTTCCTCGCCCGTGCCTATCAGCAAAGCCCCATCGCCATTACGGTGGAAGGCGCCAACATCATGACCCGCTGCCTGATCATCTTTGGCCAGGGCCTGATTCGTTGCCACCCCTATGTGTTGCGCGAAATGGAAGCGGCGCGCAACCCGGACCGGCGCAAGGCGCTGGAAGACTTCGACAGCGCGATGTTCGGCCATGTGAGTTTTGTGCTGGCCAACACCGTCCGCGCAGCGGTGCATTCCCTGACCGGCGGGCGCCTGCTCGCCGCGCCAGCCAAGACCGACCCGGCGCTGGCGTCCTACTACCGTCAGGCCAATCGGCTGTCGGTGGTGTTGGCATTGATCTCGGACATTTCCATGGGCGTGCTCGGGGGGGCCCTCAAGCGCAAGGAAAGTATCACCGGGCGTTTGGGGGATATTCTGTCGCAGCTGTACATCCTGTCGTGCGTGCTCAAGCGTTTCGAGGACGACGGCCGGCCCCAGGCAGATCTGCCGCTGGTGCATTGGGCGGCGCAGGACGCGTTGCTGCGCGCCCATGAAGCCTTGGCCGAAGTGCTCGACAACTACCCGTCGAAACCAGCGGCGACGGTGGTGCGCGCGTTGAGTTTTCCGTTTGGCATTCCCCTGCACAAACCGTCGGATCGTCTGTTGGCGCAAGTGGCCGATGTGGTGCAAACCCCTGGGGAAACCCGCGACCGCTTGCTGGCCAATTCCTACATCCCGCGCCCGGAAATCGACAAGCTGGCCTACGGCGAATTGGGCTTTCGTTTACTGCCACAGGTGGAGTCGATCGAGGCTCGGCTTAAACCCGCCATCAAGCAAGGTTTGCTTGGCCCGCTGCCGATTTCGGCCACGGCCTTTACCGAATGGCGCGTCAAGGCGCGGGCGCTGGACTTGATCAGCGACGACGAGGACGCCTTGCTGGGCCGCTATGTGGAATACGCCGATCACGGTATCCAGGTGGATGACTTCCCCCAGGATTTTGGTTTGCTGGAGGCGTTGCAGCAGCGCAAGCAGGCGCTCGAACCGGCCGCCAAACGGCGCAGCAGCCAAAGCGAAAACGCCCCGGTGAATTGACAGTGTGGGAGGGGGCTTGCCCCCTCCCACATTTGATTGGGTTTACAAGGCAAATGTGTGGCGTGAGTGAGTGCTTACCATGAGTGACAACTACCTTTCATTCGTCAACTCCCCCTGGGGCCGTCGCCTGGCCCAGGCTATTGGCTTGCCGCAACCCTTGCCGCTGCAGCGTCATCGCAGCGGCCAGGCCGGGCTGGCCAACCCGGTGATCATCGCCGGGGCAGGGCGCCTGGCGGCGTCGGTGCTGCGTATCTTCAGCGCCACCGACACCGTCGCCGCCACAGCGGCAACCCTCAAGGCGCCATCCACGGTCAAGGTGCAAGGCTCAGTGTTTGATGCCAGTGGCGTGGTCGATCTGCAACAGTTGGACGAGCTCTACCTGTTCTTCCACGCCAATGCCAAACGCCTAGGCCAACATGGCCGAGTGGTGGTGCTCGGCACCGCGCCGGAACACTGCAAGGACTTGCCCCAAGCCATCGCCCAGCGCGCCCTCGAGGGTTTGGTGCGCTCGCTGGCCAAGGAGCTGCGTCGGGCGATCACCGTGCAATTGTTGTATGTGGCGCCGGGTGCCGAGGAGGCGTTGGACAGCAGTTTGCGCTTCTTCCTGTCACGCCGCTCTGCCTATGTCTCGGGGCAGGTGGTGCGCCTGGAAAGACCTGTGGATGGCAACACCACCGTCAATTGGGACAAACCCTTCGCCGGTCGCCGTGCCTTGGTCACCGGTGCTTCCCGAGGCATCGGCCTGGCCATCGCCCAGGTGCTGGCGCGTGACGGCGCCCATGTGGTGTGCGTGGACGTGCCCCAGGCCCAGCAAGCCTTGCAACAGGCCGCCGCCAGCGTCGGCGGGTCGGCCTTGCCCCTGGACATCACCGCCGCCGACACCGCCGCGCTGTTGCAAGCCCATGTCAGCCAATACGGTGGCTTTGATGTGGTGGTGCACAACGCCGGGATCACCCGTGACAAGACCATCGCCAAGATGACCGAAGCCGCCTGGCGCAGCGTGATGGCGGTCAACCTGCAGGCACCGTTGCAGCTCAGTGAAGCCTTGCTCGACAACCAGGGCATCAACGCAGGTGGGCGCATCATCTGCGTGTCGTCGATCTCAGGGATTGCCGGCAACCTGGGGCAAAGCAACTACGCCACCTCCAAGGCGGGCGTGATTGGTCTGGTGCAAGGTCTGGCACCGCGTGCGGCGGCCCGGCAGGTCACAGTGAATGCGGTGGCGCCCGGTTTTATCGAAACCCAGATGACCGCGAAGATCCCGTTGATGATCCGTGAGGCCGGGCGGCGCATGAATTCATTGTCTCAGGGCGGGCAGCCCATTGATGTGGCCGAGACTATCGCCTGGCTCGCTCATCCTGCGTCGGGCGGAGTGAATGGCCAGGTCGTGCGGGTGTGTGGCCAAAGCCTGTTGGGAGCCTGAAGCGATGGACTATGTGACGCAGATTATCGACCCGCCGCCGTCGCGCACGCAGTTGCTGCTCGACGGTATGCGCGCTATGCGCAAGCCCAAGCTCGACGGTGCGCCGCTGTTACCCACGGCGTGTCTGGTGCGCGCTGCGGTGGCGCTTTCCCCCGCAGGTATCGCCGCTTACGCACGGGCCTGTGGCTTTCGTCCCGAACAGGGCGTGCCGCTGTCCTACCCCCATGTATTGGCCTTCCCCTTGCACTTGATGCTGCTGACCCGGCCAAGCTTTCCGTACCCGGCCAGCGGCATGGTGCATCTGGCCAATCGTATTCGTCAGCACCAGCGCCTGCACCAGGGCCAGGCGTTGCGCGTGGAGGTGTACTGCGAGCGCTGGGTCGCCCATCCGAAGGGGCAGGCATTGAGTATCGCCACCCGAGCCTTCAGTGCGGGCGCGCTGGTGTGGGAAAGCGACAGCCTGTACCTGCGCCGTAACGTCAACAACCCCGTGGGTGAGCCATGGAATGACCCATTGCCATTGCAGGAGGAAGGCTTGTTGCGCACCCAGCGCTGGGTGCTTCCCGCCGACCTGGGGCGACGCTTTGCCAAGGTCTCGGGGGATTTCAATCCGATTCACACCTCGGTGATTGGGGCCAGGCTTTTTGGTTTTCGCCGTGCCATCGCCCATGGCATGTGGACGCTGGGCCGTGCATTGGCGGCGCAACAACCGCCCGGTGGCCTGGAGCAGGCGCAAGCGCATTGCGATTTCAAGTTGCCGATTTTCCTGCCTGGCCAGGTCGCCCTGTGGAGCCACCCGGTGACCGGCCCACGCCGTGAGTTCGAAGTGCGCAATTTCGCCGGGGACAAACCCCATATGCGCGGGCTGTTTATTTGGAAAGAGAACCCGTGATGAGTGACTACAGCTTCAACCCGGCGCCAACTCGCCGCGTGGCGATTATCGGCGGCAATCGCATTCCGTTTGCTCGCTCCAACACGGTGTATGCCCATGACAGCAACCAGGATCTGCTGGTCGCCGCTCTCCAGGGCCTGGTCGACCGTTACAACCTGCATGGCCAACGCCTGGGCGAATTTGCCGCCGGGGCAGTGATCAAGCATTCGCGGGATTTCAACCTGGCCCGTGAAGCGCTGTTGTCCACCACACTGTCGCCGCAAACTCCGGCCTATGATGTGCAGCAAGCCTGCGGCACCGGGCTTGAAGCTGCGCTGCTGGTGGCGAATAAAATCGCTCTGGGCCAGATCGAAGTCGGCATTGCCGGTGGCGCCGACACCACCTCCGACGCGCCTATCGGCATCAACGAATCCTTGCGCCATACCTTGCTTGCGGCCAATCGCGCCAAGGGCATGGGCGACAAGCTCAAGCAACTCCTCAACGTGCGCCCGTCGATGTTGTTCAAGCCGCTGCTGCCGCGCAATGGCGAGCCGCGTACGGGGCTGTCCATGGGCGAGCACTGCGAAGAAATGGCCAAGCGCTGGCAGATCAAGCGCCTGGCCCAGGACGAGTTGACCCTTACCAGCCACCAACGATTGGACGCGGCCTACAACCGCGGTTTTTTCGACGACCTGATCAGCCCCCATCGCGGCCTGGCCCGCGACAATAACCTGCGTTCCGATATCAGCCTGGAGAAACTGGCGGGCCTGTCGCCGGTATTCGACCGCCAGAACGGCACCCTCACTGCCGGCAACTCCACGCCCTTGACCGATGGCGCTTCGGTGGTGCTGCTTGCCAGTGAAGAATGGGCCACCGCCAATAGCTGGCCGGTGCTGGCCTACTTGCGCACGGGTGAGACGGCGGCGGTAAATTTTGTCGACGGCACCGAGGGCCTGCTGATGGCACCGGCCTACGCCGTGCCGCGCATGTTGCAACGGGAAGGCTTGAGTTTTGCCGACTTTGATTTATTCGAGATACACGAAGCGTTTGCCGCCCAGGTGCTGTGTACGCTCAAAGCGTGGGAAGACCCTGAATATTGCCGCGAGCGGCTCGGCCTTGAGACGCCCCTGGGCACCATCGAGCGCAGCAAGATGAACGTCAACGGTGGCTCACTGGGCTGCGGCCATCCGTTCGCGGCCACTGGCGGTCGGCAATTGGCGGCGCTGGCCAAGGCGATCCATGAACGCGGTGGTGGCCGCGGCCTGATCTCGATCTGTGCGGCGGGTGGATTGGGCATTACCGCCATCGTCGAAAAGTAACGCTTTTAAAAACAACAATAAGGACACTGCCATGAACGCTATCAGCCTGGAACACACCGAACGTATCTGGTTGAACACTTACCTGCCCGGCGTTCCAGCCGATATCGAGACCGGGATCGAGGAGTATCCGTCGCTGCGTGAAGTGTTCCTGGAGCATCTGGAAAAATTCAGCGAGCGGGTGGCCTACGTCAGCATCGGCACCGAAATGACCTACGCCGACTGGCGGGTTCAGGGCATCGCCTTTGCCGCTTGGTTACAGGGCCAGGGCGTAAAGAAGGGCGACCGCGTGGCGCTGATGATGCCCAACTGCTTGCAGTACCCGATCTGCCTGTTGGGCACGATCCTGGCCGGTGCCGTGGTGGTCAACGTCAACCCGTTGTACACCGCCCATGAACTCAAGCACTTGCTTAAGGACAGCGGCGCCGAAACCGTGGTGATCTTCGAGAACTTCGCCCACACCCTGGAAAAAGCCATGGCCGGCAGCAGCGTCAAGCGCGTGGTGCTAGCGGCTATCGGTGATTTGCTGGGGACCTTCAAGGGCGCGGCGATGAACTTTATCCTGCGCCGCGTGCAGAAGCAGGTGCCGGCTTTCAAGCTGCCCGGCGCGCTGCGCTTCAAGCAGGTGCTTGAACAGGGCAGGGGGTTGCACCACTTGCCGGTTGCATTGGATCGCGATGAACTGGCCTTCCTGCAGTACACCGGCGGCACTACCGGCGATGCCAAGGGCGTGATGCTCAGCCATCGCAATATCATTGCCAACCTGCTGCAAGCCAAGGCCTGGGTCGGCGACCAACTGGACCAGCACAAGCAGGAAACCAATGTGACCCTGCTGCCGCTTTACCACATCTTTTCGCTGACCGTGAATTGCCTGATGTTCATGTGCCTGGGCGGGCGCAATATCCTCATCGCCAACCCGAGGGACGTGAAGCGGGTGCAGATGATCCTGCGCAAAGAGCGCTTCAACGGGATTGCCGGGGTTAACACGCTGTTTAATGGCTTGCTGGAGAACAAGGAATTCTGCTCGCGGGATTTTTCCGACCTGCGCCTGGTGATCGCCGGCGGTATGGCCACCCACACCGCGGTGGCCAAGCGCTGGAAGGAGGTGACCGGGCTGCCGATCATCGAAGGCTACGGGCTGACCGAGTGTTCGCCCGTGGTGAGCATCAGCCCTATCGATATTTCGCGTATGCGCGAGATGGAATTTACCGGCAGCATCGGCGTGCCGTTGCCGTCGACCTGGGTGCGTTTCATGCGCGAAGACGGCGAGCTGGCTGACATCGGCGAGCAAGGCGAGCTGCAAGTACGCGGCCCGCAAGTGATGCAGGGCTACTGGAAGCGGCCCAAGGAAACCGCTGAGGTATTGGATGCCGACGGTTGGCTGTCCACCGGCGATATCGGGGTGATGGACGCGCGCGGCTATATTCGCCTGGTGGACCGCAAGAAGGACATGATCCTGGTCTCGGGTTTCAATGTGTACCCCAATGAAATCGAGGACGTGGTGGCGATGCACCCGGGTGTCGCGGAAGTGGCCGCGATCGGTGTGGAAGATGCCGTGAGTGGGGAGAAGGTCAAGATCATCGTGGTGCGCAAGGATCCGGCCCTGACCCAGGAGCAGATTCTTGCGCATTGCCGGGAATACCTGACGGGGTACAAGGTGCCCCGGTATGTGGAGTTCCGCAGTACCGAGCTGCCCAAGACGACGGTTGGCAAGGTACTGCGGCGCGCATTGCGCTGACTCGGTTTACCGGGGCTGGCCAATCGTCAGAGGTAACCATCGTCGGGGAAATTGAGACCAATGACATCCTGGCTGTGGATCGGTCGGATGCTTTTGATCAAGAAATCAGTCTTGCCATTTCCCGTCAAATCGACACCGAGGAAGTACCTATTGGTTTTTGGGTTGAATGTCAGGATGGTATCGCCCGGTTGTCCGCTGTACTGACTGACGTAGTTGAGTTGGACTTGCGAATTTTCGCTCAGGCTGCTCAAGTCGATTTTGTCTTGGCCTGTGGTGAAGTCCATAAGCAAGTCAGCGTTGTTGCGCGGGGAGTCGCCGGCGGCATGATAAGTAAACGTGTTGGAGCCACCGTTGCCGGTCAGTATGTCGGCTCCGCCACCTCCAGTCAGGACGTTGTCCGCACTGTTTCCGGTAATACGATCGTTGCCTGTGCCGCCTTTCGCGTTTTCGATAAGGGTTTGGGCGCTGATGTGCACGTTGTTAGTCAAACCACCCACGCTGGAGCGTGAATCCGGGGTCAGGTTGATTCGCTGGTTTTGCGCGAAGTCAGAGAAGTCCAGCGTGTCATTGCCTTGTTTGTCGTGCACGCTGAAACCGGGCCTGTCGGTGGGAGACGTAAGGCTGGTTTCAGGCTTGCCCGTGTTGGAGTTGAAGCCGTAGACAGTGTCGGCGGCTGTGGATTGCGCAAGTGGAGGCGTAACCGGGGGTGGCGTCGTGGGTACCGGAGCGGGAACGGAAGGGCGTGTAGGTTTTGATTCAGGTAGCACCACTGGGGTGGCATTCGTCAAAATATCTGTGGGCTTTATGGGCTTTTCACTCAGGATCACCAGCATGGAATAGGGGTCGCCAGTTACATTCATGATCAGCCTGTAGCGCTTGATACTCTCATCGTAGTCCAGCGTCAGTTCGCCTTTCTTCCCCGTGTGCCAGTCAACAAGCTTGGGTTTCTGGATGCCCGCATCTTTCAACATGGTTGACAGGTCAATCTTGTCGATGCCACTTGTGAAGTCTGTGAGTGTATCGGGGTTTTCACCAGGTGAGTCGCTGACACTGTTATATACAAACGTATCTGCGCCACCTCCACCGGTCAGCGTGTCGCCGCCAGCACCTCCCCTCATGCGGTTGTTGGCATCATTGCCGATCAGCACGTCGTGCCCCGAGCCGCCAATGGCATTTTCAATAACAACGCCCTTGGCGATTGATACATTACCCTGACGGCCGCCGACATCTGAGATTTTTCCCGCGTTCAAGTTGATCCTTTGATCTTTTTTGAATCCGGAAAAATCCAGAGTGTCTTCGCCGCCGTTATCCCAGATACAAAAGAACGGCAAGTCGTTGGGGGAGGTCAACGTGTAGTGGTCGCGCTCTGTGTTGGAGTTGAAACCGTAGGTCGTATTGCCTTTACGGGTTTCGTCGTTGGCCTTGTATTGCAGATGAGCGCCGGCAATATCGTGCATCATCGGGGTTTGGGAAGAGTCCGATACGAACGAGTTTTTATTATTTCCATTGGGGCGAAACAAGCTGAATTTATAACTCATAGTGCTATAGACGTCGCTGCTTTGAGGCAGGTCAAGATCCGGATGCTCAAGTCCCAAGGTGTGCCCGATCTCGTGGACCATTGCCGCATGCAGCCCGGCCCCTTCATTTTTTCCGATATTTACGTCCTGAGCGCCGTAAGCATTTGGCAACGTAGCGTCACCGCCCCCACCTGAGACTTCCCGAACTGACAGGTGAGTGTCAGCATTTTTGCCATTTTCGACAAAATTGACTTTTATAACATCTTCCCAAGACCGAAGTGCCTGCCTGAATGCTCTCTTTTTGGTCTCGCTGAATTCGGTAAATGCATAGGACACAGTGAGTTGTCCGTCACCATTGCGATCTTGTATTTTATAGTTGCTGCGAGTGAGACTTTTAGCAACTTCATTGGGAGGATCGGAAGAGAGTGAGTTGCTAGCGGATAAGTTGGAAGTTTCGGTTGTCACAGAGAACGATTTTGCGGGCGGGCAGTAAGCGCGAATCGACGACATGATTGAGACCCTTGAGTAAGTGGGTATTAGTTGCTGGCCATGCTTGCAATTGATGTTGAAGGCGGGGGTAAGTTAGACGCTTTTGGGAGGCTGCTCTAGGGGTACAGTATTTCGATATGTGATTGTGTTGTTAGGTAACTGTGATCATGTTGCTAGTGTGCTAGGTGTTGTCGGAATAATTACTTTGTGGGGGAGGTGCCAAGATAGTTAATCGAAGGGCGAGCGTTATCTTGTCAGATGGAATGAGCGTTGAATGGCTCGTGCTCTCATATTTTCGTTATTTAGAAAACAAGCAATGAGTGCGCGCAAAGAACATGCAACAATGAGTGACGTCGCCCGTAGACAGGGCGACGTGATTGATTATTTGCACCGGGATTGATTAAAGCGCGCTGACCTTGACCCAACGTTCTTCGAGGGCTGCCACGCGAATCGCTGTCGCCAATCGCTCTACCTCCCATGCAGCCTCAAAGTCCGTGCCATCCGCACCTTGCCCCGCCAGCGCCATGATCAATTCCTGCACCTCCAGCGTCTTCAGCTCGTTGTAGCCCAACTGATGCCCCGCCGCCGGGCTGAACGCCGCATAGCCGGGCAGCGCAGGGCCTGCCAACACGCGTTGAAAGCCGTCCTGCCCGACGCGGTGCAGGCGCAGTTCATTCAAGCGCTCCTGATCGAACGCCAAGGTGCCTTTGGTCCCGCTTATTTCAAAGCACAGGTGGTTTTTGTAGCCGTGCTTGAGCCAACTGCTGCTCACCGTGCCGCCTGCACCGTTGGCGAAGCGCAGCAGGGCGTGCACCTGGTCATCCACGGCGATGGATTTCAAATCAGTGCTGCCTTGGGTAGCGGGGCGCTGAGCATGCACGGTCTGGGTATCGGCACACACACTGATCACATCGCCCACAAGGTAACGCGCCATCGACAGCAAATGGCTGCCCAGGTCAGCCAGAGCACCACCGGCGTGTCCCACTTCGCAGCGCCACGACCACGGCGAGACCGGATCGGCCATGAAGTCTTCGCTGAACTCACCCTGGAAGCTGATGATCTGGCCCAGCTCACCCCGGGCTAGCATCTGGCGCGCCAACACGATCATCGGGTTGTGCTGGTAGTTGTAGCCCACTCGCGTCACCACCCCGGCGTTGCTGGCTGCACGGCGCATGGCATCGGCTTGCTCCAGGCTGATGGCCAGGGGTTTCTCGCAGTACACCGCTTTGCCCGCCGCAATCGCGGCCATGGCCATGGGGTAGTGCAGGTGGTTGGGGGTGGTGATGGCCACGACATCGACCTTAGGGTCCTCGATCAGCGCCTGCCAATCACCATGGGCCTGGGCAAACCCCCAGGCCGTGGCGCAGCGTTGGGCTCGCTCGGTGTCGGCATCGGCCAGGGCAGCAAGCTTTAGCTGTACCGGCAACTCGAACACTGTGCGCGCGTTATTGAACGCTAACGCGTGGGCACGGCCCATGAAGCCTGTGCCGATCAAGCCGATTCCGAGTTCACGCATAGCCGTGGTCCTTTGATTATTGTTTTCAGGGATGGCATTAATGGAATAAAAATTCGCAAATATCAATAGTTGGAATAAAAATTCACTCATCACTTCAGTTGATATGAACCTATTCAGCCGTAGCCAAACGCCGCCAGTTAACAAAAGATAACGTAGCGCCGATTGTCAGACGATTCCAAAGCCCGATAGGATGGCCCGTGCTGACTCCAGGCGCTCTAGATTGCAGGTTTCAACGTCCTGGAAGATAAGCCGACCTAACAATAATAAATGGGAGAAAGGTCTATGAGTGAGCCTGTCATGGGTTGGGTTGTTTGCCGCCCACGCGCCGCACGCAGGGTTGCGTTGCTGGCCACAGCGCTCTCGCTGCTTGCCGGTGCGGTGTTGTCTACGCCCGTGCTGGCCGCCAGCGATACCTCCGCCGCCGCGGTATTTGCGATTCAATCCCCCAAGGCCGCCAAAGGCTTGATGATCGATGTGGTTCACGCCGGCAAGCGCCTGGTGGCGGTCGGTGATCGTGGGCATATCCTGTATTCCGATGACCAGGGCAACACCTGGACCCAAGCCAAAGTTCCCACCCGGCAACTGCTCACGGCGGTGTTTTTCGTCGATGACCAACAGGGCTGGGCCGTCGGCCATGATGCGCAAATTCTTGCCAGTTCCGATGGCGGCGTCACTTGGACCCAGCAATATGAAGACCTCAAGCGTGAAGCGCCGTTGCTCGATGTGTGGTTCAACGATGCCAAGCACGGACTGGCCGTCGGCGCCTACGGTGCGTTGATTGAAACCACCGACGGCGGCACCACCTGGGCCGACGTCAGTGACCGCCTCGATAACGAAGACCAGTTTCACCTCAACGCCATCGCCCGGATCAAGGACGCCGGCCTGTTTATCGTCGGCGAACAGGGCAGCATGTTCCGCTCCAGCGACGATGGCCAAACCTGGGAGAAACTCGAAGGCCCCTACGAGGGCTCGTTGTTTGGCGTGATCAGTACGGCGCAGCCGCAGACCCTGCTGGCTTATGGCTTGCGCGGCAATCTCTACCGCTCCACGGATTTCGGCAGCACCTGGGAACAGGTCGAACTCAATGCCACACGCGGTGCGCTTGAGTTCGGCCTGTCTGGCGCCACCTTGCTTGATGATGGCGCCATCGTCGTCGTCGGCAACGGTGGCAGCGTGGTGGTCAGCCATGACGACGGCCAGACGTTCAGCGTGTTCAATCGCCCGGACCGGATTTCACTCTCGGCAGTCACAGCCGCAGGCAATGGCAACTTGATTCTGGCGGGGCAGGGTGGCGTTCGTGTCGCCACGCCCGCCGGCGCCGAACTCGTAAAACAATAAGAAGGGCGGGGAACGCATGAGCAGTCATCACAACGATAAAGCGACCTTTCTTGAGCGCCTGATTTTTAACAATCGCCCGGCGGTGATCGTCATCTGCCTGCTGGTGAGTATTTTCCTGTTCTGGCAGGCGACGTTGATTCGCCCGTCTACCAGCTTTGAAAAGATGATCCCCCTCAAGCACCCCTTCATCGAAAAGATGATGGAGCACCGCAACGACCTGGCCAACCTGGGCAACACCGTGCGCATTTCGGTGGAGGCCAAGGATGGGGATATCTTCACCAAGGACTATATGGAGACCCTGCGTCAGATCAATGACGAGGTGTTCTACATCTCTGGCGTCGATCGTTCGGGCCTCAAGTCGCTGTGGAGCCCCAGCGTGCGCTGGACCGAAGTGACCGAAGAAGGCTTTGCCGGCGGTGAAGTGATCCCGCAGAGCTACAACGGCTCGCCGCAAAGCCTCGACCAACTGCGCAACAACGTGCTCAAGTCCGGCCAGGTCGGGCGTTTGGTGGCTAACGATTTCAAGTCGAGCATTGTCGATATCCCGTTGCTGGAGTCCTACCCGGACCCGCAGGACCAGGGCAAGCTACTGGCCCTGGACTACCAGAAGTTTTCCCACGAGCTTGAGGACAAGATCCGCAACAAGTTCGAGGCGCAAAACCCTAATGTAAAAATCCACATTGTCGGCTTTGCCAAGAAAGTCGGAGACCTGATCGACGGCCTGATCATGGTGGTGCTGTTCTTTGGCGTGGCCTTTGGCATCACCCTGATCCTGTTGCTGTGGTTCACCAACTGCCTGCGCAGCACCATCGCGGTGTTGAGCACCACATTGGTGGCGGTGGTATGGCAGTTGGGCCTGATGCATGCCGCCGGTTTCGGGCTGGATCCCTACTCGATGCTGGTACCGTTCCTGATCTTCGCCATCGGTATTTCCCACGGCGTACAGAAGATCAATGGCATCGCCCTGCAATCCGGTGAGGCCGACAACGCCCTGACGGCTGCGCGCCGCACGTTCCGGCAACTGTTCCTGCCGGGGATGATCGCGATTCTCGCGGATGCGGTTGGCTTTATTACCCTGCTGATCATTGATATCGGCGTGATCCGTGAACTGGCCATCGGCGCATCGATCGGCGTGGCGGTGATCGTGTTCACCAACCTGATCCTGCTGCCGGTGGCGATTTCCTACGTTGGCATCAGCAAACGCGCCATCGCCAAAAGCAAGAAAGATGCGAACCGTGAACATGCGTTCTGGCGCCTGCTGTCCGGATTCGCCAGCCCGAAAGTCGCGCCGGTCTCGATTTTCCTGGCCTTGGTCGCCTTTGGCGGCGGCCTGTGGTACAGCCAGAACCTGAAGATCGGCGACCTCGACCAAGGCGCACCGGAACTGCGCCCGGACTCGCGCTACAACAAAGATAACAACTTCATCATCAGCAACTACTCCACCAGCTCCGACGTGCTGGTAGTGATGGTCAAGACCCGTGCCGAAGGCTGCTCGCGCTATGAAGCCATGGCGCCCATCGACCAGTTGATGTGGAAGATGCAGAACACCGAGGGGGTGCAGTCGGCGATCTCGTTGGTGACCGTATCCAAACAAATGATCAAAGGCATGAACGAGGGCAACCTGAAATGGGAAACCCTGTCGCGCAACCCCGATGTGCTGAACAACTCCATCGCCCGTGCCGATGGCCTGTACAACAACAACTGTTCCCTGGCGCCGGTGCTGGTGTTCCTCAACGATCACAAGGCCGAAACCCTCGACCGTGCGGTGCACGCTGTGCAGGACTTCGCCAAGGAAAACAACAAGGACGGCCTGGAGTTCATCCTCGCTGCCGGTAACGCAGGGATCGAAGCGGCCACCAACGAGGTGATCAAGGAGTCGGAACTGATCATCCTGATCCTGGTGTACCTGTGTGTGGCGACCATGTGCATGATCACCTTCCGGTCCTGGGCGGCGACTTTGTGCATTGTGCTGCCGCTGGTGCTGACCTCGGTGCTGGGTAACGCGCTGATGGCGTTCATGGGTATTGGCGTCAAGGTCGCGACCTTGCCGGTGGTGGCCCTGGGCGTGGGGATTGGCGTGGACTACGGTATCTACATCTACAGCCGTCTGGAAAGTTTCCTGCGTGCAGGTTTGCCGCTGCAAGAGGCGTACTACCAGACATTGAAGTCCACCGGTAAAGCTGTGCTGTTCACCGGTCTGTGCCTGGCCATTGGTGTGTGTACCTGGATCTTTTCGGCCATCAAGTTCCAGGCCGACATGGGCTTGATGCTGACCTTCATGCTGCTGTGGAACATGTTTGGTGCGCTGTGGCTGTTGCCGGCACTGGCAAGGTTTCTGATCAAGCCCGAGAAGCTTGCGGGGCAGAAGGGCAATTCATTGTTTGCCCACTGAGCCCTGAAAAAAACCGCACGTAGTGCGGTTTTTTTTCGTGCATCAGTCGATCGGACTCACAATTGTAGAAACAGTTTTTCATCCAAAGGCGGCGTAATTCTGGATTTGATGATTTGCTCCACGATACCGTTGCTTCCCGCCTCGGCGATCAAGTCCTTTTGGGTCTTGGTGCGCTGGGACGGAATTTTCAGGTGCGCCGCTGTGTGATCGGCCCTTGGAGTGCCCATTTTTGGATAGTGGAAGTGGGCATACCACAATACGTCGACCTTGCCTTTTTTACGTACGGCGTACTCAGTGAATACATCGCCACTTTTTGTAGGGATGTCTCGTCGGACCAGGTTGATGTCGACAAAACCATGGCGCCATAAATAGTCGACGTTTTCTGCGGTAGGCGTTTGTACCAGATAGCCATCGGCGGTGTGTCGGCGTGCCTTTTGAAGCATTTCATCGGCAGCTGCACGCCAGCGTGCAACCCATTCGGCGGTTTCCGGCTTGGCGCCCTGGCTGGCTTCTGCTTGTTGCGCGATCTTCTTGAGCTGGTCGGCCTGGGTTTCCAGCATATCGTTCCAATCACGGGGGCTGACGGTGTTTCGCCTGGAGGGATCTTCAAGCTTCTTTTTCTGGAAAAGAATCGTCTGTTCTATGGCTGGTAAGCCGTCAATCAACCGCTGAGCCTCGCTGCGGTAGCTTGCCAGGGATTGGGGCGGGGATGCGTGAGGCGGTTGTACGGGCTGCCCCCGCACTATCTTCACCCAGCCGCGCTCACCGGGATGTTCGCTGTAGCTGGCGATCGGTTGGCCGCTAGTGGGGTCGACCACATCAATGATGTTGACGGTTTGACCTGCCTGCGGTGCCCGTAGGGTGCCGATCAGCGTCTCCTGATGTTCGGTTTTGAACACGCGTTGATTCTGCGGTTTGGTCCGTCGGGCGCTGCGCTCGGGCGCTGCTGGAATAAGAACCTGCTGTTCTTTGACAACGTCGGTCAACTCGGCTTCCGTTTGCGCGATGAGCTCTTTGAGCACCTCGATGAAACGTTGCTGATACTCGGCACGAAAAAACTCTGGGTGTTCCTCTTGCATCAGGAGACTATCGTTCATTACCTGCTTGAACTTGGTAATCACGCTACTCAAGGTGGCACTTTGTTCGTTCAGTGTATAGCCACTGTAGTTACGTAATTCCGTGAAAGCGACAATTTCGGTTTTCAGGTTTTCATGCAACAGCCTGCTCATCTGTAAATGCTTAGAGCCCTCTGACAGCCCAGCCCATGTCGTGGTCAGTCGCTTGAGATAGGCCAGGCGGTTCAACTTATTTATTAGCATATGTTGGGCAAGTGGCCTGCCGGTCATGTGATTGAGGAATTCTTCTGCTTTGTTTTTGCCAAAGGGCGAATCGCTTTTCCAACGTTCCAATACGGAATTGAATACCTGCGTCGACTCCAGTAGTTGTTCATTTTCGAGATAAATCTTTTTTACCGCTTCAGTCAGTTCGCCGTAAGCCTCCAGGGAACCGGTCATCGCCGTCTGGTCCAGATCACCTATCGAGGCACCACTTACTCCGTGGATGCGCGTGTCACTCATCAGGCTCTCGTACAGGTTAATGACTTTAGATATGGCTTGCAGGGTGTACTGGTACTCCAGGGAGCGCGCTTTCTGGAATTCGGTGATGTCGTCAATGCCACCAATTTTCTTGGGAGCGATGGCGTCAACGGCACTTTTGCTGGTGTCCACGAGTGTTTGTGTCAACGTCTTCAGTGCCCGAAGTTGTTGATTCAGGTTGCCCATCAATACTGCGGTCTGCTGCAACTGTTGTCGATAAGGCTCATTGAATCGCTCGGGTTGTGTGACGGCCAGGCTGCGAAGCGTCTTGAGTTTCAATCGAGCTTTTTTGTACTGCTCGATGTCAACTTCGATTTTGGTCACTAGCGCTGTATGGCTTTCTGCAATTTTTCCAACTTTCGCATAGAGGCGCTGAAAAGCAGCATTTGCTTGCTGTTTCGCTTGAAACGCTTTATTGAAACTGGTCGTCGCCCTGTCAGCGTTCTCCATGCCGCCCTTGAGTTTGGGCGCCACATCAAAGCGCCACTTGCCTTGCGCATCGTTCTTTATTGAGGGGGCTACACGTGACTTGTTTTGTTCATCGATGATGAAGGTACCGTCCAAATCAGTCGCTGTGCGAAACCATTGGTTATCTATGTTGGCGTATACCTTGTCACCGACTTGATACAGACCTTTTTTGCTGCCTTCAGCGATGGGGGAACCAGGGTGCTGAGGCGCAGGAACTTTGAATGACTCTATGTGTGCGAGCAGGCTTGGGGTTAGTCCGCGTGGGCTGGATAGGCGGATATCGATGGCCGCACCGTCGCCACCGAAACTGGTGGTGACAGGGGGGAGCGGGTCCTGGCGGATGACAGCTTGGTGAACAACGGGCTCTTGAGTGTCACGGCGCCCAGGCCCGGGACGGTCGGGATTAGAGTCTGGCTCAAAGCGTTCAAACGTGTGCGCCGGTTTGCCGGGTTCCGCGCTGGAGGCGTGGCCCAGTGTCATGCCCAGGTTGATCAGCAGGTCGACCACTGCCGACGTCGGGTCCGGGTCGTTTGATGTGGAGAGCCGCTTGATGTCTTCTTCGCTGTTGGCCAATTGCAGTAACCAGCCCGCCATAGCCCCCGGCCCGCGCAATACCGGCAGCAACGTGTTGAACAGCAGCCAACCGAGTTCCTTGTGCGAGGCCCAGCGGCTTTCAGCGTCGGAGGTGGATTGGCCTTCCGCCAGGGTGACGAGGCTGTTGGCGTTGGATCGGAACCAATGCGTGAACAGACCACCGTTGAGCTGGTCCTGGCGTAGCGTGGTGGCCTCAGCATAGCCGTCGACGGCGAGGGTGGTGGGCTTGGGCGTGGTGGGTGGGTCGAACTCATTGAATACGGTGAAGCGTGCAATATTGGGGGTGCGAAAACCGCCATTGCCATACACCGCTCTGACCTTGTCATCCTTCAACCAGGCCAGCACGCTGTCTTGCAACGCACCCGGCTGGCGGATGGCTTCCAGCAGCGCGTCGCGGCTTGCAAACTCCAGCAACGCGGGCTTCAGTTGCGCACGATAGAGAATATGTGGGCCGCTGGTGCCGGCCACTGGTTCGATGATGAACATGTTGTCGACAACGTCTGGCGTTGCCCCTGGTTTGCGCACAAATGCCAGGGGGCGCACGGTAATCTCCTGTCCGTCCACCTGTTTGCTGCCCGCACCGGGCTGGGTGAGTGCTTCAATAAAGCGGTAACCCTGGGCGCTCATGCCGGCTTCGCCCTTGAGCTTGAACTCCAGCGCCTGCATGGCGAGCTGGATCGGTACCTGCTCGACAAAACGCGCTGCCCGGTCCCGGGATTGCTGGGTCTCGCTGAGCAGTTCGCGATTGAGCAGTTGTGGGTAGTGGCGACCGATATCCACGCTGCTGATCAGGTTCTTGAGCATCTGCGGCATTTGCGGGTCGCTGCTCGGTTGCCCACGCAGATGGACTTCCATCTCGCCCTTGGGCAAGCCGGCGAGATTGTTCAGAGCCATATCCACCAGGCTCATCTTCACCCGCTCGATGTAGCCGCTGCCCAGATTACCCACGGCGACCTTGAACACCACCTCCACATCCTTTGCCGTGTAGCCCTTACCGGACAATTGCTCGTCCAGTTGCTGCTGGGCGTAGGTGCGGATATCGGGAATGCCGTCGAGAAACGTCCGGCCGTTGTTACGTTGTACGTTGCTGGCCAGTGCCAACGAGTGACGCCGGTAAGTGTCACGATCTGCTTCGCTGGCGTTTTTGAGCCAGCCTGGCAAATTATCGCGCAGCCGCCCAAGCTCGGCCGCATTTGCAGCATAGGCTCCGGTGAACCAGGGGCTCGGGTCGCTTGCACGGAAGAAGGCCTGCTCCAGTTGATCAGGCGTGCCCGACGTTGGGAGCTCAATGGATGCGACGTTTTCCACCATGGCATTGAGGATGAGCGCCGCTTGTGTATCAAAAATGTTTGTATCGATTTCCTGGCGCTTCCAATTCAGGCTGTCGAAAACAAACACTTTCTCCAGGTTTCTCCCCCAGGCTTCGCCGAATGCTTGCAATGATTCATACGGTGTGACGACTCCAGCGGGGGTTGTATGCAGCACTTGCGTACGGCCGTCGACTTCTCGTGTGATCAACAGATCCGGGCTCAGTTGAGCTGAATTGCTGGCGCCATGGCTTACGGTGGTGTCGAGGATAAATACCTTGGCCGCTGCGTTGCCTTTTGCGGCTTGGCGGTGCACTTGATCCGGGTAGGTGGCGAGCTGATCGAGAGTCTCGCGTTGCGTGTCGGTGAGCCCGGGTTGTTTCAATGCGGCGGTTCGCAAGGTGTCCCTGAGTGTGTCGCTCAGCCATAGCCAACGGTTTGTCTCAAGGTTGGGGATGTCCTGGGTGTTATAGGCGTTGCCGTTGAAGTGGCGAACCAGCGCTTGTTCGAAACCGCTTTTGAGAGTGGTTCGCAGGCTGCGGATGATCAATTCGATGGCTTGCATATCGATGCCCGGCACCAGCGCTCCCGCCAAGGGCCCCGGTTTGAGCATATGGCCCGTGGCTTGATCAATCAGCGTGCAGGCCAGTGAGTGTTTATCGGTAAAGTCCAGCTCGCCGTCGCGGGTCAGGTGCTTGAGTGCTACGTCCAGCAAAGGGGTCAAGCAGTACTGGGGGGGATTGTTGGAAATGGGTTCGGCCAACGCTGTGTATCGAGGGTCAAACGCCAGGGTGGGATACAGGTTTTTGATGGCGTCGCTGAGCAGGTTCGACACCACTGAGCGCAACGTGGGCCGGCCAGCGAACTGGTGTGCAACCGTATTGGCTGTGATGTCGGCAGCGGGCTGCGGCGTTGAGACCGTAGCGGCCGGCGTTGGGCTTAGCGGCACAAAGCTCAAGCCGGATCTGAGCGATGACGACCCCGGCGATGTTTCGTAATGGACGCTGGTATCGCGCCGGGATCTGCGCAGTGATTGATCGTGGTCCGTTTGGAGCGACGCCTCGGAGTGGCTGCCAGGGGGTATTTCGAGCACTTTCCCCGACTTGTGGGTAACGGGGGGGAGCGGTACGGGGCTCAAGGTGTAGTCGGAAAGTCGTGAAGGGTGGTTTCCATGGATCATCGTGTAGCTTCCTTGTCGTTGAGATCTTGCTCGGCGTAGCGATTTGACCCTGAACGCCTAAAGCGAACAGGCGAGCGAAAATTAACGACCGGTGCTTAACCGTCAAATGAACAATGAGTAATCAGCTGTTTCCGGTAACGCTGTATCAGCGGCAAAAGCTGATAATGCGCAGGCCGACGTAGGGAGGGAGTAATTATGGCGACATGTGAACGCCCACGCGGGTTGAAGGCAGCATTTAGGCCGATGCAACAATTTGGCTTATCATGAGGTCTTTCCTCTGAACGACTGATGTGATGACTGCCGAATCTGCCACCCTGCCGGACACCATTGAAACCAGCGACATGCTTGAAATCGATGGCTTGCACGCCTTTGACTTCAAACTCGATAACGAGAAGTTGCTGATCACCGCCATGGACGGCCGTGCAGAAAAACGCTGGGCATTCAGCCTGGCCCAGGTGCAGGCGGCCACGTTCGACGACACCCTGCAAAGCTGGACCCTTACCGGTGAATCGGGCGAGCACCGCTTGATCTGCATGAGCGCCTTCACCGGCAACAATAACGATGAGGATGTAGCCGATGATGATGCGTAAATTCTGGCCCTTGCTGATGGCGGGCAGTGTCGGTGCCATGTCGGTGCAGGCTGCACCGGCTGACACCTATGAGCTGCTGGTGGGCAGCTATACCGCCGGCACCAGCGAAGGTATCTACCGCCTGCAATTCGACAGCCGCACCGGGCAGTTCAGCGGCAAGCCGGTGCTGGCTGCCAAGACGGCCAACCCGTCGTGGTTGACGGTTTCCAAGGACCAGAAGTACCTGTTTGTGGTCAACGAGAACGGTCCAGGCCAGAAAGACCCGGTGGGTCGTGTCAGCAGTTACAGCATCGACCCGCAAAATCATCAGCTCACCCTGATCAACCAGGTGCAGAGCCTGGGCAACGAGCCGACCCATTCCAGCGTCGCCGCCGATGGGCGTCACCTGTTTGTTGCCAACTATTCGGTACTCGAAGACCCGGGCGGCAGCCTTGCGGTGCTGCCGGTAGGCGCCGAGGGCAAGCTGTCGGCCCCGGTGCAGTTGAGCGGGCATCCGGCCAGCCGGGTAAATCCTGAGCGCCAGGCGTCCAATCACGTGCATTCCGTGGTGTCGTCACCGGATGGCAAGTACGTATATGTGCAGGACCTGGGCGCGGACAAAGTGTTTGTCTACCAGTACGATCCCAAGGCCAATCACGAATTGCCGCTGACGCCGGCCAACCCGGCCTCGGTGCAACTGCCACCCGGCAGCGGCCCGCGTCATTTGCTGTTCAGCGCCGACGGCAAACACGCCTGGCTGACCACCGAAATGAGCGCTCAGGTCGCGGTGTTCGATTACAGCGACGGCAAGCTGACGCAAACCCAACTGCTGGACTATGCCGCTGGCCAACCGGTGTCCGACAAAGCCGGCGCGGCGCTGCATGCGTCAAGCGATGGCAAGTTCCTCTACGTGAGCAACCGCGGTACGGCCAATCAGTTGCTGGTGTTCAGCATCGACCCGGCCACCGCGCACCTCAAGGAGATCCAGCGTCGCTCTGTCGAAGGTGATCACCCTCGTGAGTTCAGCCTCGACCCGAGCGGCAAGTTCCTGCTGATCGCCAACCAGAAAAGCAATGAAATCGTGGTGGTTGAACGCGACCCCAAGACCGGTCTGTTGGGTAAAACCGTGCAGCAATTGCCGATCGATGCCCCCAGCGACCTCAAGTTCCTGGTGCGTCAATAAGCCACAGGCCCCGCAGTGCGGGGCCTGAGCCCTTGTATTAATTCGGTTGATAGCGGCTACTGTTTCAAAGCATTTCTAAGGTCCAACCCTCGGGCGTAAGTTTGGTTCCAAGGCCTCCACCGGCCACTCAACCAAACGAACACAAGGGTTACCGCCATGAACTTGAATCTCTTCTCCATCATCGCCGCTTCCGCTGTTTCCGCCACCGTGGCATTGCCTGCCAGCGCCAGCGTGGAAGTCACTGACAAGAAATCCAGTGTCACGGCCTACACCCAGAAATACCTGCAACAGAGTGCCAATTTCTATGCAGCGCTGGATCACAAGACTCAGCACTGAGCTTCAGACAATAGAGGCCTGATGTGGGAGGGGCTTGCTCCCTCCCACATTGTATTGAGTCTGGACTTAAGATTTTGCCATCACCGCAATAAACAGCGGTGACTCCAGAAATTTCTGAAGCCACGCCTGCAACCGGTAGTACGGCGTCCCCGCAAACCACTCGCGATCCACATGGGCAAACTGCCTTACAAAGGGCACCAGCGCCGCATCTGCCAGGCTCAGGTGATCGGCAAGCAAATACTCCCGCTCTGTCAGCAAACCCTCCAGCTTGCGCAAAAATACCTCGCCCTCGGCCCGATAATGTTCCATCGGTTGCTCCGGGTAGCGTTCGGCGTACTTGTATCGATTCAAGTGATGTTTGAACACCTGATCGTTCTCGCTGATCAGCGCCAATACCGCAGGCTCACCCTGCAATAACCAATCCTCGGGATCGTGCTGTGCCAGCGCCCACTGCATGATCTCCAGGCTTTCTTCGATCACTCGGCCTTCGACGCTCAACACCGGCACCGTGCCCTTGGGCGACAGCGCCAGCATCTCGGTCGGTTTGGCTTTCAGGCTCACTTCGATAATGTCCACCGGCACGCCTGAATAGCGCAGCGCCAATCGCGCCCGCATTGCATAAGGGCAGCGCCGGAACGAATACAGCAGCGCCTGGCTCACTTGACCTCCAGGGTGCTCAGGCCATTGCCCTGGCGCTTGACCTGGATTTGCACCGGGATACGCTCGTGCATTTCCTGAACGTGAGAGATCACCGCCACCTTGCGGCCCTGAGCCTGCAAACCATCCAAAGCGTCCATGGCCAATTGCAGGGACTCGGGGTCAAGGCTGCCGAAACCCTCATCGATAAACAGCGACTCGATCTTCAAGGTGCTTGAGGCCATGGACGCCAGGCCCAAGGCCAGCGCCAATGACACCAGGAAGGTTTCGCCACCGGACAGTGAGTGTACCGAGCGCAATTCGTCACCCATCTCCGTGTCCATCACCAACAGCCCGAGCATACTGCCGCCGCGTTTAAGCCGGTAGCGGCGCACCAGTTGGCGCAACTGCACGTTGGCATGGTGCACCAGCAAATCGAGGTTGTAGGCCTGGGCGATCTTGCGGAAGGTGTCGCCGGTGGCCGAACCGATCAACGCATTCAGGCGCGCCCAGCGCTGCCATTCTTCATAGGCCTTGGTGATCTGTTCGGCCAGGGCCTGGTTGGCGTCCTGGCGGCGTTGATCTTCGGCTTGGCGGGCGCGCAGTTCGGCGCAATGCTTCTCGCCTTCGGCCAGCCGCTGATTGAGCGCCGCCAGGGTGTGGTCCAGTTGATCGGCGTCGAGATTGCCGTTGTGCAAGGCCTGGTGTTCGGCCAAGCGCTGTTCGCGCTCTTGCAGCAGCACCTTGGCTTGCTCGACAGTTTTTTCGCTGCTGTTCAGGTCCTGGCGTAGCTGCGCGATCTGAGCCTCATCGAAGGCTAATAAACGTGACAGGCCCTGGTTATCCAGATCGGGGTGCAGCGTGCGCCATTCATTGATGCGTGTTTCAAGCGCTTGTTGTTCCGCTTGCAGCGCGTGCTGGCGGTCCTGCTGGGCCTTAAGGTCAGCAGCCAGTTGGACCAGGGCCGTGTGCACGGTGTGCAGCTCGTGGTTGGCGTCGGTCTCGCTTTGGCGTGACTGCGCGACGGCCTGCTCCAGTTGCTGCTGCCAGTGTTCGGCGCTGGCGTGGTCGCCCAGCAAGGCGCTGAGTTTTTCTTGAACAGCTTGTTGCTGTGAGGCCACTTCGGTGACTTGCAGCGTGAGCGCGTCGAGCTGCTGCTGGCGATGTTGCTGGTGGGTCTGCTGTTTCTCGATGGCCTGCTGGCGCTCCTGCTGCTCGGCCAGTTCATCGCGCTGATGGCCCAACTGCTCAAGGCGTTGACTGACCTGCTGGTCGAGCTGCATGAAGGTCGCCGCAGGCGCACTGCGCAAACCCTCCAGGGTTTGGGTGGGCAACAGGGTGGCGAAGGTGGCGAGTTCTGCGTCGAGGCGTTCGCGGTCCTTGGCCAATTCCCGTTGCTGGTCCACCAGCAACTGCCGGGTTTGCTGGCTGGCCTCCTGAGCGGCTTGCAACTGCTGCTGAAGGCGCCCGGCGTTTTGTTGCAGGTTGAGCAGGGCGTCCTGGCGTTGTTCGTCCTGAGTGAGGCTCTGGGTCAGTTGGGCCAGTTGCTGAGCCAGCCAGCCGCTGCGTTTGGCCGCGTCCTGATTGAACAACGAGGCGTACAGCGGATGGGCCTCCAGGCTCTGTGCCAGGCCTTGCTGTTGTATCGCCAGCTGTTCCTGTTGGCGCAGGAACTCCTTCTGTTCGGCGATCAGTCCACCGACTTCACCGCGCAGTTCATTGAGTTTTTCCTTGAGGTCGTCGACCGCCTTTTGCGCCGTGGCTTCTTCGTTCTCGTCATGGCGACCCAGGCTCTGCAACAGGGCTTCGGGCTGGTGATACGGATGCTCGTGGCTGCCGCACACCGGGCAGGGCTGGTCATCCTGCAATTGCGCGCGCAACTCTTCGACGCTGGCGCTGCGGGCCAGGCGCTGACGTTCCAGCAGTTGCTTGGTCACCGTCAGGGTTTGCTCAGCCACGCTGAGTTCGGCCTTGGTTTGCAAACCGCTCTGGTTCAGTCGCTCGCGGCGTTGCGCGGCATCGGCGAGTTGTTGTGTCAGCGCGCCTGTCTGTTGATCCAGTTGCTGCTGGCTGTCCCACAAGCGGGCCAGGTCTTCGAAAGCACGCTGTTGCTTGCGATTATCCTGCAGCAGGCTGGCCAGCAACTGAATTTGCTCGGCCACCGCGTGGGGTTCGGCACCGGCTTCCTGATAGAGCAGGTCGAGGGCTTCGCGCTGTTGGGTGAACTGATCGGCGGCGGCGCTGGCACGCTGTTCGAGTTGCGGCAGTTCGGCCTCGCCCTTGTTGAGGCGATTGCCGATCACCATCAGCTGTTGCAGACGGTCGCGGTAGGCGTTCCAGGCCTCGCTCAGCGGGGCAAGGGCGGCGCTGTGCTCAAGCTCGGCAGCCAGGCGGTGCAGGCGCTCGGCGACTTGGGTTTGCGTGTCTTGCAAACCCTTGAGCAGGGCGTGGCCTTCGTTGCAGGCGCTTTGCTGTTGTTGTTTTTCTTCGCTGCGCTTGGCCAGTTCCCGGGTCAAGTGGGCGAGGGTGTTCTGTTCTTCAACGGCCTGGCGCAGCAGGGGAGCCGCCTCGGCCTGGTTTTTCAGGGCGTCGGCCAGCGCCGCTTGGGCGGCCACTTGCTGTTGTTGCGCCTGGTCCTGGCGGGTATGCAGGGCGACTTGCTGCTCCAGCTGTTGCTGAATCTGTGCCGCGAGTGGCGTCAGCAGGGTGCCGAGTTCAGCCTGGCGCAGGAAGTGATGACGTTGCGGTGCCAATTGCTCCAGGCGATTGAGGTCCTGGCGTTGCGGGCCTTGGTTGTCCCACTGCTGCTGGGCCTGCTGCAGTTGTTCGACGGCGCTGAGCTGGCGCTCTTGCCACTCACGCAACTCTTTGAGCCAGGTGTGCTGCAACTCCAACTGCTTGAGCTGGGCCTGCTGAGTCTTGAGTTGTTGCTGGGCCTCGGCCAACTGTTGATCGAGTTCGGCGCGAGCTTCAGGTGCCAGGGGTACTACGCCGGTGGCCTGGTCTTGTAGCTGTTTGTGAGCATCCCTGGCCTCCTTGGCCTTGTCGAACGCACGTCGACCCAGTTGGGTGTACAGTGCGGTGTCGGTGAGCTTTTCCAGCAGTTCGCTGCGCTCATTGTCATTGGCCTTGAGGAAGGCGCTGAACTCGCTTTGCGCCAGCAACACCGCACGGGTGAACTGCTCGAAGTTCAGGCCCAGGGCCAGCTCAAGCTGAGTCTTGTATTCGGTTTTCTGGCTGGCCAGCAGTTGCTCGCTGTCCAGGTCGATCAAGCTTTGCCGGCTGTTCTGCAACTTGCCGCTGGCCTTGTCGCGGGCGCGGTTGGCTTCCCAGCGCGCACGGTAGCGACGGCCACTGACGCCGACGAAATCCACTTCGGCATAACCGCCGCCGGTGCCGCGCCGAATCAGCGTGCGCGGATCGCCAATGGAAATATCGGTGTCGGCGTCCGGCATCTTGGCCTGGCCGGTATCGCCCAGGCGCGGCACCGCGCCGAACAACGCCAGGCACAATGCGTCAAGCAGCGTGCTTTTACCCGCGCCGGTCGGCCCGGTGATAGCGAACAGGCCCGCACTGGCCAGGGGCTCGGCGGTGAAGTCGATCTCGAACGGGCCGGCCAGGGAGGCGAGGTTTTTCAGGCGGATAGCGAGGATCTTCATGGCTGTTCGCCCTCCTGTTGCACTTCCTGGAGCAGCACGGCGAAATCCTTCAGGGTTTGTTCATCCACTTCGCTGCCATAGCTGTCCTGCCAGGCACGGCTGAACAATTCCTGGGGCGTGAGCTGGTCGAGTTCGATCAAGCGCTCATCGTCGCTTTCGCTGTTGCCGCGCTGGCCGGCGTATTCGGCGGCGATGCGCACCAGGCGTACGGCCTTGCCTTGCAGGGCGGTTTCGATCTGCTGGCGCAGGTCTGGCTGTGGTTCGTCGAGGCGTACCCGCACTTCCAGCCAAGGGTGACGTTGGGTTTCGGCCAGCAGGTCGATGTCCGGCAGGTCGCGCAGCTGCTTGAGGATGTCCGCCAGCGGTGCGGCTTCCAGACGTTGCAGGTTGACTGAACGGGGGATCAGCAG
Organism: Pseudomonas sp. B329; assembly: GCF_023127835.1. Classification (NCBI taxonomy): domain Bacteria; kingdom Pseudomonadati; phylum Pseudomonadota; class Gammaproteobacteria; order Pseudomonadales; family Pseudomonadaceae; genus Pseudomonas; species Pseudomonas sp. B329. The sequence goes on along the minus strand of NZ_SPKP01000016.1, from coordinate 54,565 downwards.
CGGTTCGACGCCCACCAGCCGTTCACCCTGGAACGTCACGTCGAGCACCTGATGCTTGTAGCCAATCTCGGAAAACGACAGCGGAATCGGCGAGCCGCTGTAGCGAATGCGCTCTTCGCCATTGACCTGTTGCGGCTTGTGCAAATGGCCGAGGGCAACATAGCCGACGGTTTTGTCGAACAGGCTGGCCGGCAGTGCCTCGGCATTGCCGATGATCAGGCTGCGCTCGGAGTCTTCCGATACCGACCCCCCGGCCATGTGCGCATGACTGATGGCTATCAGTGCCTGGCCTTTTTTGCGTTTGGCATTGGCGGCGGCGATCAGCCATTCATGCACCTGGCCGATACCCCGCAAGTAGTCGTCTCCCAGATGCGCACCGGTAACTTCCGCCGGGCGCAGGAATGGCAGCGCCAGGCACCAGGCGGCAATCTTGCCTTTGGCATCCGGCAAGGGGATCAGCAGGCGTTCTGCGTCCAACTGGCCATCGTCGAGCCACAACACCCGGCCCAGGGCATGAGTGCGCAGGCGGCGCATCAATGGCGCGGGCAGCTCGATACGCGAGCCGGAGTCATGGTTGCCGGCGATCATCACAATCGTCAGCGTCGGGTTTTGCTCGTGGGCGCTGATGATGAAGTCATACAGGCGTTCCTGGGCCTTGAGCGGCGGGTTGACCGTGTCGAAGATATCGCCAGCGATCAACAGCGCATCCGGGCGCTGGGCCTTCAGTTGGCCCAGCAGCCACTCAAGGAAACAGGCATGTTCGAAGTCGCGTTCCTGGCCGTGGAGGTTTTGGCCCAGGTGCCAGTCGGAGGTGTGAAACAGACGCAAGGCGAACTCCGTGGAGAAGATGAAAAGGAGGGGAGTTTACCTGTAAACACGCACACAGTGCCTGCCAGTGGCCCAGACCCGATATAGCAGAGGACTTGCCCCGATGACGGTGAATCAGATATGGATTAATTGGCTGATCCACCGTTATCGGGAGCAAGCCCCCTCCCACAGGGGTTATGGGTGTTGACGGGGTTGGGGGGGGGCAGGCAGGCCATTGCGCGGGCCATGTCGAGTTGGGCGCCAGCCGTGGGGAACGGTTGGGCAGGGGAGGACCACACACTCACGTGGACGCCTTAATTAACCTTCGGAATCAGAGACTCACCATGACAGTTTCAATAAATGCATCCCCTATTAGTCCTTTTCACGTGATGCCTCAGCAGGTGAACCCTGAAAAAACCTCACCCTCGTCCAGCCATCGGCAAGCGCGAAGCGCTGAGGCCCAAGCCGGCGCCCCTCACGCACGTCCTTTTGGTGGAGTGACCGACCGGCAACTGATAGGGCTGGTCCGCGACCACTTTCGCGAGTTCGCCGCCGGGGCGACAGACAGCTACGTAAACTTCAATGAATTGAAAGAAGCGGCCGGTCTGATAGCCAGCGACAGGTCATTTTCTCCAGAGGCACACCACACGGCACTGGAGTTGTTGTCACGCCCCGAACTGCTGCGCAAGCTGGATATCGGCATCAGCTTCTTTGGTGGCCCCGGCAAGGAAGATGGCCGGTTCGATATGGATAACCTGAACTATCTGTACAAATTCCCCCATCGTGAATGGAAGGTGCCGCGCCGTAATCACTAACATCCAGATGGATGTCGAACAGGCGACACCGCGCAACTGTGGGAGGGGGCTTGCTCCCGATAGCGGTGGGTCAGTTAAAGATGTATCAACTGAAACTCTGCCATCGGGAGCAAGCCCCCTCCCACATGAGTTTGCGGTATTACTTGGGATACAACGGCGGCAAGCTGGTGGTGTCGGTCGCCGGGTCCTGCTCGCGTTCGGCCACGGGGATGGCCTTGATCGCACGCCACAGGTCTTCACCCAGCCAGTACTGGCCGCTTTCGCTGTACAGCGCGCCGTTCAAGCCATCCAGGGCATCTGACAATGGCACAAACCGCGCCGCCATGTCGGCCAGGGTTTCCGGCTGTTGACGCGCCCAGGCATCGAGGGCCTGGCGGGTGGCTTGCGGATCGTTGGCCTGGGTGGCGCGCTTGAGGTCGTCGAGCAGGGTGCGCGGGCTCGGGCCGGTTTGCGCGGCGCGCTGTACGGCCGGCTGCCGACGGGCGCGCCACCACAGGCCGAAGCCCAGCAACGTGGTGCATGCCAGGATCAGTGTGCTCAGTTGCCACAGCCACAGGCGCTCATCGTCGGGTGCAGTGATGATGGTCGGCGTGGCGGGTGCGTCCACCACCAGGCTGGGATTGACCGCCACTTGCACAGTGCGCGCCGGCAGGCTGGTGCGTTCCAGGTGATCTTCGTGGGTGTTCCACCACACCACTTCCACCGGCGGCAGTTCCAGCTCGCCGGCGCGGGTTGGCACCAGGGCTTCGCGGTCTTCACGGCTGCCGATCAGGCCGCGGTCGCTGGTCTGGTTGCCCAGTACCGGTTGGTCCGGGTAGCGGCGCAGGCCGTTGACGTCGGCGCTGGGCAGCGCCGGCAACTGTGCGCTGGATAAGCCCTCGGCCTGCACGGTGAGGCTGCGAGTCAGAGAGTCGCCGACCTGCACGTGGTCCGGCGTAGGGTTCCAGCCTTCGCTCAGGGTCAGGCTGCGCGCCGGCAGCCAGGGAGCGTCGGCGGGGTAGAGGTCCGGCTTGGGTTTGATCGTCAACGGCAGGGCCGCAGAGCTGACGTGGATCATCTTGCCCGGCTTGGTGCCCTGCAGTGTGTTTTCCTGGGGTGGGCGCGATTCGACCAGGGTAGCGCTGAAGGTCTGCGCCGGAATCACCACCGTGCCGCTGTGCTGCGGGTAGACAGCGTAGCGGGTCTCGATCACGCCATGGCGGATGCTGTTGATGACCTTCTCATAGGTACGCGACTCGCCCAGTTGTTCGACACGTGCATCGGGAATCTGCAAGGGCGTGAGGCTGCTGTCGTCATACAGCGATACCGAGTGGTACACGCGTACGGTCAACAGCGCTTGGGCCTGGACGTACACGGCGGTCTGGTCGAGGTTGGCCTCGATAAATACTGGGGCCAGCTCGGTGCTGGTGTTCTGGCTGGCGGTTTCGACCACTTGCAGGGTGATCGGCTGGGTCTTGAGTGCGCCCACTTGCAACGGCGGGATGATCACGTTGCCGTTTTCCTTGGGCAGCAGGGTGATGATCCAGCGGGTGGTGGCGTGGTTATCGCCGCCCAGGGTGGTGAGCTGGTTGATCTGGCGGGTGCCGCTGACTTCAAACTGTGCGTCCAGGGGCGACAGGTCCGGCTTGCCGAATTGGGTTACATCGCTGGACTCCACCGTCAGCTCCACCGTTTCCCCGGAGTTGAGGCGGTTACGGTCAACGCTGGCAACCAGGTTCGCCGCCTGGGCGTGGCCTGCCGACAACGCGAGCAGAAGCAAAAGGGTGGTGCGGCGGCTCATCGAGTCGTGTCCTGATGTTGTTGCTGTTCGTACCAGAATTTGCGCCGCAGCAGCTCACCGGGATTGTCCGGGATCTCTTGCAGCCATTGCTCCAGCGCCTGGCGGCGCTCACCTTCAAGGCGGGTGTCGACAGGGCGCAGGGGCGGCGTGGTGGTGTGCTCGTCGCCCAGTTCGCTGCCCGGCACTTCATTGTGGCCTGGCTGTGGGGTGGCGCCGGCCTGAGTTTCACCGCTGCTGGCTTCGCCCTGGCCCTGGGGCGATTGTTCGCCGCTCTGGCCCGTTTGCCCGCTGGCCCCCGGTTGCGCAGTTTGGCCGGGTTGGGGGCTTTCGTCATCTTCGTTTTTTGCAGGCTGGGTCGGCTCGGGCTCGGCTTGCTCTTGCATCAGGGTTTCAACCAGGGCCTTGTTTTTCAGCGCCGGTTGCAGATCGGGCTGGGCTTCCAGGGCTTGCTCGTAGGCGTCGATAGCGGCTTCAAGTTCACCGGCTTTGGCCAGGGCATTGCCTCGATTGTAGTGGGAATAAGCGTCGTTGCCCTGGGCAAAACGTTTGATCGCCTCGGCGTAATTGCCGGCTTCGTACAGGGCTACACCTTGCCATTGCGGGTCTTGAAAGTGTTCGGCGGCTTCGGCTGGGCGCTTGTGCTTGAGCAGGTATTGACCTTGCTGGTCGGGGCGCAGCCACAGGTCCTGAAGGCCAAAGGCGTAACTGGGTTGTGGTGCGCCCAGCAGCAGCAAAGGCAGGCAGAACAGCCAGCCGCGACGCCCGGCGCAGGCGGCCAGCAGTAACAGCGGCAGCAGCAGCCAGTAACCCTGATCGGCCCAGGTGTCCAGGTGCAGCACTTGGCCGTCGTTGCGCAGGGCTTGTACGCTGTCGAGCATACCCAGTTGGCGCAGGTCTTTGTCATCCAGGCGCGCCGCACGGTAGCGGCCACCCATTTCACTGGCGAAGGCCTTGAGCGTCGGGCTGTCGAGGCGTGGCACCAGGATCGCGCCCTGGTCGTCCTTGAGGAACTCGCCGCTTTCCTGGGTCACCGGTGTGCCTTCACGGCTGCCGATGCCGAGGATCGACAAGGGCGGTGCCTGGGCGCTTTGCAGTTGCAGGCGGATGCCTTGGCGCTCCTGTTTCGACAGCGAGGAGCCGATCAGCAGCAGGCGCCCCTGGCCGAGCCCGCCTTGCTTGAGCAGGCCGAGGGCTTTTTCCACGGCCAGATCGGCGCGATGGCCGGGCTCGGGCATGATCGAAGGGCGCAGGGCCTCCAGCAGATTGCGGCTGGTGGCCAGGTCGTCCGACAGCGGCACCAGCGTATGGGCGCTGCCCGCATACACGACGATGGCGGTTTGCGCATCGGTGCGTGCTTGCAGCAGGTCATACAGCTTGCGCCGCGCCTGCTCCAGGCGGTTGGGCGGGCTGTCGGTGGCAAGCATTTCCGGGGTCAGTTCCAGCAGTACCACCAGCGGGTCAGCGGGTTTCTGACTGGGCTGTTCAACCCGTTGCCAACTGGGCCCCAGCAACGCCAGCACGGCCAACAGCCAGGCGATGCCCAGCAGCACCCACGGCGATTTGCTCTCGCGGCCGTTGCCGCCACTGAGCAGTACGGCATGGAAGGCCGGTGGCAGGATCATCTGCCAGCGGCCGGCGCGCTTTTGTCGGTGCCACAACTGCCACAGCAACCAGCCGAGCAGCGGCAGCAGCAACAGCCACCAGGGCCGGAACCAGTGCGGCCACAGGGCGATCATCGACGTCTCCGCAAACGCAAGCGCTTGAGGCGCTGGCGCCATTCAGGGTGTTGTTGCAGGAAGATCCCTTTGCTCGACAGCTTGTTGAACCCGCGTTGCAAGGCGTTGTTGGGCCAGCGTTCCTGGATCACCAGCAACAGGCTCAAGATCAGCGCCAGCGCCAGCGGGCCGCTGTACAACGCCTGGGCCGGTCGCGCTTGGGTGGGTTGTTGTTCGACGGGCTCCAGGGTGTCGAGGGTCTCCTTGATCTGCTGCAGTTCCTCGCCGTCATGGGCGCGGAAATATTGACCGCCGGTGGCCTCGGCCATCGCCTTGAGCGCCGGCTCGTCGAGGTCCAGGCTCGGATTTACGCCGAGAATGCCCAGGGAACCGGTTTGCTCCGGGTCGGCGCCAATGCCGATCGGGTAAATCTTCACGCCTTCTTCGGCCGCCAGTCGCGCTGCCGTCAACGGGTCGATCTGCCCGGCGTTATTGGCGCCGTCGGTGATCAGGATCAGCACACGGCTTTGCGCCGGGCGTTGGCGCAGGCGTTTCAAGGCCAGGCCAATGGCATCGCCGATGGCGGTGTTCTTGCCGGCAATGCCGATACGCGCTTCGTCCAGCCAGGTACGTACGGTGCGCCGATCAAAGGTCAGCGGTGCCTGCAGGTAGGCTTGAGTACCAAACAGGATCAAGCCCACGCGGTCACCTTCGCGTTCTTCAAGAAAGTCCCCGAGCAGGTGTTTGACCAGGGCCAGGCGACTCACGTCCTCACCCTGCCAGTGCATGTCGGGGAAATCCATGGAGCCTGACACGTCGACCGCCACCAGCAAGTCCCGGCCACTGGCGGCAATTGGCAAAGGCTCGCCCAGCCATTGCGGGCGTGCGGCGGCAGTCAACAGCAGCAGCCACAGCACCACGAAGGGGGCCTGCTGGCGCCAGCCTGGCAGGTTGGCGCGGGCGCGACGGCGGGCCAAGCCTTCGAGGTCGCTCAGGTAGCTGACTTTCAATGCCGGTTCGCCGCTGTCGGCCACGGGCAGGATCAGGCGCATCAACCAGGGCAATGGCAACAGGGTAAAGATCCACGGCCAGGCGAACTCAAACATGTTTGCGGATCCAGGTGTCGACAGCTTGAGTCAGGCCGGCGATAGCTTTGTCGTCGAGTTTGCATTCGGGCTTGTAGGCGCCTTCCACCAGTACCATCCAGCGCGTCAGGCCGGCGGCGGGGCAGCGGTTGTCGAGGAAGGCCAGCCATTTGCGGCCGTTGAGGGTATGGCTCTGGCTATACGGGTAGTCGTTACGGCACAGGCGCTTGAGCAGGCCGTTGAGTTGTTGCAGCCAGGCACCTGCGGGCGCGCCGTCGTAGGGCTTGGGCATCAAGGCCAGTTCGGCGAGGGCGGCGATGCGCAGCGGGTCCAGCGGTTGTTCGGCGCGGGCCACGGGGCGGCGGGTTGGCAGGAAGCGGCGCAACCACCACAGGCCCCAGCCGAGCAGCGGGATCACCAGCAGCAACAGCCACCAGCCGGGCGCAGGCGGCCAGAAGCCGATGGCCGGCGGGGCGATCAGCGGTTGCAGTTGGTCCAGGCTGCTCATTGTTTTTTAACCGGGCGTTGCGGGTTGAGGTACTCGCGCAGTTGCTCGACCATTTCACTCTGTGTGCTCAACGGCATCAACAGCACCCGCAGCTTTTGCGCGAGCCGTTCCCAGCGGGCGATACGTGCTTCGGCCTGGGCTTTGTAGGCCTGGCGCAAATCAATGTTCAGGGTGTCCAGTTCCAGCTGTGCGCCGCGTTCTGCGAAGCGCAGTAACCCGGCGGCGGGCAGGGCGTGATCAAGCGGGTCGGAAATGGGCAGCAGCAACAGGTCGCAATGTCGCGACAGCAGGCTCAGCTGTTGCTCGGCGCTGTCAGTCAGCGCCCGTTCATCGCAGATCACAATTCCCAGGCTGCCCGGTCGCAACACTTCACGGCCACGGCGCAAGGCCATGCCCAGGGCGTCAGCTTCGGGGCGGCTTTCGGTGTTCAGGCTCTGGTTGACCCGCACCAGGCGGTTAAGCAGCTGCAACAGGCTTTGTTTGCTGCGTCGAGGCTTGATTTCGTAGTGCTCGCTGTCGCCGAACACCAGTCCGCCGACCCGATCGTTATGCCCCAGGGCCGCCCAGCCGATCAGGCTGGCCGCTTGTGCGGCGAGCACCGACTTGAACATCTGCCCCGAGCCGAAGAACAGACGGCAGCTTTGCTCCACCATGATAAAGATCGGCCGTTCGCGTTCTTCGTGGAACAACTTGGTGTGCGGTTCCTGGGTGCGCGCTGTCACGCGCCAGTCGATGGTGCGCACGTCGTCGCCCGCCTGGTACACCCGCACCTGATCGAAGTCCACACCGCGCCCGCGCAGCTTGGAGTGGTGCAGGCCGATCAACGGGCTGCGCTGGCCGGGAGTGGAGAACAGCTGCACTTCGCGCACGTGGTGACGCATCTCAATCAGTTCACTGAGGGTTACGCGTATACCATCGCTGGCGTTCATCGGCTTCAAGCGACGGCAACAACGTCAAGAATGCGTTGCACCACGCGGTCCTGGTCGATCCCGGCAGCTTCGGCTTCGAACGACAGGATGATGCGGTGACGCAGCACGTCGAACAGCACCGCCTGGATATCCTCGGGGCTCACGAAGTCGCGACCGGCCAGCCAGGCGTGGGCGCGGGCGCAACGGTCCAGGGCGATGGAGCCTCGGGGGCTGGCGCCATAGGCGATCCACTCGGCCATTTCCGGGTCGAACTTGGAAGGCGTACGCGTGGCCATGACCAGTTGCACCAGGTATTCCTCTACCGCATCGGCCATGTACAGGCCAAGGATTTCCTTGCGGGCGGCAAAGATCGCCTGTTGGCTGACGCGCCGCTCGGGCTTGGTTTCGCCATTGAGCGCTTCGCCGCGGGCCTGCTGAAGGATGCGCCGTTCGACGGCGGCGTCCGGGAAACCGATCTTCACGTGCATGAGGAAGCGGTCGAGCTGGGCTTCGGGCAGAGGGTAGGTGCCTTCCTGCTCGATGGGGTTCTGCGTGGCCATCACCAAAAACAGCGGCGATAGCTCGTAAGTGCTGCGGCCCACGCTGACCTGGCGCTCGGCCATCGCTTCAAGCAAGGCCGACTGGACCTTGGCCGGGGCGCGGTTGATTTCGTCGGCGAGCACCAGGTTATGGAATATCGGCCCCTGCTGGAACACGAAACTGCCGGTTTCCGGGCGATAGATCTCGGTGCCGGTGATGTCGGCGGGCAGCAGGTCGGGGGTGAACTGGATACGATGGAACTGCGCTTCGATGCCTTCGGCCAGCTCCTTGATCGCCTTGGTCTTGGCCAGCCCCGGTGCGCCTTCGACCAGCATATGGCCGTCGGCGAGCAGGGCGATCAGCAGGCGATCGATGAGTTTTTCCTGGCCGAGAATCTGCGTAGAAAGAAAGGTTCGCAGCGCAAGCAGCGCTTCACGATGTTCCATCGATGACGGTTCCTGGAAAGATGAGCCTGATGGTGGAGCGCGAGCGCCAGGCTTGGGAGGCTTACTTTAATGCATCGAAGGGGGTGGCGACTAACGACGTCACGGGTATTTTCAGAAAAACTTGTAGGCTTTTGGTGTGGGAACACGGTCAATGTGGGAGGGGGCTTGCCGCCGATGCCCGTGTGTCGGGCACCGATGTAATAACTGGCCCGCCGCTATCGGGGGCAAGCCCCCTCCCACATTTGAACCAGGGTGCAGCTCAAGTCCGGATGAAAGTGCCAGTGCCTGCGAGGATTTTCTGCAAGGTTTCCTCCACTTCAGCCAGGTCGGATGCGGCCGTGGCGTGGGTGATCTCCAGATGATCCTTGCCACCCAATGCATCGGCATCACCGGCTGCAAGTTCGATCAGCAACGTCGTGGCACTCAAGGTGATCTTCAGCCCATCCAGCGTCGACGGCTCGTAATCCCAGGTCAGTTCCACTTCCTCTTCATCCGGGTAGCGGCTCAACATGAACATTTCGCCGTTTTTGCCGTGGCAGCAAAGCATGGCCATGTTGTCTTCTTCTTCGTCGCACGGGGTGGCCATCAGGGCGTCGGTTTTCAGCTGCAGCATGGGAAATCCTGTGTGGAGGAGGGCGTTGCGCTGGCAATTGTGCCATTGCGGCGAATTTTATGCTGCAGGGTGTGTCAGATCCAGGGCATGACCTGGCGTGCGGTATCAGTCATTTTCGGTACTCAGAGGGCTGAAAAACGCAGGTTTTTTGCCCGGAAAAACGCGGTTGCCCAAGTTGCAACCTATTGCCTGCTTACCGATGACCGAATATGTCGCAGCGTCGCAAGCAGCGGTCTTCCTACACTCGTTAAGCTGCGCAACGGATGTGCCCCGCGCCCGGCGCCTGACCTGCCCGTCGTACCGTCACCCGGCAAGGTGTGCATCTTGTGGAAGTTGTATGTGACCTGACTGTCCTGTCCAGCTTCACCCACCTGTCGGCCTGATTCGTTTATCGTGACCCACGAACAGAGCTGACGGTCTCCCCGCAAGGGGATAACACGCGACGCTTCCATCAATAACAAGCCCAAGCGGAGTACCACAGATGGCGTTCTTCACCGCAGCCAGCAAGGCCGACTTCCAGCATCAACTGCAAGCGGCACTGGCGCAGCACATCAGTGAACAGGCACTGCCACAAGTGGCGCTGTTCGCTGAGCAATTCTTCGGCATCATTTCCCTGGACGAACTGACCCAGCGTCGCCTTTCCGACCTGGCCGGTTGCACCCTGTCTGCCTGGCGCCTGCTTGAGCGCTTCGATCACACCCAACCGCAAGTGCGGGTCTACAACCCCGATTACGAACGTCATGGCTGGCAATCGACCCACACCGCGGTCGAAGTGCTGCACCATGACCTGCCATTTCTGGTGGACTCGGTCCGTACCGAGCTGAACCGCCGTGGCTACAGCATCCATACCCTGCAAACCACCGTGCTCAGCGTGCGCCGTGGCAGCAAGGGTGAGTTGCTGGAAATCCTGCCCAAGGGCACCCAGGGCGAAGGCATCCTGCAAGAATCGCTGATGTACCTGGAGATCGACCGCTGCGCCAACGCCGCCGAGCTGAACGTGCTGAGCAAAGAGCTGGAGCAGGTGCTGGGCGAAGTGCGCGTGGCCGTGGCCGATTTCGAACCGATGAAAGCCAAGGTCCAGGACCTGCTGGCCGGTATCGACGCCAGCGCATTCACGATCGACGGTGAAGAAAAAGCCGAGATCAAGAACTTCCTGGAATGGCTGGTGGGCAACCACTTCACCTTCCTGGGCTATGAAGAGTTCGTGGTACGTGACGAGGCGGACGGCGGTCATATCGAATATGACGCCAGCTCCTTCCTCGGTCTGACCAAGCTGTTGCGCGCCGGCCTCACCGCCGAAGACCTGCGCATCGAAGACTACGCCGTGGCCTACCTGCGTGAACCGACGGTGCTGTCGTTCGCCAAGGCTGCACACCCAAGCCGCGTGCACCGCCCGGCGTATCCGGACTACGTGTCGATCCGCGAGATCAGTGCCGACGGCAAGGTCATCAAGGAACACCGCTTCATGGGCCTCTACACCTCCTCGGTGTACGGCGAAAGCGTGCGAGTGATCCCGTACATTCGCCGCAAGGTAGCGGAAATCGAGCGTCGCTCGGGCTTCCAGGCCAAGGCGCATCTGGGCAAGGAACTGGCCCAAGTGGTTGAAGTGCTGCCCCGTGACGACCTGTTCCAGACCCCGGTCGACGAGCTGTTCAGCACCGTGATGTCGATCGTGCAGATCCAGGAACGCAACAAGATCCGCGTGTTCCTGCGCAAAGATCCGTACGGTCGTTTCTGCTACTGCCTGGCCTATGTGCCGCGCGATATCTACTCCACCGAAGTGCGCCAGAAGATCCAGCAAGTGCTGATGGATCGCCTCAAGGCTTCGGACTGCGAGTTCTGGACCTTCTTCTCCGAGTCCGTGCTGGCCCGTGTGCAACTGATTCTGCGGGTCGACCCGAAGAACCGCCTGGACATCGACCCGCTGCAACTGGAAAAAGAAGTGGTGCAAGCCTGCCGCAGCTGGCAGGACGACTACGCCAGTCTGGTGGTGGAGAGTTTCGGCGAAGCCCACGGCACCAACGTGCTGGCGGACTTCCCCAAAGGCTTCCCGGCCGGCTACCGCGAGCGTTTCGCCGCGCATTCGGCCGTGGTCGACATGCAGCATCTGAACAGCCTCACCGAAGCCAACCCGCTGGTGATGAGCTTCTATCAGCCGCTGGGCCAGGTCTCCGGTCAGCGCGAACTGCATTGCAAGCTCTATCACGCTGACACCCCGCTGGCGCTGTCCGACGTGCTGCCGATCCTGGAAAACCTCGGCCTGCGCGTGCTGGGCGAGTTTCCGTATCGCCTGCGCCATGCCAATGGCCGTGAGTTCTGGATCCATGACTTTGCATTCATCGCCGCCGAAGGCGTGAACCTGGATATCCAGCAGCTCAACGACACCCTGCAGGACGCATTCGTGCACATCGTGCATGGCGACGCCGAGAACGATGCATTCAACCGCCTGGTATTGACCGCCGGCCTGCCATGGCGTGACGTTGCGCTGCTGCGTGCCTACGCCCGTTACCTCAAGCAGATCCGCCTGGGCTTTGACCTGGGTTACATCGCCAGCACCCTGAACAACCACACCGACATCGCCCGCGAGTTGACAAGGTTGTTCAAGACCCGCTTCTACCTGGCACGCAAGCTCACTGCCGACGACCTGGAAGACAAACAGCAACGCCTGGAACAGGCGATCCTCACCGCCCTGGACGACGTTCAGGTGCTCAACGAAGACCGTATCCTGCGTCGCTACCTGGACCTGATCAAGGCGACCCTGCGCACCAACTTCTACCAGACCGACGCAAACGGCCAGAACAAGTCGTACTTCAGCTTCAAGTTCAACCCGCACGCGATCCCTGAGCTGCCCAAGCCGGTGCCGAAGTTTGAAATCTTCGTGTATTCGCCACGGGTTGAAGGTGTACACCTGCGCTTCGGCAACGTCGCTCGCGGCGGCCTGCGCTGGTCCGACCGTGAAGAAGACTTCCGTACCGAAGTGCTCGGCCTGGTAAAAGCCCAGCAAGTGAAAAACTCGGTGATCGTGCCGGTGGGCGCCAAGGGCGGCTTCCTGCCGCGTCGCCTGCCATTGGGCGGCAGCCGGGACGAGATCGCGGCCGAGGGCATCGCCTGCTACCGCATCTTCATTTCCGGCCTGTTGGACATTACCGACAACCTGAAGGACGGCGCCCTGGTGCCACCGGCCAACGTCGTGCGCCATGACGACGATGACCCCTACCTGGTGGTGGCGGCGGACAAGGGCACTGCAACCTTCTCCGACATCGCCAACGGCATCGCTATCGACTACGGCTTCTGGCTGGGTGACGCGTTCGCTTCCGGCGGTTCTGCCGGTTACGACCACAAGAAAATGGGCATCACCGCCAAGGGCGCGTGGGTGGGTGTGCAGCGTCACTTCCGTGAACGCGGCATCAACGTGCAGGAAGACAGCATCACCGTAGTGGGCGTCGGCGATATGGCCGGTGACGTGTTCGGTAACGGTTTGCTGATGTCCGACAAGCTGCAACTGGTAGCGGCCTTCAACCACCTGCACATCTTCATCGACCCGAACCCTAACCCGGCCACCAGCTTCGTCGAGCGCCAGCGCATGTTCGAGCTGCCGCGTTCGTCCTGGACCGACTACGACACCAGCATCATGTCTGAAGGCGGCGGTATCTTCTCGCGCAGCGCCAAGAGCATCGCCATCTCGCCACAGATGAAAGAGCGTTTCGACATCCAGGCCGACAAGCTGACCCCGACCGAACTGCTCAACGCCTTGCTCAAGGCGCCGGTGGACCTGTTGTGGAACGGCGGTATCGGTACCTACGTCAAGGCCAGCACCGAAAGCCATGCCGACGTGGGCGACAAGGCCAACGACGCGCTGCGTGTCAACGGCAACGAGCTGCGCTGCAAGGTGGTGGGCGAGGGCGGTAACCTCGGCATGACCCAACTGGGTCGTGTGGAATTCGGCCTCAATGGCGGCGGTTCCAACACCGACTTCATCGACAACGCCGGTGGCGTGGACTGCTCCGACCACGAAGTGAACATCAAGATCCTGCTCAACGAAGTGGTGCAGGCCGGTGACATGACCGACAAGCAACGCAACCAGTTGCTGGCGAGCATGACCGACGAAGTCGGCCACCTGGTGTTGGGCAACAACTACAAGCAGACCCAGGCCCTGTCCCTGGCCGCACGCAAGGCTTACGAGCGCGCCGCCGAGTACAAACGCCTGATGAGCGACCTGGAAGGCCGTGGCAAGCTGGACCGCGCCATCGAGTACCTGCCGACCGAAGAGCAGCTCACCGAGCGCGCTTCGACCGGCAAGGGCTTGACCCGTCCGGAGTTGTCGGTGCTGATTTCGTACAGCAAGATCGACCTCAAGGAAGCGCTGCTCAAATCCCTGGTGCCGGATGACGAATACCTGACCCGTGACATGGAGACCGCGTTCCCACCGAGCCTGGTGGCCAAGTTCTCCGAAGCCATGCGTCGCCATCGCCTCAAGCGCGAGATCGTCAGCACCCAGATCGCCAACGACCTGGTCAACCACATGGGCATCACCTTCGTGCAGCGACTCAAAGAGTCGACCGGCATGAGCCCGGCGAACGTCGCCGGTGCCTATGTGATCGTGCGCGATATCTTCCACCTCCCGCACTGGTTCCGTCAGATCGAAGCCCTGGACCACCAGGTGTCGGCCGACGTGCAACTGGAGCTGATGGACGAGCTGATGCGCCTGGGCCGTCGTGCTACGCGCTGGTTCCTGCGCAGCCGTCGCAACGAACAGGACGCCGGGCGTGACACTGCGCACTTCGGTCCGCATCTGGCAGCATTGGGCCTCAAGCTCGACGAACTGCTGGAAGGTCCGACCCGTGAAGGCTGGCAGAACCGTTACCAGGCCTACACCCAGGCCGGCGTACCGGAATTGTTGGCACGCATGGTTGCAGGCACTACCCACCTGTACACCTTGCTGCCGATCATCGAAGCCGCCGACGTGACCGGGCATGACGCCGCCGAAGTGGCCAAAGCCTACTTCGCCGTCGGCAGCGCCCTGGACCTGCCGTGGTACCTGCAGCAGATCAGCGATCTGCCTGTCGCCAACAACTGGCAGGCCCAGGCCCGTGAGGCCTTCCGCGATGACGTGGACTGGCAGCAACGGGCGATTACCATTTCGGTACTGCAAATGGCCGACGCGCCACAAGACATGGAAGCCCGCGTGGCCCTGTGGCTTGAACAGCATCAGGACATGGCTGATCGCTGGCGTGCCATGATGGTGGAAATTCGTGCTGCGGTTGGCACGGACTACGCCATGTACGCGGTGGCCAATCGTGAGTTGCTGGACCTGGCGTTGAGTGGTCAGTCGGTGTTGCAGCCGGCTTGATGCTTCGGTAAACCAAAAGCCCCCGCATCGTGAGATGCGGGGGCTTTTTATTTGATCTGGAATGCGATCAATGTGGGAGCTGGCTTGCCTGCGATAGCGGTGGGTCAGTTAATAATCGAGTCACTGGTGCACCGCTATCGCAGGCAAGCCAGCTCCCACAGTTTGAACTTCATTCGGAATCAGTGGTGTTTCAGTAGCCGGGTTTCCAGGTGATCCAGGTGCTGGGTCATCAGGGCGACAGCCGTGTGGGCGTCGCGCTGTTCCACGGCATCCACAATCGCCACATGCTCCTGCCACGCACAATACGTGCAGGCCTTCGTTTCAAATTGCGCAATGATCAACGACGTCAACGGCACCAGGCTGTTGAGAAACTGTGCCAACGGCGCATTGCCTGCCATGTGCGCCAGTTGCAGATGAAACTCTCCAGAAAACCGGATCGCCGGCCCACGCTGGTCACGCTCAATGGCGTCGCGCTCCTGCGCAATCAGCTCGCGCAGTTGGCGGATTTGCATCGCTGTGGCCTGGGCGCAGGCCAGTTGCACCACGGTCATTTCGGTCAGGCGCCGTGCTTCCAGAATCTGCCGTGTGTGCTGGGCATCCGGCGCGGCGACCTGGGCGCGCTGGTTGGGGCGCAGGATGACCACTTGCTGATGGGACAGCTTGGCGAGCACCCGGCGAATCACGCTGCGGCTCACGCCAAAGAGTTCGCCCAGGCCTTCTTCGGTGAAGCGGCTGGCGGGCGCAATGCGTTGCTCAAGGATCGCGTCGAACAAGCGCGGGTAGATGTCGTCAACCGAAGGCTTCTTGCCCGACACCAGGCGCAGGCAGGGCAGAGGGTCACGTTGCAGGGCGTGGACGTTCATGGCCGGTCTCCAATTATTCAGCTGCCCAGATGGTCATCCGGGATATTCAAGCGAATGCCCATGCGCAAGCCTTCCTGCAGGATGTGCCGACGCATTTCGGCACTGGCCAGGGCGCTGTTCTTGTTGCGGATGGCGCGTACCACGGCTTCGTTCTCTTGCAGGCGTTCGGCCAGGTGTTCAGGGGAGTTGCGCAATACCTGGGCGCTTTGTTTGAGCGCGGTGCTGGTTTGCTGCACCACGTTCTGGAAGATCGGGTTGGAGGTCAGGGCAAACAGTTCTTCGTGAAAGTCGATGTAGGCGTTCATGCCCGCCTCGGCGTCGCCGGCATCCAGGGCTTCGCGCATGTCCATCAGCGTCAGGCGCAGTTGGCCGATTTCCTTGCTGCTGATGGATTGGGCGACCAGGCCGACGATGAAGGGTTCGAGGGTATAGCGCAGTTGCAGGATGTCTTCCAGGCTGGCGTCGGCCACCGCGTCGCTCGATTGCGGCTCGCTGACGCTGGTTTCCAGTACCACCACACCTTTGCCCGGCATGGAACGCACCAGGCCCAAGGTCTCCAGCACGATCACCGCTTCACGCAGGCTCGGGCGGCTGATACCCAGTTGCTCGGCCAGCTCACGCTGGCCTGGCAGCATTTCACCGCGGCGCCACTGGCCTCGCGCCAAGGCGGCGCGCAGTTTTTCTACCACTGAATTGACGACGGTTGAGGTGCTGATCACGTCGAAGGCTCCTTGATGTTGCTCATACAGTATTCAGTCTGGCAAAGGGCCAATGTGGGAGCTGGCTTGCCTGCGATGACTGAGTGTCAGGCACTACATTTGACGCTGACTCACCGCTATCGCAGGCAAGCCAGCTCCCACATTGGATGGGTGTTGTCCTAGAACTCCTGATGCGCCGGCAGCACCGGCTTCTTGGCCTGAAAGGCATAACCCTGCTGGCCGTCGAGCACCTTGTTGGCACGCTGAATATCGATATCTTTTTCCCAGCGAGCAATCGCCACGGTAGCCACGCAGTTGCCGATCAGGTTGGTCAGCGCACGACCGATCCCCATGAACCAGTCCACCGCCAGCACCAACACCAGGCCCACCACCGGAATTGCCGGGATCGCCGTGAGTGTCGCCGCTAGAATCACCAATGCCGAGCCCGGAATGCCGTGGGCGCCTTTGGAGGTGATCAACGATACCAGGAGGATGGTCAGCAAGTCGGTCATCGACAGCGGTGTACCGGTGGCGTTGGCGATAAACACGATGGCCAGGGTCAGGTAGATCGAAAAACCGTCGAGGTTGAACGAGTACCCGGTGGGAATTACCAAACCCACGGTGGAACTGCCAATGCCCAAATGTTCCAGCTTGCGCATGATCTGCGGCAGCACAGCGTCGGACGAAGCGGTGCCCATCACGATCAGCAGCTCTTCGCGCAGGTACTTGAGCAGCGGCAGCATCCGCAGGCCGGACAAGCGCATTACCAGCCCGAGGATCAGCGCGACAAAGGCAAAGCACGTCAGGTAAAACAGCCCAACCAGGCTGCCCAGGTGTTGCAGCGAGTCCAGGCCGTAGGTGCTGGTGGTGAACGCGATGGCACCGAATACGCCAATCGGCGCCAGGCGCACGATCATGCCCATGATGCGGAAGATCACATGGCTAAGCTCATTGATCAGCCGCGAGATACCGCTGGCCGCTTCGCCCACCAGGTTCAGCGCACTGCCGAACAGCACCGAGAACAGCAGCACCTGTAACACGTTGTTATCGGCAAACGCACCGATCACCGAGTTGGGAATCAGGTCCATCAGGAACTGGCTGGTGCCCTTGATGTGTTGGCCCTTGTCGGCCAGCTCATTCAAGCCGGCGGAAGAGAGTTGCTCAAGATGAATATTGGCGCCGCTGCCGATGCCGGTGCTGAAGGCCATGATCAGGCCAAGCACCAGGGCGACGGTGGTCAGCACTTCAAAGTAGATCACCGACTTGAGCCCGATACGCCCGACCTTCTTCAAATCGCCGGCGCCGGAAATACCGCTGACCACGACACAGAACACGATCAGGCCGATCAGCATTTTGATCAGCTTGATAAAGCCGTCGCCCAGGGGTTTGAGTTGTGAGGAAAATTCGGGAAGGGCCAGGCCGCAGGCGATGCCGAGCATCAGGCCAATCACGACTTGCAGGAAAATCGAACGCGAGCACCATCTGAGCATGGGAGGGATCTCTATTCGGTGCCCTGGTGGTTCCAGGGCTTAATTGTTGTGGTCTTACCGGTAAGTCCAGTGCGCGGCCAGTCTACGCTTGGTTTTTTTCAAACAACAAGTAAATATTCAGCGGTTGGCAGGTCCCGGTCTGACCAGTTGGTCGGTAAGTACGGTGCTTGAGCGGTTGACGGGGATTAATTTTTTTTGCGTATCATCGCCTTGGGCATACGAGGTGATGGATGGACCAATCAGGGCTTACAACCGACGAAGCAGGGCGCATGTATTGCGCCTGGCGCACTGCAGCGCCTGCGTACCTGCATTACCACGACCACGAGTGGGGGGTGCCGGTGGCGGATGACATCGCGTTGTACGAGAAGATCTGCCTGGAGGGGTTTCAGGCGGGGATGGCGTGGATCACCATTCTGCGCAAGCGCGATAACTTTCGGCAGGCGTTCGAGGGTTTTGATTTTCGCCGGGTGGCGCAGTACGGCGAAGCGGACATTGAGCGGTTGATGAGCGAGCCGGGCATCGTGCGCAATCGGGCAAAGATCATCTCGGCCATCAACAACGCACGCCGGGCCTCTGAACTGGTGGAGGAGACCGGCTCGCTGGCGCGCTGGCTGTGGGCGTTCGAGCCCGGCGCAGAAGAGCGGCCGGCAGTGGTGGACATGGCTTACTGGACGGCCAATCCGACCTCAGCGGCTTCGATGCGCTTGTCCAAGGCCCTGAAGAAACGCGGCTGGACCTTCGTCGGCCCGACCACGATGTATGCGTTGATGCAGGCGATGGGGATGGTCAATGATCATCTGGAGGGTTGCGAGTGCCGGCTGCGCATTGAACACCAGCGCGACCTATTCAAACGTCCCTGACCAGACACGGTTAAAACTGTGGGAGCAGGCAAGCCAGCTCCCACATGGGTTTTGTGGTGTTGCTGATTATTTGGGAAGCGGGGTGAGTACCTCAGCCTTGTCATCCAGCACCATCACCACCAGCAGCCTGGCCGGTTGGGTCTGGCTGGCATTGCTTGACTCAAAATGCCGCGAGCCGGCCGGTTCGTAGAACGATTGCCCGGCCTTGTAGGTGATCGCCTTTTCATCATTGACCC
This sequence comes from Pseudomonas sp. B329, assembly GCF_023127835.1. Taxonomy (NCBI): domain Bacteria; kingdom Pseudomonadati; phylum Pseudomonadota; class Gammaproteobacteria; order Pseudomonadales; family Pseudomonadaceae; genus Pseudomonas; species Pseudomonas sp. B329. Next base: position 35,851 of record NZ_SPKP01000016.1, on the reverse strand, counting down.
GCGAGGTGATCGCGCCTTCGAGCACATAAGCCACCGCGGTGCCGGTGTGGCTGTGGGGCACTGTGGCCTGGCCGGGGGCGTAGTCCACGGTGAGCATGATGGTTTTCTTGCCGGGCACGTTGGTCAAGGGGTGCTCCTGCAGCACCTTGAGCGTTTCCTGGTTGTATACCGGGTCGTGGGCAAATGCGCTGAGGGAGGTGAGCATCAGCGTGGTGGCGAGCAATCGTTTCATGATCAGGATTCCGCGTAGTTCGAGACCTCTTCACCCTACGCCGTAGCCTGTACGCCACCAATGACCAATACGCCGGAAAACCCCTTAGCCAATCTGCCGGAGAATATCGCGCACCTTGTCCAGCGCCGGGTCGATGTCCAGGGTCTCGATGGCGCCGAAGCCGAAAATCAGCCCCGAGCGTAATGGCACGTCGTGGAAGAATACGTCCAGAGGGTACAACCCCACCTCGACCTGACGCGCCTGTTCTATCAGCGATGGGATATTCAACGCCACCTTGCACAATGCCGCCAGGTGAAAGCCCGCCACCGTCGGAACCGCCTCGAACCACGGTGACAGATCGCCCGCCAGACGCTGCAGTATTCGTTCGCGACGCCCCGCGTAGATGCTGTGGCAACGGCGAATATGCTTGAGCAGGTAGCCTTCGCTGATGAACTTGGCCAATGCCCACTGCGGCAGGGTAGAGCTGTGCTGGTCGGTCAACTGCTTGGCCTTGAGCACCGCGCCATAGATCGCTGGCGGCAGCACCGCGTAGCCCAGGCGCAACTCGGGCAACAGGGTTTTGGAAAAGGTCCCGACGTAGGTGACCACGCCTCGGGTGTCCAGGCTTTGCAGGGAGTCGGTGGGGCGCCCTTCGTAGCGAAATTCGCTGTCGTAGTCGTCTTCGATGATGATCGCACCCAGCTCGATTGCGCGGTCCAGCAGTGCCTGGCGGCGCCTCTGACTCATCGGCATGCCGAGGGGGAACTGGTGGGACGGGGTTACGTAGATCAGACGGGTGCCATCGGGGATCTGATCGACCTGGAGGCCCTGTTCGTCGACGGCCACGCTGGCGACGCTGGCGCCCATCGCTACGAACATTTGGCGCGCGGGGCTATAGCCTGGGTCTTCCATCGCGACCATGCTGCCGGGTTCCAGCACCACGCGGGCAATCAGGTCCAGCGCCTGCTGCGCGCCATTGGTGACCACGATATCGCTGGCGCGGCATTTGACCCCTCGGGAAAACGCGATATGCCCGGCGATGGCCTCGCGCAATGCCGGTAACCCTTCCGGTTGGCTGTAGAAACCACTGTTCTGGGCGATACGGCGCAGCGCATCCTGGGTGCAGCGTCGCCATTCGTCCTGAGGGAACTGGTTGCGTGCAGTCGCGCCGCCGATAAATTCGTAGCGCAGGATGCCCTCACGGGAAGGGTGGCCCATGGGCGAGGGCAGTGCTGCCCACTTGCCCAGGTTGGCGGCGCAGGCCAGGTCGGTGGCGGTTTGCACGCGATCGGGTTGGGGCGCCCACGCATTGACGAAAGTGCCGCGGCCGATCTTGCCGATCAGCAGGCCTTCGTACGTGAGGGTGGTGTAGGTATCCGACACCGTCTTGCGCGATACGCCCAGTTGTTCGGCGAGCAGTCGGCTCGGTGGCAGTTGCGTACCCGCCGACAGTCGCCCGGTGGCGATAGCTTCGCGCAGTTGCTGATAAAGCTGGGCAGCCAGGTCCTTGCGGCCATTGATGACGAGGTGCAGTTCCATGTTTCATCCTGGAGACAGATCGATCCGCGCCAAGGTTACGCGCAAATCGATCTGAAGAAACCAGGCAGTGTCAGGACAGGAAGCCGCCGTCTACATTCAACGACACACCGGTGGTGTAGCTTGACGCATCGCTGGCCAGATACAACACCGCGCCGGCCATTTCGCTGGGGTCGGCGACGCGCTTGAGGGGGATCTGCGCCAGGGCCACTTTCAGGATCGAATCGTTCTTGACCAGCGCCGAGGCGAATTTGGTATCAGTCAGGCCCGGCAGCAGTGCGTTGCAACGGATGCCGAATGCCGCGCATTCCTTGGCGAACACCTTGGTCATGTTGATCACGGCAGCCTTGGTGACCGAGTAGATGCCCTGGAACACGCCCGGCGAAATGCCGTTGATCGACGCCACGTTGATGATGCTGCCGCCGCCGTTCTCGCGCATCAGCTTGCCGGCTTCCACCGACATGAAGAAGTAACCGCGGATATTCACGTCGACCGTCTTCTGGAATGCGCCAAGGTCGGTATCCAGCACGTTGCAGAACTGCGGGTTGGTCGCGGCGTTGTTGACCAGAATATCCAGGCGGCCGAACTGTTCGCGGATGCCGGCGAACACCTGGGTAATCTGCTCCATTTCACCGATATGGCAGGCAATCGCCGTGGCCTTGCCGCCGTCGGCAATGATCGCGTCGGCGACGTGCTGGCAACCTTCCAGCTTGCGGCTGGAGACGATCACGTGGGCGCCTTGCTGGGCCAGCAGCTTGGCAATGGCCTCGCCGATACCACGGCTGGCGCCGGAAACGAAGGCGATCTTGCCGTCAAGGTCAAACAGGTTGGTCTTGGACATAAGGGTTCCTTGTGGTTGCGATCAGAGCGCTGATTTGCCAATGACATTCAGGCTCATTTGCTCCAGCAGCTTGTTCATGTGGATGAACTGCGCAAAGCGTTTGTCCTGGGTCTGGCCGTGGAAAAAGCGGTAGTAGATCTGCTGCACGATGCCGGCCAGCCGGAACAGGCCGTAGGTGTAATAGAAATCGAAATTGTCGATCGCAAGCCCCGAGCGCTCGGCGTAGTAGTCGACAAACTGACGGCGGGTGAGCATCCCCGGGGCGTTGCTCGGCTGGCGCCGCATCAGTTGCACCGGCGCCGGATCTGCGGCTTCGATCCAGTAGGCGAGGGTGTTGCCCAGGTCCATCAGCGGGTCGCCCAGGGTGGTCAGTTCCCAATCCAGCACGCCGATGATCTGCATCGGGTTGTGGGGGTCGAGGATCACGTTATCGAAGCGGTAGTCGTTATGCACGATGCTGGACGTGGGCGAATCGGCTGGCATTTTGTCGTTGAGCCAGGCGCGTACCGCTTCCCATTTTGGCGCATCAGGGGTCAGGGCTTTTTCGTAGCGCTCGCCCCAGCCACGAATCTGCCGCGCCACGTAGCCTTCAGGCTTGCCCAGGTCGGCCAGGCCGCAGGCGCTGTAGTCGACTTGATGCAGTTCGACGAACTTGTCGATAAAGCTTTTGCACAGCGCTTGAGTCTTGGCCGCGTCCAGGCCCAGTTCGGGCGGCAGGTCAGAGCGCAGGATGATGCCGTTGACCCGTTCCATCACATAGAACTCGGCACCGATCACTGATTCATCGGTGCAGTGCACGTATGCCTTGGGGCAATACGGAAAACCATCTTTGAGCTGGTTGAGAATGCGGTATTCGCGGCCCATGTCGTGGGCGGACTTGGCCTTGTGGCCAAACGGCGGGCGACGCAGCACGAATTCCTGGCCTGGATATTCCAGCAGGTAGGTCAGGTTCGATGCGCCGCCGGGGAACTGACTGATCGCAGGCGTGCCGTTCAAGCCCGGAATGTGGGCCTTGAGGTAGGGATCGATCAGGCTGGCATCAAGTTCTTCGCCGGGGCGAATCTGGGTCGATTGGTCGTTCAGCGCCATGCTTATCCCTTCTGCTTATTCTAAAGGCCTTGGACTATTTCCTAATCTAATGCGCACCGCCGCCCAGCGACAAGGTCGGGGCGGCTTAATAGGTTAGCGTGTTGAAGGGTGATCAGCGTGCCTGATCGGTCATTTTGCGGGCGCTGGCAGTGCAACCGGCGTGAGCACCGGACGGCCGGCGAAGTATTCCACCAGGTTGTCGGCCACCCGCTGCACGGTGTCATGGGCCGCCTCCGGTGACAGGCCGGCCACATGGGAGGTCAGGACGGTATTGCTCAGGCGCTTGAGGGCGTCGGGCACCTTGGGTTCGTCGTCGAATACATCCAGCGCGGCGCCGCCGATACGCCGTTGCTCCAGGGCAGCCACGAGGTCAGCGGTCACCACCACGCTGCCGCGGCCAATGTTCACCAGATAGCCATTGGGGCCCAACGCATCCAGCGCATGTTTATCGATCAGATGGCGAGTGCTGGCCCCACCTGGCGTGGCCAGGATCAGGAAGTCCGAGGTGCGCGCCAGTTCGACGGCCGTTGAACAGTAGGTGTAATCCACGTCATCGCGGGGTTGGCGGTTGTGATAGCTCACCTCCATGCCGAAGCCGAGGGCGGCGCGCCTGGCGATTTCCATCCCCACGGCACCGAGCCCGAGAATTCCCAGTTGCTTGCCGGCCAGGGAAGGGCGCATGACCTTCGGCCATTCGCTGCGCCGCACGGCGGCATCGGTCTGGGGAATCCCGCGCACCAGCGAGAGCAGCAGCGCCATGGCGTGATCGGCCACCGAGGGGGCGTTCACGCCGGCACCGTTGGTGACCACGATCCCACGGTTGCTTGCCGCTTGCAGGTCTACATGTTCGTAGCCAGCACCGATCACGCAGATGATCTCCAGCAATGGAAGCGCGGCGATTTCCTCGGCATACAGCCCCAGCGGCCCGCGGGTCAGCACGGCCTTGATCTGCCCTGCGTGGGCCTTGATCGCCTGGGCCCGTTCTGCGGGCGTCGGCGCCAGGATCACGTGAAAGTCATTGCTTTCGATGATTTGCAGGTATTCGTTGATGGTTTCAACCAGGACTAGAACGGTGGTGGGCATGGGGCAGCTCTCCGGTGAGTTCGATGCTCGGATTATGCTGCATTTGTGTTGTGTGAAATGCTGAGGGCGCAGAGAAAGCGCCACTGATTTTGCGAAAAGTGCCAGCGTCTCGGCGAGTGGGAGACGCTGTTTGCGCGCGTGCGAATTATTTAGCGGGTACGGGCTTGCGCACCTTGCTCTGTTCGGCCGCTACGATGTCCATGTAATCGTAGGTAGGAAAGAACTCCGTCCTGAAGGGGCCCCATGCAGAGCGTTCGATGGCGAGATTGACTTCCCGCAGGCGCGAGGCGGGGAAGCGTAGAACGATGACGTGACCGATCCCCATGGCGATGTTCCAACTGACAATCTCTACCCCTTCAGGAGGGAATACTTTAAAGAGTTCCTGTTCGGTGAGTTTTGTTCTTATTTCGTTCAAGTTGCGAGATTGGTCATGTTTGAGGAAGACGGTCAACATGACCGCATTGTCAGCGCTGATGGCGACAGGTTTTCCTGACGTGGAAGCCTGCGCATGAAGGCCGCCTGAAACAAGGGTAGAGAGCAATAAAACAGACGCCAGTAAAGGCTTTAATAGTGTTTTCATTGAGTGAGGCCTTTTATGAGTATTGTCGCTACTCGTGGGATGAGTGTTGAGGGTTAGTGGGTGGGGGTGGTTTTGACTGATCCGGTATAGGGCGCATGAACCACATGTATTCGAACAAGAGGGTTGGCGTCGATCATGTCGCGCGGCACTTCACGAGAATAAGTGAATTCCTGATTGTTCAACGTCTCAAGTTTTCTGACGATGGTTTTCGTTGCACCTTTATCCGGTATCAGGATATGGTTTTTCTTGTCACCCGTTACCATGAAGTAACCGCCGCCGCCGTTGTCATATTTTGATAGCCCGGTATCGGTGTAGAAAAATTCGTAGCGATTACGTTCAGGGTCCCACACTGATATTCCAACGACACCTGGGTACTTGTCCTTTACGTCGATCTCCGGGGCGCCTTCTATATAAACTTTTGTCGTCAGCCAGCGGGGGGATGTGCCCAGGGCACTTGCGTCTGAGTTTTCTACTGCCGGTTGTGCTTGACTGGCCAATGGGCTGAGTATTCCGGTGGCAAGTATCAGGGAGAAAATAAGGTTGTGTTTGTTCATCTAGTCGCTCCTGATGAGTGAGGTTTTTAATTCTGCTGTGGTGGGTTTAGATGCTTTTGTTTTTTTGAACTGGACTGGAATATAAACGTGATAGAAGGGGCTCTCAATGCCTGGGAAAACCCTTGCAACAAATGCCGCAATCATTAGAGTTTCAATCGAGAGGCGTTGATTAACTGTATGTAAGAACTTTCTTATATGTGAGGGTGTTTAACTTTAATTGATATTGGGTCTCTGTCAGCGGCTCCCCACTGGCGAACTTTGAGTGACTGGGTTTATTTAAACAAAGCTTCGTCGGCCTTGCGTGATCGACCCTCCCAATGCCCCGCTGGCAGGGGCGTTCGTGAGGTGGGTAAAGGCGGTGGACATCTGGCGTTGAATCAACTGAGCCGCCCCATGGGCTGCCTTCCAGCCTTTGCACTGCATTACCGTTCCTCATCTAAGTCTTTGCTTATTCAAGAGAATCCCGGACAATCCGGCCCTTGTTACGGCCAGGGCGCTGCCTGTCAGGTTTTTCTGACTCGTGCTGGCCATGTGAATGCGGAGATCCGACCGGATGAATGATCAGGCCAATAGCGTCGACGAACGCTATGCAACGACACCTGCAACCCTCACAAGCTGGAGCCGCCAGGACACCACCTGGATGCTCGGGCTATTCGGTACCGCCATTGGCGCCGGTACTTTGTTTCTGCCAATCAACGCGGGCCTGGGGGGCTTCTGGCCGCTGGTGATCCTGGCGTTACTGGCGTTCCCGATGACGTTCTTTGCCCACCGTGGGCTGACCCGTTTCGTGCTGTCTGGCCGTGAAGGCTCAGACATCACCGACGTGGTCGAAGAGCATTTCGGTATCAAGGCGGGTGCGTTGATCACCTTGCTGTATTTCTTCGCGATCTTCCCGATCCTGCTGATCTACAGCGTGGCACTGACCAATACCGTGAGCAGCTTCATGGAACACCAACTGCACATCATGCCGCCGCCTCGTGCGATCCTGGCGTTTGTGCTGATCCTCGGCCTGCTGGCCGTGGTGCGCTGCGGTGAGCAAGTGATCGTCAAGGCCATGAGCCTGATGGTGTATCCGTTTATCGTCGCCTTGCTGTTCCTGGCCGTGTACCTGGTGCCGCACTGGAATGGCGGCATTCTCAGCACTGCCAGCGAGGTGCCGGCACCGTCGGCGCTGCTCAATACGCTGTGGCTGGCGATTCCGGTGATGGTGTTCTCGTTCAACCATTCGCCGATCATCTCGGCCTTTGCGGTTGACCAGAAGCGTCAGTACGGCGCACACGCCGAGGAGCGCAGTTCGCAGATCCTGTCCCGCGCTCACTTGCTGATGGTGGCGATGGTGCTGTTCTTCGTGTTCAGTTGCGTGCTGACCCTGTCGCCCGCGCAACTGGCCGAGGCGAAAGCGCAGAACCTGTCGATCCTGTCGTACCTGGCCAACCACTTCGACAACCCGACCATCGCCTTTGCCGCCCCGTTGATTGCGTTCGTGGCGATTGCCAAGTCGTTCCTGGGCCACTACATCGGTGCCAGTGAGGGTCTCAAGGGGCTGGTGGTCAAGACCGGTCGCCGCCCGGCACCGAAGACCCTGGACCGCATGACCGCCGCCTTCATGCTGGTGGTGTGCTGGATCGTCGCCACGCTCAACCCGAGTATCCTCGGCATGATCGAGACCCTGGGTGGGCCGGTGATTGCGTCGATCCTGTTCCTGATGCCGATGTACGCGATCCGCAAGGTTCCGGCCATGGCCAAGTACCGTGGGCAGGCATCGAATGTGTTTGTCACCGCCGTCGGCCTGGTGGCGATTACGGCATTGGTGTATTCGCTGGTTGCCTAAGCCCTGATGCGGTCTATCTGACTGCACAGCTCCCACATTGGTTTTGTGTTGGCAGTAAAGGTTAGTTCCAGGCATAAAAAAACGCCGCGTATCTTGCGATACGCGGCGTCTTTCACATCAACACACCCTTAAGCTTGAATCACCGGGATGTTGGCGCTTGCTGCGATCTTGCGGAACTCGGCGATCTGGTCGAAGTTCAGGTAGCGGTAGACGTCACTGGCCATGGTGTCCAGTTTCGCTGCGTAGCCCATGTACTCTTCGACAGTCGGCAGGCGACCCAGGGTAGAGGCCACTGCCGCCAGTTCGGCCGATGCCAGGTAGACGTTTGCACCGTCACCCAGGCGGTTCGGGAAGTTACGGGTCGACGTCGACACGACGGTGGAGTTCGGTTCTACACGTGCCTGGTTACCCATGCACAGCGAGCAGCCCGGCATTTCCATGCGTGCGCCAGCCTTGCCGTAGATGCCGTAGTAGCCTTCTTCGGTCAACTGGTGAGCGTCCATCTTGGTCGGCGGCGACAGCCACAGACGAGTCGGCAGCTGGCCCTTGACCTGCTCCAGCAGCTTACCGGCAGCGCGGAAGTGACCGATGTTGGTCATGCACGAACCGATGAACACTTCGTCGATCTTCTCACCGGCAACGCTGGACAACAGACGGGCATCGTCCGGGTCGTTAGGGGCGCAGAGGATCGGCTCGTTGATTTCCGACAGGTCGATCTCGATGATTTCGGCGTATTCGGCGTCGGCATCGGCTTCCATCAGTTCCGGGTTGGCAACCCAGGCTTCCATCGCTTGGGCGCGACGTTCCAGGGTGCGGGCATCGCCGTAGCCTTCACCGATCATCCAGCGCAGCAGGGTGATGTTGGAGTTCAGGTACTCGGTAACGGACTCTTTGGACAGCTTGATGGTGCAACCGGCAGCCGAACGTTCAGCCGAGGCGTCGGACAGCTCGAAAGCCTGTTCCAGCGTCAGATCGTTCAGGCCTTCGATTTCCAGGATGCGGCCGGAGAAGGCGTTTTTCTTGCCTTTCTTCTCTACGGTCAGCAGGCCAGCCTGGATCGCGTAGTAAGGAATGGCATGAACCAGGTCACGCAGGGTGATGCCAGGCTTCATCTTGCCTTTGAAGCGCACCAGGATCGATTCCGGCATGTCCAGTGGCATTACGCCAGTGGCTGCGGCGAACGCGACCAGACCGGAACCGGCCGGGAACGAGATGCCCATCGGGAAACGGGTGTGGGAGTCGCCACCGGTACCGACGGTGTCCGGCAGCAGCATACGGTTGAGCCAGCTGTGGATGATGCCGTCGCCCGGACGCAGCGATACACCGCCACGGGTCATGATGAAGTCAGGCAGGGTGTGGTGGGTGGTCACGTCGATCGGCTTCGGGTACGCCGCGGTGTGGCAGAACGACTGCATCACCAGGTCGGTCGAGAAGCCCAGGCACGCCAGGTCTTTCAGTTCGTCACGGGTCATGGGACCGGTGGTGTCCTGGGAGCCCACGGTGGTCATCTTCGGCTCGCAGTAGGTACCAGGACGAACGCCTTTGCCTTCTGGCAGGCCGCACGCCTTGCCGACCATCTTCTGTGCCAGGGTGAAGCCCTTGCCGGTGTCGACAGGCGCTTCAGGCAGCTTGAACAGGTCGGTAGGGCCCAGGCCCAGTTCGGCGCGGGCCTTGTCGGTCAGGCCGCGACCGATGATCAGCGGGATACGGCCGCCGGCGCGAACTTCGTCCAACAGTACCGGAGTCTTCATTTCGAAGGTGGTCAGGACTTCGTCGGTGCCGTGTTTGCAGACTTTGCCAGCATGAGGGTACAGGTCGATCACGTCGCCCATGTTCATGTTGGTGACGTCGAATTCGATTGGCAATGCGCCAGCATCTTCCATGGTGTTGTAGAAGATCGGAGCGATCTTGCTGCCGAAGCAGAAACCGCCGGCACGCTTGTTCGGCACGTAAGGCACGTCGTCACCGAAGAACCACAGTACCGAGTTGGTGGCCGACTTACGCGACGAACCGGTACCGACCACGTCACCGACGTAGGCGATCGGGAAGCCTTGGCCGCGCATTTCTTCGATCTGCTTCATCGGGCCGGTCTTGCCTTGCTCGTCCGGCACGATGCCTTCACGAGCCATTTTCAGCATGGCCAGGGCGTGCAGCGGGATGTCAGGGCGGGACCAGGCGTCCGGCGCCGGGGACAGGTCGTCGGTGTTGGTTTCGCCGGTGACCTTGAACACGCGCAGGCTGATCTTGTCGGCCAGGGTAGGGCGGTTGCGGAACCACTCGCCGTCAGCCCAGGACTGGATCACGCCTTTGGCGTGTTCGTTGCCGTTGCGGGCTTTTTCGGCGACGTCGTGGAACGCATCGAACATCAGCAGGGTGTGCTTGAGTTGGGCGGCCGCGACGGGCGCCAGGGTGGCGTCGTCCAGCAGCTCGACCAACGTCACGATGTTGTAGCCGCCTTGCATGGTGCCGAGCAGTTCAACAGCGCGTTTCTTGTCGATCAGGGGGGAAGTGGCTTCGCCCTTGGCCAGGGCAGACAGGAAACCGGCCTTGACGTAGGCAGCTTCGTCAACGCCTGGTGGAATGCGGTTGGTGATCAGGTCAACGAGGAATTCTTCTTCGCCAGCCGGAGGATTTTTCAGCAGCTCGACCAGGCCTGCGGTTTGTTCGGCGTTAAGCGGCTGGGGAACGATACCCAGTGCTGCACGCTCTTCGATATGTTTGCGGTAGGCTTCAAGCACAGTTATTACCCTCATCAGTGGTCCCACGGGACGCTCATCCAGAAATGAACGGCACGCATGCGCTCAGGGGCTTTTTGGGCCGCAAAGCCAGCGCTGCCGGCATTCCTTTACAGAAGCTGCTTTCAAAGTTTTACGCCTGCAGAACGGAGCTGATGAGGGTTGGCGTGGGCTCTGACCTACCGGGTCGAAACCACGCCAACACCGTTCTGAAGGAACGACTGTGCTCGTGACGCTTTGAAAACAGCTTCCAGCGGATTATTGGCGCCTTACAAGGCCGGGTGATTCTACGGCAAAAAAAATCTAAAGGTAAGTTGCCTGGCCAAGTTTGCTGGGTGATCAACCTTAGACAAAGGGCTAACATGGCGCACTGTTTCGCTGATTTGCGTGTTGTCGCCCATGTCCAACCAAACCATCAAGACCCCCTGCGTCGGCCTGTGCTCCACGGTCTACGGCGACCTCGTGTGCCGCGGCTGCAAGCGTTTCCACCATGAAGTGATCCAGTGGAATGGCTATAACGAAGAAGAAAAGCGTGCAGTCTGGCTCAGGCTTGAGCAACTGCTGGTGCAGGTGATGGCCGGCAAAGTGGAGGTGTTTGACCCCAAGACCCTGCGCGGGCAGTTGGAGCAACGCAAGATCCGCTTCGTGCCGCACCAGTCCGAGTATTGCTGGGCCTACCAGTTGATCGCACGCGGGGCGCGGGTGATCAATAACCTTGAGGCGTACGGCATGGTGCTGTTGCCGGAGTTTCGCGACTGGCCCTTGCCGGACCTGCGCGATGCGATTGATCGGGAGTTCTTTATCCTCTCTGAAGCGCATTACCAGCGCTATATCGCCCCGGGGTTCCTGAGAGATGCGCTGTCTACCTGACAGCATGCATCCAAATGTGGGAGGGGGCTTGCTCCCGATAGCAGTGTGTCAGTCAGCCCATCCTTCACTGACCCACTGCTATCGGGAGCAAGCCCCCTCCCACATTTTGCCCTCTATTGTTCTTCAGGGCTTGGTTGCCAGTTCTTGCAGATGATCCATCAACGTCTGCGGCTTGAGCACCAGTACATCGCTTTCCACCGCATCGAGCACCACCTCTGCCGTATTACCGATCAACGCCCCCGAAATCCCGGTGCGGGCCACGGTGCCGATGATGGTCACCGCCGCGTGCAGCTGATGGGCCATATGCGGGATCAGCACATCGGCCGGGCCTTCCTTGATATGCAGGTGCCTGCCGTCCACGTCGAACTCGTCCTGGAATGCCTTGCATTGTTCGCGATAGCGCGCCTCGATGGTTTCCTTGAGCTGGAAGGTCGGGTCGGCTGCCGACAGCATCGGCGACGGGTGGGCGCTGATCACATGCAGTTGCGCCTTGGCCAGGCTGGCGATATCAAAGCCATGGTCGATGATCGCATTGTGCAGTGAGCGGTGTTCGCTGTCGGTATTGCCCACATCGATGGCCGCCAGAATCACTCCGCCAGCCCATGGCGTAGCAGTCTTGACCAATAGCACCGGCGTCGGGCAATAGCGCAGCAGCTTCCAGTCCGCCGGCGTCAACAGGGCTTTTTTCAGCGGGCTGTCGGGAAAATGCTGTTTGATCACCAGGCCGCAGCCTTCGGCTTGCTGCACCTCGATAATGGTGTCATGCAGGCTTTCGTTCCACGCCTGCTCGGTGGTTACGCTGTAACCGTCGTTCTTTAAACCCTCCTTGAGCACACTCAACAGCGCCGAATGCTCGTGTTTCTTGTCGCAGACCAGCAAGTGCAGATGTGCGTCGGTCACCCCGGCAATCAGCTTGCCACGCTTGAGGGCCAGGCTTTCCGAATGCTCGGGCTCGATGACCACCAGGATGCTGCGGATGGCTTGCATGATCGGGATCTCCAGGAAGGGGCATGCAACAACTATAGTTGCTGCCCGCCAGACGTCATGTTGATGCACATCAAGGACGGTGGCTGGTGGTCTGCGGCGGGGTCGGTATAATCGGCGCCCTTTTGTGATCCTTTGCGCGTGAGCCCGATGAACCTGCCCGAAATCCACGAATTCCTCGGCTGCCGCACCCCCGACGCCTGGGTCCAGGCCGCTCTGGCCGATCAGGAAACCCTGCTGATCGACCACAAGAACTGCGAATTCAAAGCCGCCAGCACCGCCCTGAGCCTGATGGCCAAGTACCACGGCCATGTTGACCTGATCAATATGATGTCGCGCCTGGCCCGCGAAGAACTGGTGCACCACGAGCAAGTCATGCGCCTGATGAAGAAGCGCAAGGTTGAACTGCGCCAACTGCACGCGGGCCGTTATGCCTCGGGTTTGCGCAAGGTGGTGCGCAGCCACGAGCCGGTCAAGCTGGTGGACACCCTGGTGGTCGGCGCCTTTATCGAAGCACGCAGTTGCGAGCGTTTCGAAGCATTGGTGCCGCATTTGGACGAAGAGCTCGGCAAGTTCTATTTCGGTTTGCTCAAAAGCGAGGCGCGGCACTTCCAGGGTTACTTGAAGCTGGCCTACCAGTACGGCGACGCCAAGGACATCGCCCAGGTGATCGAGCGGGTGAGGGCGGCCGAGCAGGAGCTGATCGAATCACCCGACATCGAGTTCCGCTTTCACAGTGGCGTGCCAGCCTGAGGCCACCGCCACGCCGATCAAGGCGGTGATCCCGGCGAGCAGCAGGATCACCGTTTGCGTGCCCAACGGCGCTGCCAGCACGGCGATCATCAGGCCCGCCAACGGCTGCGGCAGGTTGTTGAGCAAGGTGATCACGCCTACCGTCTTGCCGAAATCCTGCACCGGGATCACTTTTTGACGGGTGCTGCGCAGGTACACGTTGAACATCTTGTCAAAGCCCGTCACCAGCAGGAAGCCCACGGCATACGCCCACACACCGGGGCTGACGGCGGTGATCAGCGCGCCGACTGCAATCATCGAATACGATAGCCCACCCATCACTTTCAACGGCAGTGACGAGCGTGCCAGGTAAAACAGAATCCCGATGGTGACCAGCGCGCCGGCGGCTTGCAGCAGGGCGTAGGCATCCTTGTCGGCGGCGTATTGGCCGGTAACCATGGCGGCCGAGGTGGCCAGTGTGACCCCTATAATCAGGTTCACGCCGACTGCCAGAATGATGATGCGCTTGAGTTCCACCAGGTTGCGGATGTGGCCAAACGCGGTGCGCAGCGGTTGCAGCCAGATACCCGGGTGCTGCTCATGGCTTTGCAGGCTCACCGTGGTGTTGCGCTGCCAGATCAGCATTGCCAGGTCAGCGAGAACAAACAGTGCGGCGATGGCCAGCACCACCCAGGGCCAGGCCCAAACCTGCAGCATCAACGCTGCCAGCAACGGCCCGAGCACCAGGCCGCTCTGGTCGGCAATCTGCGAATAGGACAAGGTCTTGGCGTAGGTGTAATGCTGGAAGACATGCGGCATCACCACCTCCCGCGCCATGATGCCTTGAGTGGTCAATACCCCGCACAACGCGGACAGCATCACCAGCCAATGGATCCCGTCGAACAGCCCATACAGCGCCACCGCCACCACGCAGGCCAGTGCCCGATACACCTGGCTGATATGCAGAATGCGTACGGGTGAAAACCTGTCGCACAAGGCTCCGCACACCGGAAATGCCAGATAGCGCGGCAGCGATTCGACAAAAAACGCCAAGCCCGCCCAAGACACGCTTTGAGTGGTCTGGAACACGATCAGCGGCACGATGAACAGCAGGATCTGGTCGGCCAGCCGCGAGAGGAACAGCGAAACGAAGAACGCCAGATAATCCTTGCGCATACAACTCCTTGAGAATGGCGTTAAAGATTGCAGGCTATTTGTTAAAAACTCTTAAAAGCATGAAGCTTCATCAGCTCGTACTGGCCAGCTGCTTCTGTGCGCCTGCTTGCCACCTATAATGCGCGCACTTCAATCTGCGTTTCTACACTGAGAACTTATGGAAAACCTGGGTCTGGGCAAGGTCCTGCTCGTTGAGGACGATGAAAAGCTGGCAGGGCTGATCGCGCAGTTCCTGTCGCAGCATGGTTTTGAGGTGCGTGTCGTGCACCGGGGCGATGAAGCCCTGGCAGCGTTCCTGGACTTCAAACCCAGGATTGTCGTGCTCGATTTGATGCTTCCGGGCCAGAGCGGGCTGCATGTTTGCCGCGAAATTCGCAATGTGTCAGACACGCCCATCGTGATCCTGACAGCCAAGGAAGACGATCTGGACCATATCCTGGGCCTTGAGTCTGGTGCTGACGATTACGTGATCAAGCCGATCAAGCCGCCAGTGCTGCTTGCACGTTTGCGTGCGTTGCAGCGCCGCCAGGTGCCCGAGCCCGCGGCGCGGGGTGCCCTGGAGTTCGGCCGCTTGTCGATTGATCGCAGCTGCCGGGTCGTCAGCCTGGGCGGTCAGACCATCGATCTGACGACCATGGAGTTCGAGTTGCTGTGGTTACTGGCCAGCAGCTCGGGCAAGATCCTCTCGCGCGATGACATCCTCAACCGTATGCGTGGCATTGCCTTTGATGGCCTCAATCGCAGCGTTGACGTCTACATCAGCAAATTGCGCGGCAAGCTCAACGACAACCCACGCGAGCCGGTGTGCATCAAAACCATCTGGGGCAAGGGTTACCTGTTCAATCCGTTCGCGTGGGAGGTTTAGATGCTGCGCTTGTATCTGCGCCTCTATGTGATCCTCGCGCTCGGCCTGGCCGGGTCGGTCTGGCTGGTCAACTATGGCCTGGACGCTTACATGCCCGAGTCCAACGAGACGTATAACCGTGAAGCCTTGCGCGGCCCGGCGTGGGCCCTGGTGGAACAATTGCGACCGGTACAGGGAGAGGCGCGCCAGGCACGCCTGGATGAGCTGCAGCCGCATTATGGCTTGCGCCTGAAACTGGTGCAGCGCGACGCCCAGCACCTGAGCGAGCGCGAACAGAAACTCCTGGCGAGTGACCAAGTGGTGGTACGCGAGGATTTTATGAAGTTCCTGTCAGCGATTGACGGCGGCCCGCAATTACTTGAGATTCAGCTGCCGGAAGAACCCAAATGGCTGTATTTGTGGGCTTATGGCTTTCTGGGCGCAGGCCTGGCCATCGTCCTGTATTTCTGGGTACGCCCGCACTGGCGTGACCTGGAGCATATCCGCCTGGCGGCGCAACGTTTTGGTGACAATGACCTCGGCTCACGCATCCTGTTGCCAAGGCGCTCCACCGTTCGCGAACTGGCAGGGCACTTCAACCAGATGGCCGAGCGCATCGAGAGCCTGATCGCCAACCAGCGCGAACTCACCAACGCCGTATCTCACGAATTGCGCACGCCGATTGCGCGCTTGTCGTTTGAACTTGATCAACTGCGCCAGCAGATCGATCCACGCCAGAGCAGCGAGTTGATTGCCGATATGTACGCCGACCTCGGCGAGCTGGAAGAAATGGTTTCCGAACTGTTGACCTACGCCAGCCTGGAGCGCGGTGCCACCCAGGTCACCCGCGAGAACATCGAAGCCCACAGCTGGCTCGACAGCGTGATCGGCAGTGTGGCCCTGGAGGCCGAAGCACAGGGGGTGCAGTTATCGCTGCGTACCTGTGAGGTCGACTTTATCCGCATCGAGCCACGCTTTATGGCGCGGGCGGTGATCAACCTGCTGCGTAACGCCATCCGTTATGCCGATCGCCGCGTGGAAGTGTCGCTGGTCAAGTTCGGCAACGGCTATGAAGTACGGGTCAATGACGATGGCCCAGGCGTGCCGCTGGAGGGCCGCACCAAGATCTTCGAACCGTTCCTGCGCCTCGATGCCAGCCGCGACCGCCGTACTGGAGGGTTTGGCTTGGGCCTGGCATTGGTCAAACGCGTCAGCCAGTGGCATGGCGGGCAGGTGGAAGTGCTGGATTCGGAGTGGGGCGGGGCGTCGTTTCGGATGACCTGGGCGTATGGCGAGTAACACCTTTTGAATACTGCACTGCCCCTCCCACATTTTGATTGGGTTACCAACTTGAATCAGAAGGTGTATTCCACCATCCCCATCACCGACGTCTGCAAGCGGCGCTCCACAATCGGGCTCTTGCCCGCTTTATCCGCCAGGTACTGCACATCCAGCAGCGTCGAGAACTGTGTGTGCTCGCTGATTGGCAAGCTCCACGTAAGGTTCATGCCATTGCTGATATTGCCGCCGCTGGCCTTGTATGCCTTGAAGCGGCTGCGCGCGGCTTGGCCGGTGGTCACGCCGTACCAGGTCTGCAGGTAGTCGCGGTCACCAAAGTGGCTGTTGATGGCGGTATCGACGGAACCGTAACGGCCTTCATAGAGATTGGTCCCCAGGCTCAACTCCAGATGAGTAAAAACCTTGCCGGTGTCCTTGTGTTTATCTTCTTCAAGCGCATGTTCCAGGGTGGCGCCAATGATCACACCGCCGAGGTTGTAGGCGGCACTCACCCCCAGTTGCGGGCGTGACTTGATCTCGCCCATGCCTTTGAGGCGTTTGGAGCCGGCATGCATGCTTTCGTTTTTATCCTTGCGCGAATCGCTTGCGCCAACGTATGCGCTGAAGCTCAAGGCATTGCCTTCATAACCCCAGCCCAGGCCCGTATCAGTGTCGAGGAAGACGCCCCAAGGGCTGATGATTTTGCCGCCCAGCACAGGCGCCGTCATGCGTTCGTCGCTGCCACTGTAGCGGGGGGCGTTGGCTATGCCGGCCTTGAGGCTGTATTGCCAGTCTTCGGCAAGCGCCGTGTCGGCGGCGGCAAGCAGGCACAGTGAGGTCACTGACAGGCACAGGTTTTTTGCGTGCATCAGGTGTTTCTCCAGGTTAGAAATTCAAGGGTGTGTGGGGGGACTGGGTGCGTTTGAAGGAATAACCCGAAGCGCTCAGCCCGTTGACCTGGCGGCTGACGGTGTCGCCCAGGCCGTAGCCGGTGCCGGCGAGTACCGCGTGGGCGTTGTCGACCGGCAGCAGGATGTAGTCAGTCAGAGGCTCGTCGTGCAATTGGCCGCGTATCACCAGGAAGCCGTCTTCCAGGCGCACGCTGATACCGCTCAACGGTGCGTCGGGTTCATGGCTGTTGAGTACCTGATAGGTGCCGATGGTGTCGGCCCAAGCCGTAGACAGGGTCGGCGGCTCGATGCGCTCACCGATAGCAATGCGTTGGCCGTGGCTGCGGGCCGTGAGCATCTGCCGGCCTTGTACCGTCACTACATCAAGCTGGATGCGACCCAGGTCGCCCAGGTCCTTGAGCCAAAAACCCAGGACCTTTTTCTGCGCACGCAGCCAGCCCTGGTCATCGCGCAACAAGTCGAAGGTGTAGCCGGCCAGTTCGCCGGCCAGGCGCTCACGGTCATCCTTGATACGGAATACGCCCCAGGGGGTCGCGTAGAACCCGGCCAGGCGCTTGCGGTCGACGGCCGCTGGCACGTGGCGCAGTTTTAGACCGTGGCCGGGAGCCTGGCAGTCGTCGGCGCAGGCGCGCTCGCCGGTTTGTGCTTCAAGCATCAGGCGCAGGCTGTCGGTGGACAGCGACACCACCATCTCTTCGGCATTGCTGTCGTTGGCCATGATGATCACGGCCAGTTGCTGGTCCGGCAGCAGGGTCACCTGGGCGGCGAAATCATCGCCGCCGCCGCTGTGCTGGTAAGTACGCACACCGGGGGCAATCGGCTCGTCACCGCATGGCGCCAGAAACCAGCCCAGGCCCATCTGGCAGTCAAAATCCAAGGCGTTGCCGGTGTTTTGCTGGGTGAACATTTGATCTATTGAAGCGCTGCCCAGCACGCGGTTGCCCTTGTAGGTGCCTTTGGCAAACAACATCTGCACGTAGTGACTCAGATCCTTGGGGCTGGCCCACAGGCCACCGGCGGCAAGGTCGCGTACCTGGGCGTCGGTGCTGGCGTTGCCGTCCTCATAACCCAGGGCGCGAAAGCTCAATTGCGCGCCGGTGCCGAGGAAACTGGACTGGTTCATGTGCAAGGGGGTCAAGAGGCTGCTTTGTAGCTGGGGTTCGAAGCTTTTGCCGCTGCTGCGCTCGATGGCGGCACCCACCAGCGAATAGCCGAGGTTGGAATAAGCCACCTGAAAACCGGGCGGGCTGCTCAGCCATACGCCCGACACGCGCATCGGCATCTGCCCCATGGCATAGGTGCTGTGCAGGTCACGCAGGTGCTCACTGGGCAGGCCGGATTGATGGCTGAGCAAACGCCGTAACGTGATGGCGCGATCTGCTTCGGCCTGGTCGTCATGAAAGCGCGAGCGTACGTAAAATTCACGCAGGGTTTGCTGGATCGGTGCATCCAGTGCCAGGCGCTGTTGCTCCACCAACTGCAACGCCGCCGTGGCGGTGATCAGTTTGGAAATCCCCCCGGCGCGAAACGCCGTGTTGGGCGTCACCGGCACACCCTGGGCCTTGTCGGCCAGGCCAAAGCCACGGGCCCAGATCAACTCCTGGCCATTGACCAGGGCAATCGACAAGCCTGCCACATTTTCCCGGACCATCTCCCGGGGTATGCGTGTTTGCAGGTAACGGATGATCGCGCCGTAATCGCCTTTTTGAATCGGCGGCGGAGCAGGCGGTTGCGAGTGGCAACCGATACTGCTCAGCAGGCAACCCAATAGCGGGATACCGCGCAGTCTGCGAAACATCAAGAGCACCCGAATGATGATTTGGATGCTGGAATGCTAGGGCGGCGGGGGCTGAGAATCTTTGAGTGCTTTGTCGGGAAACTGTCAAAGACTGTTAACGGCCAACTGTAGGAGCGAACTTGCTCGCGCCTACAAGATCAGGGCATCAATGTGGCGATCAGTGCCCGAATGGTCCCCGGTAATGCCTCCAACTCGCGCACCAGAATGCTGCGCTCGCGAATCGCCCAAGGCTCGTCCAGCTTCACCGTCACCAACTGCATGGTGCGGCTATGGCGCTGGGCGGCGGACTCGGGAATGATCCCGATGCCCACGCCGGTCTCGACCATCCGGCAGATCGCCTCGAAGCTCGACACCTGGATGCGCAGCGACAACTGCTTGCCCAGGCGCTCGACATGTTCGCGCAGGAAACTCAGCAGCGTGCTGCCTTCATGCAGGCCGATATGCTGGTAGGCGAGGGTTTGTTCGAGGGTGACCGAAGGCTGATCGGCCAAGGGATGCCCGACGGGCACCATCAGCACCAATTCATCCGTACTGAAATGCAGCACCTGCAAGCCAGCAGCTTCCACGGGACCGGCAATAATGCCCATGTCGCTGGTGCCATCGAGTACGCCGCGCACGATGTCCCGAGACAGGCGCTCCTGCAGGTCGACGGTCACGCCTGGGCGCTGGGACAAAAAGCCCGCCAGCACTTCCGGCAAGAACTCGGTGACCGCCGTGGTGTTGGCGAAGATGCGGATATGCCCGGCTGAGTCCACGCCGTATTGGGTGAACTCGCTTTTCAGGTAGTCCACCTGACGCATGATCAATCGCGCATGGTGCAACAGGCGCTCGCCCGCCGGGGTGATCTCCACGCCACGGCTGTCGCGGTACAACAGGCGGGTGTCGAGCTGACCTTCCAGGGCCTTGATCCGCGCACTGGCGGCGGCCGGCGACAGAAACGCGCGCTTGGCGCCCTGGGTCAGGCTGGGGGATTCGGCGATATGGATAAACAGGCGCAGGTCGGCGAGATCAAAGTGCATGCAAGACTCCCGGTACAGGGTGGCAGCGTTCAGCATAACCGAACGCTGGTTTATTGAAATGCAAATTCTCAGAACGGGCAGGCCCTTGCATGATCGGCAGCAGACACCCACTGCCTGAGGATCTGCACCCGATGAGCGCCACTGATTGGATCGGCCGAAGCGAGACCGCCCACGACCACCTGAGCTATAACCTGCTCAAGCGCATCGCCGCCACGTTCGGTGAAGGGGTGCCTGCCGACGGTGCAGCCGTACCCGCATTGTGGCAATGGTGCTTTTTCCAGGACCCGCTGCCGGAGTCGGCCCTGGGCAGCGATGGCCACCCGGCTCGCGGCGGGTTCTTGCCACCGGCCGATAACCGTAATCGCATGTGGGCCGGTGGGCGTATCGAGTTTGTGCACCCGCTGCGAGCCGGCGAGGCGGCGACCCGCGTGTCGACCATCACTCAGGTCGAAGAAAAGACCGGTCGCACCGGTTCGCTGTTGTTTGTCACGGTGCGCCACGACTATTCCCAGGCCGGGCGCCTGGCGATCCGCGAGGAACAGGACATCGTCTATCGCGAGCCCACGCCGCCCAAACCCGGCAGCGGCGATGCCCTGGTCCGGGGCGAATGGACAGAAGCGGTGGAACCGACACCAACCCTGTTGTTCCGCTACAGCGCCGTGACCTTCAACGGCCACCGCATCCATTACGACTATCCCTATGTCACCGCCACTGAAGGCTACAGCGGCTTGGTGGTGCATGGCCCACTGATCGCCACCTTGAGCCTGCGTGCGTTCTGCCGGGCGCACCCTGAAGCCACGCTGCGCCGTTTCATCTATCGCGGCGTGCGCCCGTTGATTGCACCGCAGCCGTTTGAAGTCGGCGGGCGCATCAGCGCAACCGGCGTCGCAGAACTTTGGGCTGGCAACGCTGAAGGTCTGGCGCAGACCGCCCAGGTGCATTTCGAATAACCCAAGAACAACAGGCGGAGAGCCGCGCATGAACCCCAATGACAACGAAGAACTCAATGCCATCCGCGAAGGCTTGCGCGCCTTGTGCGCCGAGTTCGATGCCGCCTACTGGCGCAGGATCGACGAAGACAAAGGCTTCCCCGAAGCCTTCGTCAAGGCCCTGACCGCTGCCGGCTGGCTGTCGGCAATGATCCCCGAAGAGTACGGCGGTTCCGGCCTGGGCCTGGCCGAAGCGTCGGTGATCCTCGAAGAGGTCAACCGTTGCGGCGGTAACTCCGGCACCGTGCATGGCCAGATGTACAACATGTTCACCCTGTTGCGTCACGGCAGCGCGGCGCAAAAGCGCTTCTACCTGCCCAAGCTGGCCAGCGGTGAACTGCGCCTGCAATCAATGGGCGTCACCGAGCCCACCACCGGCACTGACACCACCAAGATCAAGACCACCGCGATCAAACGCGGCGACAAGTACGTGATCAACGGCCAGAAAGTCTGGATCTCGCGAGTGCAGCATTCCGACCTGATGATCCTGCTGGCGCGCACTACACCCTTGGCCGAGGTGAAGAAAAAGTCCGAAGGCATGTCGATCTTCCTGGTCGACCTGCGCGAGGCCATCGGTAACGGCCTGAGCGTGCAGCCCATCGCCAATATGGTCAACCATGAGACCAACGAACTGTTCTTCGACAACCTGGAACTGCCGGCCGACAGCCTGATTGGCGAAGAGGGCAAGGGCTTCAAATACATCCTCGATGGCCTCAATGCCGAGCGCACCCTGATCGCCGCCGAGTGCATCGGCGACGGCCGCTGGTTTATCGAAAAGGCCAGCGCCTATGCTCGCGACCGCGTGGTGTTTGGCCGGCCAATCGGGCAGAACCAGGGCGTGCAATTCCCGATTGCCGAAGCGCATATCGAGATCGAAGCGGCCGACTTGATGCGCTGGCGTGCCTGCGAGGAATACGACAGCGGCAAGAACGCCGGGGCCAGCGCCAACATGGCCAAGTACCTGGCGGCCAAGGCGTCGTGGGAGGCAGCCAACGCTTGCCTGCAAACCCACGGTGGCTTTGGTTTTGCCTGCGAATACGACGTGGAACGCAAATTCCGCGAGACGCGCCTGTACCAGGTGGCGCCGATTTCCACCAACCTGATCCTGTCCTACGTGGCCGAGCACCTGCTCGAACTGCCACGCAGTTTCTGAGGGCCTGAGCATGCGTCATACCCAAGCCCTGTGCCAATTCCTCGCTGATCTGACCTACTCGCAGTTGCCCGAGCACGTACTGGATCGCATCGAGGAGCTGTATCTGGATTGGCTCGCCTCGGCGCTGGCCAGCCAGGGCGCACACCCGATTCCCCTGTTCGAGCGCTATGCGCAGAAGATGGGGCCGAGCAGCGGCCCGGCCCAGGTGATCGTCAGCGGCGCCAGCAGCAGCGCGTATTTTGCGGCACTGGTCAATGCGGCATCGTCGCACCTGGTGGAGCAGGATGACCTGCACAACAGTTCGGTGCTGCACCCGGCCACGGTGGTGTTTCCCGCCGCGCTGGCGGCCGCCCAGGACCTGGGCAAATCGGGTCGCGATCTGTTGCTGGCTGCGGTGGCCGGTTATGAGGCCGGGATTCGCATCGGCGAGTTCCTGGGCCGCTCGCACTACCGCATCTTCCACACCACGGCCACCGTCGGCACCCTGGCGGCGGCGGTCGCCGTGGGCAAATTGCTCGACTTCAACCAGGAACAGTTCATCAACCTGCTCGGCAGTGCCGGCACTCAAGCGGCAGGGCTGTGGGAGTTCTTGCGCGATGCCGCCGACTCCAAGCAACTGCACACGGCCAAAGCCGCAGCGGATGGCTTGCTGGCAGCTTACCTGACAGCCGATGGATTGACCGGTGCGCGCAATATCCTTGAAGGCGATCAAGGCTTGGCGGCGGGCATGTCGAGTGATTCAGAACCTAGCAAGTTGTCCGCTGATTTGGGTAGCCGCTGGGCGCTGGTGGAAACCTCGTTCAAGTTCCACGCC
This sequence comes from Pseudomonas sp. B329, assembly GCF_023127835.1. NCBI lineage: Bacteria > Pseudomonadati > Pseudomonadota > Gammaproteobacteria > Pseudomonadales > Pseudomonadaceae > Pseudomonas > Pseudomonas sp. B329. The sequence continues at coordinate 12,823 of NZ_SPKP01000016.1, read as the reverse complement.
TCCTGCCGCCACACCCATCCCGCTGCGGATGCGCTACTGGACGTGATGCAGCGTGAAGGCTTGAGCGTTGAGCAGATCTCCCGGGTGGAAACCCGCGTGCATCAAGGCGCCATCGATGTGCTCGGCCGGGTGACGGTGCCGGCCACCGTGCACCAGGCCAAATTCTCCATGGGCACCGTGCTTGGCCTGATCGCGGTGCATGGCAAAGCAGGGTTGCCCGAGTTCCATGAACTGGCGTTGACCGACCCTGCGGTCGCGGCCTTTCGCGACAAGGTCAGCATGACCCTCGACCCCGAGGTCGATAGTGCCTATCCGCAACGCTGGCTGGGCCGTGTCATCGTCACCACCACTGACGGGCGCACGCTGCACGGTGCCATCGACGAGCCCAAGGGCGACCCGGGCAACACCCTGAGCCGCGTCGAACTGGCGGATAAGTTCCAGCGCCTGACTCACTTCAGCGGCGCCCGTACCCCCGCCCAGGCAAGTGGCCTGATCGAGCAGGTATGGAACCTGCGTAACACCGTGTCCATGGCCCATTGGCTTTGAGGGATTTGTCATGAGTAATCAACGACCGCTGGACGGCATCACGGTTGTCAGCCTGGAACACGCGATTGCCGCGCCATTCTGTACCCGCCAATTGGCCGATCTCGGCGCCCGCGTGATCAAGGTCGAGCGCCCCGGTGTCGGTGACTTTGCCCGAGGTTATGACGAACGCGTGCGCGGCCTGGCATCGCATTTCGTCTGGACCAACCGTTCAAAGGAAAGCCTGACCCTGGACCTCAAGCAGGACGAGGCGGGCGCAATCCTTGAAGCGCTGCTGGCCGATGCCGATGTGCTGGTGCAAAACCTTGCACCCGGCGCGGCGGCGCGCATGGGCTTGTCGTTCGAGGCACTGCATCAACGTTTTCCAAGGCTGATCGTCTGCGATATTTCCGGTTATGGCGAAGGCGGGCCCTACGAGAAAAAGAAGGCCTACGACTTGTTGATCCAGAGCGAAGGCGGCTTCCTGTCGGTGACTGGCGGCCCGGGTGATGAGCAGATGGCCAAGGCCGGCTGCTCCATCGCGGATATCTCCGCGGGCATGTATGCCTACAGCGGCATTCTTTCGGCGTTGCTGCTGCGGGGCACGACCGGCAAGGGCAGCCGTATCGATGTGAGCATGTTGGAAAGCCTGGTGGAGTGGATGGGCTACCCGATGTATTACGCCTTCGACGGCGCGCCGCCGCCCCCGCGTGCGGGCGCTGCACATTCGACGATTTACCCCTATGGGCCGTTTCCCACCGGTGATGGCGGCACGGTGATGCTCGGGTTGCAGAATGAGCGCGAGTGGGCGGCGTTCTGCGACAAGGTACTGCTCACCCCGGCGCTGGCGAAGGACGAACGTTTCAGCGCCAACTTCAAGCGTTCGGCCAACCGCGAGGCGCTGCGCCAGATTATCGTGGACAGTTTTGCCCGGTTGGACGCCGAGGCGGTGATTCAGCGTCTGGAGGATGCGCAGATCGCCAGCGCGCGGGTCAACGATATGCAAGGCGTATGGGCCCACCCTCAACTCAAGGCCCGCGACAGTTGGCGTGAAGTCGACAGCCCGGCCGGGCCGTTGCCCTCGCTGCTGCCACCAGCGCGTAACGCCGCGTTTACCCCGCGCATGGATGGTGTGCCGGCACTGGGGCAACACAGCCAGGGCATTCTCGACCAGCTGGGTTATTCCGGTGAGGCCATCGACAGCCTGCGTGCGCGCGGCGTTATCTGATCAGGAAGTGTGCGATGCCAAAGCCTTTAGTTCGTTCAGCGTTGTTTGTGCCGGGCAGCCGCCCGGAGCGGTTCGCCAGAGCCTTGGCCAGCGGCGCCGACGCAGTGATTGTGGATTTTGAAGACGCCGTGGAAGAGCCGCTCAAGCGCCAGGCCCGGGACAATCTGGGGATGTTCCTGCAGGCCCACCCCGAGGCTCAGGTGTGGGTGCGCATCAATGCGCCGGAACACGTCGAGCATTTTGAGGATGTGGCGTTCTGCAAGGCTCATGCAAATGTCGCGGGTGTGCTGCTCCCCAAGGTCGAGAGCGCAGCCCAGGTCGCCGTAGTGGCTGCCACCGGCAAACCCATCTGGCCGATCATCGAAAGCGCTCGCGGCTTGTTGGCGGTGGCCGAGATTGCCCATGCTCCGCTGGTAGAGCGGCTGTCGTTCGGTGGCTTGGACCTGGCCCTGGATCTGAACCTGAGCAGCCATTCCCGCGCTGCTGAGTTTGCCCTCGACCAGGCGCGCCTGTCACTGATCGTGCATTCCCGCGCCGCCGACCTGGTGGCACCGCTGGACGGCGTACATCCGGCCATCGACGACCCTGAGGGCCTGCGCAGTTCGATCCGGCACGCCTATGAAATGGGCTTTGCCGGGGCGTTGTGTATTCATCCCAAGCAGGTGCCGGTGATTCACCAGGCGTTGGCGCCCAGCGCCGAAGAACTGGCCTGGGCCAAGCGGGTAGTGGAGGCGAGTGCCCATGGGGCAGGGGCCTATCAGATTGATGGGCAGATGGTGGATGCGCCGGTGTTGCTGCGGGCACAGAGACTGCTGGCTGCCCAACCCTGACTGGATAAGCCTTCCCACAGGATCGACATGCTCCTTGAGGTTGGTGTTCGGCCAGGCCGAACGCAGGTATCTAAAATTCGAAATTCTCAATATGCAGCACATCAGGCACTTTGCCTTACAACACAACAATAAGAAGGTGATTTCCCATGCTCAAGCTCTCTCGGGCGCTGCTGTGCGCCGCCACCTTGTTCGCCGCGGGCCTGGCCCAGGCGGCTGACCCGATTGTGATCAAGTTCGCCCACGTGGTGGCCGAGAACACGCCCAAAGGCCAGGGCGCGCTGCTGTTCAAGAAGCTCGCCGAAGAACGCCTGCCCGGCAAGGTCAAGGTCGAGGTGTACCCCAACTCGTCGCTGTTCGGCGATGGCAAGGAAATGGAAGCGTTGCTGTTGGGTGACGTGCAGATGCTGGCGCCGTCCCTGGCCAAGTTCGAGCAGTACACCAAACAGGTGCAGATCTACGACCTGCCGTTCCTGTTCAACGACCTGGCTGCCGTCGACCGTTTCCAGGCCGCCCAGGGCAAGCAACTGCTGACTGCAATGCAGGACAAGAACATTCTCGGCCTGGCCTATTGGCACAACGGCCTCAAGCAACTCTCCGCCAACAAGGCCCTGCACGAACCCAAGGACGCCCGTGGCCTGAAGTTTCGCGTGCAAGCCTCCAGCGTGCTTGAAGAGCAGTTCAAGGCGATCCGCGCCAACCCGCGCAAGATGAGCTTTGCCGAGGTTTACCAGGGCTTGCAGACCGGCACCGTGAATGGCACTGAGAACACCTGGTCGAACTATGAAAGCCAGAAGGTCAACGAGGTGCAGAAGTATTTCACCGAGTCCAACCATGGCCTGATCGACTACATGGTGATCACCAACGCCAAGTTCTGGAACGGCCTGGCGCCGGATGTGCGCAGCACGCTGGAGCAGATCATGGCCGAAGTCACTGTCGAGGTGAACAAGCAGGCCGAAGCGCTGAACCAGTCTGCCAGGCAGAAGATCATCGATGCCAAGACCAGCGAGATCATCGAACTTACCCCCGAGCAACGCACGCTCTGGCGCGAAGCCATGCGCCCGGTGTGGCAGAAGTTCGCAGCCAGATCGGGGCTGAGCTGATCAAGGCAGCGGACGCTTCCAACCAATAATCCCAGGGTGTACTGAGATCCAATGTGGGAGGCGGCTTGCTCCCGATAGCGGTGGATCAGAGACAGATCTGCAAGCTGACACACTGCTATCGGGAGCAAGCCCCCTCCCACATTTCGGGCAAGTTCCACCCTGGTATTTCATTTGCCTCGCGAGGTTTTGCCATGCAAACGCTAAGGCGCGTCTGGGAGCACCTGGAGGAAGGCTTTATTGCCTTCCTGCTGGCCGCCATGACCCTGGTGACATTCGTCTACGTCATGCTCAATAACATCTACACCCTGTTCTTTGCTCTGGCGGATAAATGGGCCTGGAGCAGTCACTTCTTCAATGCCCTGGGCGACACCACCATGACCTGGGCCCAGGACATGACCTGGAGCGTGGCGCTGACCAAGGCCATGTTCGGCTGGTTGATTTTCTTCGGCATTTCCTACGGAGTACGCACCGCCGGCCACCTGGGCGTGGACGCGCTGGTCAGGTTGACCAAACGCCCGGTACAACGCTTGCTCGGGATGCTCGCCTGCCTGTGCTGCCTGGCCTACGCCGGCCTGTTCATGGTCGCCAGCTACAAGTGGGTGAGTGCGGTAATGACCGCGCATATCGGTGCCGAGGACCTTGACCAGTTCGGTATCGACGTCGGTGACATCGTGGTGATCGTGCCTATCGGTTTTGCCTTGGTATTGATTCGCTACCTGGAAATTTTCTACCGCATTTTTACCCACCGCCAGGTCGGGTTGGGATTGGCCGATGAGGCCGGGGAGGCCAGCAAGTTGGCCGGCAGCCATGAGGAGCGTCACTGATGGCCGTGCTCTGTCTGTTTCTGCTGTTGTTCGTGTTCATGTTCCTTGGCGTGCCGATTGCGATTTCCCTGGGGCTGTCCGGCGCGGTGTCGATCCTGATGTTCAGCCAGGACTCGGTGAGCTCCCTGGCGATCAAGCTGTTTGAAACCAGCGACGCCTATACCTTCCTGGCGATCCCGTTCTTCCTGCTGTCCGGTGCCTTTATGACCACTGGTGGCGTGGCTCAGCGGCTGATCGACTTTGCCAATGCCTGTGTCGGTCATATCCGTGGCGGTCTGGCGATTGCAGCGGTGCTGGCCTGCATGTTGTTTGCCGCGCTGTCCGGCTCGTCACCGGCCACGGTGGCGGCGGTGGGCTCGATTGCCGTGGCAGGCATGGTGCGTTCCGGTTATCCAAAGGAGTTTGGTGCGGGGATCATCTGCAACGCCGGGACCTTGGGTATCCTGATTCCGCCTTCGATTGTGATGGTGGTGTATTCGGCGGCGACCGAAACCTCAGTGGGCAAGCTGTTCATGGCTGGGGTGATCCCGGGACTGTTGCTGGGCCTGATGTTGATGATCGCGATCTACATCGTCGCGCGTATCAAGAAGCTACCCGCGCAACCACGGGCGACGTTCCGCGAGTGGTTGAGTTGCGCACGCCGGGCGTTCTGGGGCCTGTTGCTGTTGGTGATCATCCTCGGCGGTATCTACAGCGGCATGTTCACCCCGACTGAAGCCGCAGCGGTGGCGGCGGTGTACTCGGCGTTTGTCGCGCTGTTCATCTACAAGGACATGACGCTGCGCGACTGCCCCAAGGTGCTGCTGGAGTCGGGGCGCTTGTCGATCATGCTGATGTTCATCATCGCCAACGCCATGCTGTTTGCCCATGTGCTGACCACTGAGCAGATCCCCCAGGAAATCACTGCGTGGGTGATTTCCGAAGGGCTGACGCCGATTGGTTTCCTGATCATGGTCAACGTGGTGCTGCTGATTGCCGGCAGCTTTATGGAGCCTTCGGCCATTGTGTTGATCCTGGCGCCGATCTTCTTCCCGATCGCGATGAAGCTTGGGATTGACCCGATTCATCTGGGGATCGTGATGGTGGTGAATATGGAAATCGGCCTGGTGCACCCGCCGGTGGGGTTGAACCTGTTCGTGACTTCGGCGGTGACCGGGTTGACGCTGGGGCAGACCATTCGCGCGGCGATGCCGTGGCTGATGATTTTGCTGGTGTTCCTGATCATGGTGACTTACTTGCCGTTCATTTCCCTTGCGCTGCCGCAGTGGCTGGGGATGTAGGGTGGGAGGGGGCTTGCTCCCGATAGCAGTGGGTCAGTCACAGATGTGCTTGCTGACACCCCCTCATCGGGAGCAAGCCCCCTCCCACATGTTTTGTGTTGGGCGCTATTGATCCATCGCACTCAAGATCGCATGGGCCACTTTTACCCGCTCGGCATTCGGGTAGTTCTTGTTGGCCAGAATCACCACGCCCATATCCTTGCTCGGCACATACGCCACATACGCACCAAAGCCACCGGTAGAGCCGGTCTTGTTGTACAGCACGTTGGCCGGCTGCGCCTGGGCCGGGTTGAGCCAGGTGACCTTGTGCGGCTCCATTGCCATCGGTGTGGAGTTACCGTCGATCAACGCTTGCAGGGTGATGGGGTAGGGGTAGCGCTCCCAGCCCAGGCCCTGGGTCATGCCGTTCACGGTGTAGTAGCCAGCGTGGGTGGCGGCGATGGCCTGTTGCACGGGCTGTTCCAGGGTTTGCGGGTGCATGTTCGCAATGACATAGCGGGCGAGGTCCTGGCTGGTGGTCTTGAGCCCGTAGGCTTCACTGTCCAGCGCGCCGGGGCTGACGCGCACAGGTTTTTGCTGCTTGTCATAGCCTTGGGCATATTGGCTGGCTTTGTCCGTGCGCACGCTGACATACGTGTTGGTCAACCCTAGCTTGGGCAGCAGCGTCTTCTCCATGGCAACGTTGAACGGCTGGCCCAGGCTTTGCGCGGTCAGGTAGCCGAACAGGCCGATGCTGGGGTTGGAGTACAAGCGTTGTTCACCCGCAGCGTAAGTGGGCTTCCAATGCTGGAAGTAGCCCAGCATGGTCGATGCACTGTCGGCTGCATCCGGAAATTGCAGCGGCAAGCCGCCAGGGGTATAGGTCGCCAGTTGCAGCAGGCTGATGCGATCGAACGCGCTGCCGGCCAGGGACGGCAAGTACTGGCTGGCTGTGTCCGACAGCTTGAGCTTGCCGATGGCCTGGGCATAACCACCAAGGGTAGCGGTGAAGGTTTTACTTACCGAGCCGATTTCGAACAGCGTGTTTTGAGTGACCGCGGCCTGGGTGTCCTTGGCGGCTACGCCGTAATTAAAGTATTGCACCTTGCCCTGGTTCACCACCGCGACCGCAAGGCCGGGGATGCCTTGCTGTTGCATCAAGGGTTTGACGTTGCTGTCCACGACCTGGCGTATATCGGTGGCGGCCATACAGCCGCCGGATACGAGCAGCAAAGCTGAAACCAGGTACTTTGGCTGATATTTCATGGTGATTCGCTTCCATGTAAAAGTGGCAATGATGATCAGAGCCTGCGCAGGCGTGGCAAATCTAGGTGGATTTTATACCCGGAGCAAACGATGATATCTCGCACCAGCCATTAGAAAAATTGGGGTAAGCCTTGTTGCGTTCCCATCTGCCCCTCAATGCCCTGCGCGCTTTTGAAGCCTCGGCGCGCCATTTGAGCTTTACCCGCGCGGCCATCGAGCTATGCGTGACCCAAGCCGCAGTCAGCCATCAAGTCAAAAGCCTCGAAGCGCAGCTCAATGTCACGCTGTTCAAGCGCCTGCCACGCGGCCTGATGCTCACTCGCGAAGGCGAAACCCTGTTGCCGGTGTTGCGTGAAGCCTTCGACCGTATTGCCCACACCCTGGGCCAGTTCGAGGGCGGTCACTACCGCGAGGTGCTGACAGTGGGCGCGGTCGGCACCTTCGCCGTGGGCTGGCTATTGCCTCGTTTGGCGGATTTCCACAGCCGCTATCCGTTTATTGATTTGCGCCTGTCCACTCACAACAACCGCGTTGATGTCGCTGCCGAGGGCTTGGATTACGCCATTCGGTTTGGCGCAGGCGCCTGGCATGGCACCGAGGCCTGCCCTTTGCTGGAAGCCCCGCTGACGGTGTTGTGCGTGCCGCAGATTGCCGAGCAATTGCACAGCCCGGCCGACGTGTTGAAGCACACCTTGCTGCGCTCTTACCGTGCCGATGAGTGGAGCCTTTGGTTGCAGGCTGCCGGGTTGCCGGCAGACACCCTGGTACCGCGCAGTATCGTGTTCGACTCGTCGCTGGCGATGATGGAGGCCGCCCTGCAAGGCAGCGGTGTGGCCCTGGCGCCAGCGTTGATGTTTTCACGCCAGTTGGAAAGCGATGTGATCCGCCAGCCGTTCGATGTGGGGATCACGACCGGCAGTTATTGGTTGACCCGTTTGCAGTCACGCAACGAGACACCCGCGATGTCGGCGTTCAAGGGGTGGTTGCAGACGTGTATTGAATAAGAATGTGGGAGGGGCGGCTAGGCGAGGTATTTGCGGAACCAGCCCAGGGTGCGCTCCCAGGCCAGGTTGGCTGCTGCCTCGTCATACCGCGGCGTTGAGTCATTGTGAAAACCGTGGTTGGCGCCTTGGTAGATGTAAGCCTCATACGTCGTGCCCGCAGCTTTCAACGCCTGCTCATACGCCGGCCAACCCTCATTGATCCGCGTATCCAGTTCCCCGAAATGCAACATGATCGGTGCCTTGATGCGCGGCACGTCTTTGGCCTCGGGTTGGCGCCCGTAGAACGACACCGCAGCGCCCAGTTCCGGGTAGGCCACCGCCGCCGCGTTGGTCACGCCGCCGCCGTAACAGAAGCCGGTGATGCCGACTTTGCCGGTACTGCTGTCGTGGTGCATCAGCCATTCGATGGCGGCGAAGAAGTCGTTCATCAGTTTGGTCGGGTCGACAGTCTGTTGCAGCGCCACGCCTTTTTCATCGTTGCCGGGGTAGCCGCCCACGGACGTCAGGCCATCGGGTGCCAGGGCAATGAAGCCGGCTTTGGCCAGGCGCCGGGCCACGTCTTCGATATAGGGGTTCAGGCCACGGTTTTCATGCACCACCACCACGGCGGGCAGTTTTGCCGCAGCCTTGGACGGGCGCACCAGGTAGCCGCGCACCGTGCCGTTGCCCTTGGGCGAAGGGTAGGTGATGTAGTCGGCGACGATATCCGGATCGGTGAATTTGACCTGTTCGGCCAGGGCGTAGTTGGGGCTCAGGGCTGCCAGCAGCGCCGAGGCGGTGAGGCCGCCCAAGGTGAACAGCGCGGCACGGTCGAGAAACTCGCGGCGGTTGATCTTGCCGTGGGCGTAGCCGTCGTAGAGTTCCAGCAGTTCGGGAGCAAAGTCCTTGGCGGTAAGACGGGGCATGGGTGCAGTCCTCGATCAGCGGTTGCAGTCACTGTAGACCAGGATCACACCTCGCGACCATGGGCGGCCGCGGCCAATTGACCGGTGTCGACGCGTACGAAAACTGAATCGCCGATGGCCGTGAGCACGTCACCGGCGTACACCTCGCAGACCACGCGGCTTTTGCGCCCGATGTCGCCTTCGACCCGTGCGCGCAGGGTCAGTGGCACGCCCATCGGTGTGGGCTTGATGAATTTGATCCCCAGGTTGCCGGTGACGCAGTCGATGCGCGGCAGGCTGCCGGGTTCGCGCTGTTCGGCGCGGTAGTGGTAGGCCATGGCGGTCCAGTTGGAATGGCAATCCACCAGCATGGCGATCAGGCCGCCGTAGACCAGGTCTGGCCAGCCGCTATATTTGGCTTCGGGTTGATGCTCGGCGACCACGTGTACGCCATCTTCGGCCCAGCGGCTCTTGATATGCAGGCCATGGGGGTTGCTGCTGCCGCAGCCGTAGCAGATGCCTTCTGGAGCGGTGATGTCTTGGAGAGAAGCGGTGGTCATGCAAAGTCCTTGTTATTGTTCAGGCGACTTCCCTGTTTAGCAGGCCACGCGTCAGCGGGCAAACTTCTTCGCCCCGGCCACGCAGCCGATCACCGCGAACGTCACCAGCACCATGCCCAGGCTGACCTGCTCATGCAGCAGGCCCGCGGCCAGCGCCAGGCCGAAGAAAGGTTGCAGCAGCTGCAACTGGCCGACTGCGGCAATGCCGCCCTGGGCCAGGCCGCGGTACCAGAACACAAAGCCGATCAACATGCTGAACAGCGCCACGTACCCCAGGCTCAGCCACGCCGGCAGGCTAATGCCGCTGAGGGTCGAAGGCGCCAGCAGCAGGCTCAACGGTGCCACCAGCGGCAGCGACACCACCAGCGCCCAACAAATCACCTGCCAGCCACCCAGGCTGCGCGACAGCTTGGCGCCTTCGGCATAACCCAGGCCGCAGACCAGCACCGCCAACAGCATCAACAAGTCGCCTGCAGGGGCGGCGCTCAAGCCTTGGGCAAGGGCGTAACCCATCACCAACAGGCTGCCCAGGATGGAAAACAACCAGAACACTGGCTTGGGTCGCTCGCCGCCACGCAGCACGCCAAATACCGCCGTGGCCAGGGGCAGCAGGCCGATGAAGACGATGGAGTGGGCCGAGGTCACGTACTGCAGGGCCAGGGCTGTGAGCAGTGGAAAGCCGATCACCACGCCCAGAGCGACGATCACCAAGGGCGCCCATTGCTGACGGGTGGGGCGTTTTTGCTTGAATAGCCACAACAGGCAGCCCCCCAGCAGGGCGGCGAGGGTGGCGCGGATCATGGTCAGGAACACCGGGTCGAACTCCATGACCGCCAGGCGCGTGGCCGGCAGCGATCCGCTGAAAATCACCACGCCGATAAAACCGTTGATCCAACCCTGAGTGCTGACATCCAGGGTGCCGAAGCGGGCGATGCGTTCCATGACGGTATGTCCGAAAGTGGGGTTGCGTGCGGCTCATCCTAGGGCTGAAGATTAGGACAATCAAAAAATTGTCATGGATACATCCCGATGCCCCGTGCGCGCTACAAATCGCTGGTCGATACCTTCGCCGAGGCCATTCGCAGTGGACGAATGCCCGCCGGCACGCGCTTGCCTACTCATCGCCAGTTGGCCGCTGAGCATGGCTTGGCACTGGTCACGGCAAGCCGGGTGTACAGCGAGTTGGAAGCCATGGGCCTGGTCAGTGGCGAGACCGGTCGCGGTACCTTCGTGCGTGAAATCACCTTGCCGCCGGGGCAGGGCAGCGGGCAGATGACGGTGGCGCCGGGCCTGCTCGACCTGAATTTCAACTACCCGTCCTTGCCTGGGCAGGCCGAGCTGTTGCGCACGGCGTTGCGCCAGTTGGCGTTGTCGGGCGATCTGGAGGCACTGCTGCGTTACCAGCCCCATGCGGGGCGTGTGCATGAGCGCGCCGCCATGGCCCGGCACTTGTTGAGCCGCGGACTCACGGTGGACGCCGAGCAGGTGCTGGTGGTCAGCGGCGCCCAGCACGGCTTGGCGGTGACCCTGATGACGTTGCTCAAGCCTGGGGATGTGATCGCGGTGGATGCGCTGACTTATCCGGGCTTCAAGGCGCTGGCCGAAACCCTGCACCTGGAAATCGTCGCCATCCCGGTGACCACGGCCGGCCCGGACCTGGACCATCTGCATAGCCTGTGTCGCCAGCGCCCGGTACGTGCGGTATACAGCATGCCAACCCTGCATAACCCGCTGGGCTGGGTACTGAGCCTGGAGCAGCGCGAGCGTTTGGTGGCGATTGCCCGGCAGCACAACCTGATGATCGTCGAGGATGGCGCCTATGCGTTTCTCGCCGAAGATGCACCTGCGCCGTTGGCGGCACTGGCCCCGGAGCGCACGGTGTATGTGGGTGGGCTGTCCAAGAATGTCGCCGCCGGTTTGCGCATAGGGTTTATCGCGGCGCCTTCAGCTTGGGTGAGCAGGTTGGAACGTACGATCATGGCCACCACCTGGAGCGTGCCAGGCGTGATGAGTGCCATTGCAGTGGCCTGGCTCGAAGACGGTACGGTGGCGCAACTGGAGGCGCAAAAACGCGCGGATGCCCAAGCCCGCCAGGCACTGGCAGCCCAAGTGCTGACGGGCGTGCGGTATGTCAGCCATCCGTCATCGTATTTTCTGTGGCTGCCTTTGGCAGAAGAGGCTCGCGCCGATCAAGTCGCCATGACCTTGCAGCGCGAAGGCATTTGCGTGTCCACCGCCGAACCGTTCGCAGTCTCGGCCCAGGTGCCCCACGCACTGCGCGTGGCCCTGGGATCGGTGCCGATGGCGCAGTTGCGTGGGGCCCTGGAGACGATACGCAAAGTGGTGGCGTGGTGAGCTGTGCTCAGTATTTGTAAGCCTGGCGCCCTATCAGCAACCACTTGCCGTGTTGCTTCTGCCAGACCTGGAAGTTGTCGATATCGGTTGGCGTGTCCACACCACTGTTAACCGCCAGGGCATGGAAGTGGTTGCGCACCAGGGCGGTATCGCCATTAAGGGTGATGGTCTGGTTCTGCATTTCCAGAGTCTTGAAGGCGCTGGTGTGGGTTTGCAGGTCGGCGATAAATTGCGCCTTGTTCTGCACTTTGCCGCTGGAGTGGCCGTAGGTGAGCGTGTCGGATGTCAGCGCGTGAAGTTGCTTGACGTCCAGATGCAACATGGCTTGGGTCAGTTGGTCGACTGCCTGGGCCACTTCCTTTTCAGCGGGGGCAGCGGCGACGTAGCCGGAGAACAGGCACAGGAAGCCGATCAGCACTTTGAGGTTGGGCATGGGTGTTCCTTGTTTTTGTTGGGTGGATACGACGAGGTATGTCGTCGTACAACCATGCAATAATTTCGGCAGGGAAGGAAAGTGAAATTTTGAAATGGGCTGAGATGATTCGAGGTTAGAGTGGTAACCACCACCCCATAGCCGAGGTAAAAATGGCTTTTGACTGGCACAGCGACCCTCTCACCCGTGGGACACCGGTGACCCCGGGCTATAAAAACACTCAGAACGTGCGCCGTTTCATGCGTGAACAGTGCGGGCCGACGTTCAAGTTCAACCGCCCCTTTATGGCGTGGATTCTCAATGGCGTCCCCAAGACTATGGGTGATGTGGTGGACGAGTGGCAGCGTCGCGAGGTGACGCTGCCCTAAGCCACGGTGCTTGATTGCAAATACAGCAAAATGTGGGAGGGGGCTTGCTCCCGATGGCGGCCTCAGGGCCGACCAGGGTGCTGGGTCAGACCGAGTACATATCCGTTATTTGGGTAACGACTGCTATTGGTTCCGCTCTTACAGCGGCTCACTTTTGAAAAGCGCAAAAGTAACCAAAACGCTCTTGCCC